>CAZBBT010000188.1:0-5203 GCA_964490065.1 uncultured Mesorhizobium sp. | reverse complement strand
GCAGTAGGGCAGTAGGGCAGTAGGGCAGTAGGGCAGTAGGGCAGTAGGGCAGTAGAACTGCAAACTGACCGAAGCAGCCTGCGCAAGAAGCATTCACCCCCCGAACGCGGCCATACTGCCCTACCGCCCTCCTCAGTTACTCCTCCGGTTCCGTGGTAAACGTCAGTGGATAGCCGGCCGCCTTGCCGGCGTCGGTGGCGCGGATGGCCTTTGTCTCGGCGACGTCCTTGGTGAACACCGCCACCACGCATACGCCCCGCCGATGCGCGGTGATCATGACGCGGTGCGCCTGGTCCTCGCTCAGCCGGAACTCGGCCTTGAGCACCCGCACCACGAACTCGCGCGGCGTGTAGTCGTCGTTGAGCAGGATGACCTTGTAGAGCTTCGGCCGCTCGACCTTGGGCTTGGCGCGCACGCGCGGCTTCACAAGCGTGTCGCCGTCATTGCCCGCCATTCGCGCGATCCGACCGTCTGCTGCTTGGTCCTGAATGGAATATTTTGTCTGCATGTCTCGCCTCGCGGCATGGGACATCAGATAGTTTTGCGATCCGCGATTGCCAACATTCGCAGCACCCGACAGCCAGGAGAAAACGGTCCGCCTCGTCTTCTCAGGGCGACCCGCCTTCCCATCCAGCCACCGCCTCCGCCACAGCCGCAAGATTGTCGCCGAGCTTCACACCGTCGGCCTTGCGCGGCTTGAGGTCATGGTCGCCTGGTAGCCAGCGGATGGAAATGGCCTTCGAAAGCGCATAGCCGGCCACTTCGTCCTGCGTGCCGAACGGGTCGCGCGTGCCCTGACAGATCAAGGTCGGACATTCGAGGCTTTCGAGATGCGCCGTGCGCAGCTTTTGAGGCGATCCCGGCGGATGGAACGGATAGCCGAGACAGACCAGTCCGCCGATCCCGCCGGCGGAAAACAATTCGTCCGCCACCATGGAGGCGACACGCCCGCCGAGCGACTTGCCGCCGATCAGCAGCCGCCCGGAAGATGGCAAAGCATCGACGGCCGCACGGTACTCGCCCAGCAGCGTCTCGGCTCTCGGCGGTGGCTTGCGCTGGCCGGCGCGCCGCGCCGCCATGTAGGCGAACTCGAAGCGCGCTACACGAATGCCTTGCTCCGCCAGCGTCTCGGCCATGGCGTTCATCCAGTCCGAATCCATCGGCGCGCCGGCACCATGGGCAAGAAGCTGCGTGGTTTCGGCATCGGCCGGACCGGAAAAGAGGAAATCGGGCATCACGGCTCCTCTTCCTTCCCCGTTCACGGGGAGAAGGTGTCACGAACTGACGGATGAGGAGCAGCGCAAACATACAAGAGGTCGGCGCTGCCCTCACCTGCCTATCGACGTTCGTCGCTCGAAAAGCCAGGCAGTCGGCTTTTCATCTGCTTCGCAGATCGCTCATTACCTCCCGCAAGCAGGGAGTGGAAAGCGCTCGTTACCTTCTCAGCACCGCGCTCAGCACGTCCCTCACACCGATCGCGCCGACGAAGCTGGAATGGTCGTCGAACAGCGCCACCGGCGCGGTCTGCGAACGGTGGATGGCCAGCATGACCGTCTTGAGCGAGGTACCGGGCGTCGCCCAGAACACCTGGCTGCTATCCTCCGGACGCTGCTCGACGTCGTCGCAGGAAACCCATTCGACCGGCTTGCCCTCGCGCTCGGCGGCGGAAACCAGCCCATGATCGTCCAGCTTGAAACGCGTCGTCTGGCGCCGGTCGAGCCAGACCCAGCCGTCGCCGTCCTTCTCCAGTTCGTGCAGCGCGCGCATCACGTTCCAGGCCGTCAGCACCGAGAGCGGGTTCACATTGGCGATGAAGTCGCGCACGTAGTCGTTGGCGGGCTTGAGCACGATGTCTTCCGGCGCGCCGGTCTGGACGATCCTTCCCCCCTCCATGATGGTGATGTGGCTGCCGATCTTCAGCGCTTCCTCGAGATCGTGGCTGACGAAGATGATCGTCTTTTTCAGCTCCGCCTGGAGTTGCAGCAACTCGTCCTGGAGTTTGGTGCGGATCAGTGGGTCGAGTGCCGAGAACGGCTCGTCCATCAAAAGGATAGGCGCTTCCGTTGCGAAGGCGCGGGCAAGACCGACACGCTGCTGCATGCCGCCGGAAAGTTCGTGCGCGTATTTCTTGGCCCACGGATCGAGATTGACCAGCTTGAGCTGGCGATGCACGCGTTCCTTGCGCTCCGCATCCGGCACGCCGGCAAGCTCAAGGCCGAAGCCGACATTTTCCTCCACCGTGCGCCATGGCAGCAGGCCGAACTGCTGGAACACCATCGCCACCTGCTTCTGGCGCAGGCGCCGCAGCGTGGCGTCGTCGCAGGTGACGACATCGACGGTCCTGTCGCCGTCCTTCACCAGCACCTGGCCGCGGGAGACGACGTTGAGCCGGTTGACGGCGCGCAGCAGCGTCGACTTGCCCGATCCCGAGAGGCCCATGAGGACGGAAATCTCGCCCTCGTGAACCGTCAGGTTGGCGCCGGCGCAGCCCAGCACGTTGCCGGTCTTTTCGAGGATCTCGGCGCGTGTCGCGCCCTTGTCTACCATGGCCAGCGCATTGCCGGTGTCCGGTCCGAAGACGATGTCGACGTTCTTGAAATCGACCGCGACGTTCATTTCTTGCCTCCCACGCCGATACGCGTCATGCGGTCGAGCACGATGGCGAGCACGACGATGGCGAGGCCGGATTCAAGCCCGAGGTCGATGCGACGCGAGCCGAGCGCCCGATTGATCTCGGTGCCGAGACCGCCGGCGCCGATCAGCGCGGCGAACACCACCATCGACAGCGACAGCATGATGCACTGGGTCAGACCCGTCATGATCGTCGGCAGTGCCGAGGGCAACTCTACCTTCCAGAGCAGTTGTTGTTTCGTCGCGCCGAACGCCTCGCCTGCCTCGATGATTGCTTTCGGTACCGAGGTGATGCCGAGATGGGTAAGTCGGACTGCGGTGGGAATGACAAAGATGATGGTGACGACGAGGCCGGGCGCGTTGCCCAGGCCGAACAGCGTCAACACCGGTATGAGGTAGACGAAGGTCGGTAGCGTCTGCATCAGGTCGAGGACAGGCTGCATGACGCGATAGACCTTGGGCTTGTGGCCGGCCCAGATGCCGAGCGGCACGCCGATCAGCATGGAGAAGAAAGTCGCCGCTACCACCAGAACCAGGGTCTCGACGGTCTGCTTCCAGAGGTTCTGGTTGAGGATGAAGATCAGCCCGATGAAGACGCCGATCGCCAGCGGCTTGGACCGTTGCAGCAGCCAGGCGATGCCAGCGATGACCAGCGCCAGAAGCACCGGCGGAACCATCAGCAAAAAGTCGACAGCGCCGTCGAGCACGAAATTGAGCCCGCGCGAAAAGCCCCGGAAGACGGTATCGAAGTTGTCGGTAAGGAAGGTGAAGAAAGCCTTCCCCCATGCGCCGATGGGGATCTTCCAGGCCATCAGGAATTTCGAAACCGGGTCCATCACGCCCCTCTCATGCGCTGCCGCTTGGTCGCGGCCATTCTGTCACAGCCTGTCCGCCAACGCATGTCTTCCGAAAGTGGAAACCGACCTCGGGATAAAGACATGCGTAAAATCAAAAAACCTAAAGTGTGCGGAGCGAATCTGAAAGATCGCGATACGCTTTAGGGAACAGGAAAAAGGGCGGCTCCCTTGCGGAGCCACCCTTTTTCGATCATGCGGCCTCCATCGCCGATCAGCTTCCGAGCGCCGTCTTGATCGCCGCAGCCGCGTCGCTGCCGTCAAAGGCGGTCACGCCCTGGATCCACGGCGTAATGGCGTCGGGATGCTTCTTCAGCCAGTCGGTCGCCACCGTGTTGGCGTCGCCGCCCTTCAGGATGGCGTCCATCATCTCGCCTTCCATGTCGAGAGTGAACTTCAGGTTCTTGATGAAGGCGCCGGCGTTCGGGCATTCCTGCATGTAGCCCTTGCGCACATTGGTGTGGACGGTCGCGGCGCCGAAGCCCGAATCGCCCATGCCGTCGAGATAGGTGATCTTCATGGCGCCCATCACCGGATGCGGCGTCCAGCCGAGGAAGACAATCCACTGATTGTCCTTCATCGACTGCTCGGCCTGGGTGAGCATGCCGGCTTCGGAGGATTCGACCAGTTCGAAGCCCTCCAGATTATCGGCCGGGTTCTTGATCATGTCGAGGATGATGCGGTTGCCGTCGTTGCCGGCCTCGATGCCATAGATCTTGTGGTCGAACTTGTCGGCGAACTTGCCGATGTCGGTCAGCGTCTTCACGCCGGCGTCGGCGACATAGGTCGGCACGACCAGGCCATAGCCGGCACCCGACAGGTTCTCGCTGATCGTCTCCACCGAACCGTCGGCTGTGTAGTCCTTGATGTCGTTGGTCATGGACGGCATCCAGTTGCCGAGGAAGACGTCCAGGTCGTTGTTCTTCAGCGACGCATAGGTCACCGGCACGGAAAGCTGGATGACCTCGGGCTCGTAGCCGAGCGCGGTGAGCAGCACCGACGCGACGCCGGTGGTGGCCTGGATATCGGTCCAGCCGACGTCGGACAGGCGCACGGTCTTGCAGCTTTCGGCGTCGCCGGCGAAGGCCGCGCCCGTGGACAGAAAAGTCGCCAGGCCGAGGCCGGCGACGATAGCTTTCATACGCGACATGATTGTTCTCCCATTTCGATTGGTTCGCAGTGGAACTGCGTTGATCCTTTCCATCCGGCTGGCTTCCGGTTTCTGCTCGCCGGCCGGCCCCCTTTCGCCGTCAGCCAAACACCATTTTGGTGTGCTTTCAAGCGGCTACACTTCACGAGGGGCGGCGCGCTCTGGCCGATCAGCGACACGGCGTTTCGTTTTTGGTGGATGGAACAGGCCTGCCCCCTCCCCCTGCCCGGCCGGTTCGGCTTAAAAGAGCCGATGGCCAAGCTCTATTTCCACTACGCGACGATGAACGCCGGCAAGACGACGATGCTGCTTCAGGCGTCCTACAACTACCGCGAGAGCGGCATGACCACCATGCTGTTCGTCGCCGGCCACTACCGCAACGGCGATGTCGGCGTCATTTCATCCCGCATCGGACTGGAAGCCGAGGCGGAGATGTTCCGCGGCGGCGACGACCTTTTCGCCCGCATCACCGAGCATCACGCTCATACGACCGTCCACTGCGTCTTCGTCGATGAGGCGCAGTTCCTGGAAGAGGAGCAGGCCTGGCAGCTCGCCCGCGTCGCCGACC
>CAZBBT010000187.1:0-5205 GCA_964490065.1 uncultured Mesorhizobium sp. | reverse complement strand
GGTTGACGTAGAAGCCGCGCGTGTCGTTGACGACGATCGGCGTCTTCTTGATCGCCCGCACATAGTCGATAGCCCGGGCCAGCGCCTTGTCGCCGGTCTTCTTGCCCAGAATGATCTCGACCAGCATCATCTTGTCGACGGGCGAGAAGAAATGGATGCCGACAAAATTCTTCGGCCGCGCCGAATTCTTCGCCAGCGCCGTGATCGGAATGGTCGAGGTGTTGGAGGCGAAGATGGCGGAGGACTTCAGCACCGCCTCGGCCTGCTCGGTCGCCGCCTTCTTCACCGCCGAATCCTCGAACACCGCCTCGATGACGAGGTCGCAGCCGTCGAGGTCGGCATAGTCGGCGGTCGGCGTGATGAGCGACAGGAGCTTTTCCTTGTCTTCCGGCCTGGCGCGGCCTTTCTTGATGAGCCCGTCCATGATGCCGGCCGAATGATCCTTGCCTTTTTGCGCCGACTCCACGTCGCGGTCGAGCAGCACGACCGGGATGCCGGCCTTGGCCGTGACATAGGCGATGCCGGCCCCCATGAAGCCGGCGCCCAGCACGCCGATCTTCTTGAACCTGGTTTGCGGCACGCCCTCAGGGCGGCGTGCGCCCTTGTTCAGTTCCTGGAGCGAAACGAACAGCGAGCGGATCATGGCAGCGGCTTCCTTCGACTGCATGATCTCGGTGAAATAGCGCTGCTCGATCCTGAGGCCGGTGTCGAATGGCACCAGCAGGCCCTCGTAGACGCATTTCAGGATCGCCGCGGCGGCCGGATAGTTGCCGTAGGTCTCGCGGCGCAGGATGGCGATGGCCGGCGGCCAGAGATTCGCACCCGCAACCGAATAGATCGGACCGCCGGGCAGCTTGAAACCCTTCTGGTCCCACGGCGCCACCGGCGAAAGCCCGTTGCGGATCATCGCCTTGGCCGCCTCGATGAGTTTCTTCGGTTCCGCGATCTCGGTGACAAGGCCCATCGACTTCGCCTTCTGCGGTGAAAGGTTCTGGCCGGAGGTGAGCATCTGCAGCGCCTGCTGCTGGTCGGTCAGGCGGGGCACGCGCTGGGTGCCGCCGGCGCCGGGGAAGATGCCGACCTTCACCTCGGGAAGCGCCATCCTGACCTTGTCCGAGTCGGCGGCGACGCGGCCGTGGCAGGCCAGCGACAGTTCGAACGCGCCGCCCATGCAGGTGCCGTTGATGGCCGACACCCACGGCTTGCCGCAGGTCTCCAGCTTGCGCCACAGCCATGTCATGCGGCCGGCGCCCTCGAACAGCATCTTCGTCGCCGCTTCCGGGTCCTTCGCCTTCTCGGCGTGGAAACGCTCGAGCTGGCGCTTGAGCATGGTCAGGTCCGCGCCGCCGGAGAAGGTTTCCTTGCCGGAGGTTATGACGGCTCCCTTGACGGCGGCGTCGGCCACGACCTGGTCGATGATCCTGTCCAGTTCGTCCATCACCTCCTCGGTGAAGACGTTCATGGAACGGTCGGGCATGTCCCAGGTGACGAGCGCGATGCCGTCGGCGTCGGTTTCGACGGTGAAGTTTTTGTAGGCGGTCATTGGAGCGGTTCTCCCGATTGGCGCTGCGTTTCCCTCCCCCTTGAGGGGAGGGTGCCGAGCGAAGCAAGGCGGGTGGGGTCGCCTCGGACAAGCTCGACGCTCATTCCTGTCGGTGAAGGTCGGCGCGCTGCCGCGAGGACCCCACCCGGTCCGCTATGCGGACCACCCTCCCCTCAAGGGGGAGGGAAAGCTGGCGCTACACCCGCTCGATAATCGTCGCGGTGCCCATGCCGGCGCCGATGCACAAGGTCACCAGCGCGGTGTTCAAGTCGCGCCGCTCCAGTTCGTCGAGCACCGTGCCGAAGATCATCGCGCCGGTTGCGCCGAGCGGATGGCCCATGGCGATGGCGCCGCCATTGACGTTGACCTTGTCATGCGGGATGTCGAAAGCCTGCATGTAGCGCAGCACGACCGAGGCGAAGGCCTCGTTGAGTTCGAACAGGTCGATGTCCGACAGTTTCATCTTGGCGCGCTTCAGCAGCTTTTCCGTCACGTCCACCGGGCCGGTCAGCATCAGCACCGGCTCCGAGCCGATATTGGCGAAGGCGCGGATGCGGGCGCGCGGCTTGAGCCCCATCGCCTTGCCGCCCTTCTTGGAACCGAGCAGCACGGCGGCCGCGCCATCGACGATGCCCGACGAATTGCCGGCATGGTGGACGTGGTTCACTTCCTCGATCTCGGGGTGCTTCTGCACCGCCACCGCGTCGAAGCCGCCCAGTTCGCCGGGCATGACGAAGGAAGGATTGAGAGCCGCCAGCGACTGCATGTCGGTCGAGGGCCGCATGTGCTCGTCGCGGTCGAGAATGGTCAGGCCGTTCTGGTCCCTGATCGGGATGACGGAGTTCTTGAAGTACCCTTTCTCCCAGGAATTGGCGGCGCGCTTCTGGCTCTCCACCGCATAGGCGTCGACGTCGTCGCGGGAGAAGCCATATTTTGTGGCGATCAGGTCGGCCGAGATGCCCTGCGGCACGAACCAGCCGGGCAGGCCGACCGACGGGTCCATGAACCAGGCGCCGCCGGAGGCGCCCATGCCGACGCGGCTCATCGATTCCACGCCGCCGGCGATCACGATGTCGTCCGCCCCTTGCGCGATCTTGGCGGCGCCGAAATTGATGGCGTCCAATCCCGAGGCGCAGAAGCGCGAGATCTGCATGCCCGGCGCCTTGTCGTCATAGCCGGCCTCGAAGGCCGCCGCGCGCGGGATCACCGAGCCGGCCTCGCCGACCGGATCGACGCAGCCGAAGATGATGTCGTCGACTTCACTTGTGTCGAGGCCGTTGCGGTCACGCACCGCTTCCAGCGTCTTCGCAGCAAGGCGGACGGCCGGTACCTCGTGCAGCGATCCGTCCTTCTTGCCCCTGCCGCGCGGCGTGCGCACGGCGTCGTAAACATAGGCTTCGGCCATTCTTTTTCTCCTCGGATGCGGATCGGCGCTCAGAGCGAGCGCGCGATCAGCAATTTCATGATCTCGTTGGTGCCGCCATAGATGCGTTGCACGCGGGCGTCGCGGTACATGCGGGCAATCGGATATTCATTCATATAGCCATAGCCGCCGAAGAGTTGCAGGCATTCGTCGACGACTTTTCCCTGCAGGTCGGACAGCCAGTATTTCGCCATCGAGGCCGTGACCGGGTCGAGCCCGCCGGAGAGATGGCGGGTGACGCAATCGTTGTAGAAGACGCGGCCGATGGTGATCTCTGTCTTCAACTCGGCCAGCTTGAACTGGGTGTTCTGGAAATCGATGATCTTCTGGCCGAAGGCCTGCCGTTCCTTCACGTAGCCGATAGTCGCGGCCAGCGCCCGCTCGGCCATGGCGATGGCGCCGGTGCCGATCATCAGCCGCTCCTGCGGCAATTGCTGCATGAGCTGGACGAAACCCTGGCCCTCCTCGGCGCCAAGCAGGTTGGCGGTCGGCACGGTGACGTCGTTGAAGAACAGTTCGGAGGTATCGTTGGCCTTGAGCCCGATCTTGTCGAGGTTGCGGCCGCGCTCGAAGCCTTCGACCTCGTCGGTCTCGACCACGATCAGCGAGGTGCCCTTGGCGCCCTTCGAAGGATCGGTCTTGGTTACGACGACGATCAGGTTGGCGTTCTGGCCATTGGTGATGAAGGTCTTGGAACCACTGATGCGATACTGGTTGCCCACCTTCTCGGCCCGCGTCTTGATGCCTTGCAGGTCGGAGCCGGCGCCGGGCTCGGTCATGGCGATGGCGCCGATCAGTTCGCCGCTCGCCATTTTCGGCAGCCACTTCTTCTTCTGCTCCTCCGAGCCGTAATGGAGGATGTAGGGCGCGACGATGGCGTTGTGCAGGCCGATGCCGAAGCCGTCGACGCCGACATGCCCGATCGCTTCGATAATGGCGCTCTCATGCGCGAACGTGCCGCCCGCTCCGCCATAGTCTTCCGGCATGGAGGGGCAGAGCAGGCCCGCCGCGCCTGCCTTCTCCCAGGCCGAGCGGTCGACGATCTCGTTCTTCTCGTAGGCATCGTAATGCGGCGCGATCTCGTCGGCCATGAAGCGGTGCGCCATGTCGTAGAGCATGGCGACGTCCTCGGTGATCCAGGCTGGCTTGGGGAGGGCGAGGATGTCGGCGGGGGCGGTCATGGCAGCGCTCCGTCGTTCCCCTCCCCCTTGAGGGGAGGGTGGCCGCGCAGCGGCCGGGAGGGGGCGGCGGCGACGGCCTCGACTCTTTCCCTCACCATCTGCCCAACATGCCACGCATTATTCATCACATCCGGCTCGTCGATCCTGAGGATGGAATAGCCGAGAGAGCCCAAATAGAAATCCCGATTGGCATCGTGACGCTTGCCGGCATCGGTTTCATGGCAATCGCCATCGACCTCGACAATCAACCTAGCCGAGGGACAAACAAAGTCGACGATGTAGGGTCCGATAGGCTGCTGGCGTCGGAACACAAGCCCCTGAGGACGGAACGAGCGCAGTTCGTACCAAAGCAAGGACTCCGCTTTCGTCATGCGCAGACGGAGTGCGCGCGCTTTTTGCCTCATCTCGAAGCTGATGCGGGTACGAGGCACTGTCTCAATCCTCCATACGCTTCCTTCGAGAGGAAGAAACGTTGGCGCACTGCCGCGCGGTCCCCTCCCGGCCCTTCGGGCCACCCTCCCCTCAAGGGGGAGGGGGACGACGGCGTAGCCCACCTTAAAACGCCTCGGCGGGCAGCGCCATCATCGCATCCGCGCCTGACGAGAGGCGGGCGAGGTGAGCGGCGGTCCCGGGCATCTCGCGCTCCATGAAGTAGCGCGCCGTCGTGATCTTGTTCTCGTAGAAGGAAGCGCCGTCGCCCGCACCGCCGGTGAGCGCGGCCTGCGCGGTCTTGACCATCAGCCCCCACATGTAGCCCAGCACGACGAGACCGGTGAGGTGCATGTAATCGGTGGAGGCGGCACCCGCATTGTCGGGGTTCTTCATGCCGTTCTGCATCAGCCACAACGTGGCCGCCTGGAGATCGTTCAAGCCCTTCTTCAAGGCCTTGGTGAAAGGCGCCATCTTCTCATCGGAACGGTTCTCCTCGCAGAAGTCGCCGACCTCCTTGAAAAAGGCCTGGATCGCGCGGCCGCCGTTCATCGCCAGCTTGCGGCCGACAAGGTCGAGCGCCTGGATGCCGTTGGCGCCCTCGTAGATCATGGCGATGCGGGCGTCGC
>CAZBBT010000186.1:0-5208 GCA_964490065.1 uncultured Mesorhizobium sp. | reverse complement strand
GCGTCGAGCCAACCGGTCGTTTCGTCCACCGGATCGAGGAAGTCGGACACCAGAACGACGTCGGAAAAGCGGCGGATGTTCGACAGGTCGGGCCGCGCCGGCAGGTCGACGGTGTGCGTCAGATGCGAGGCGATACGTTCGGCGCCGTTGCGGTTGGTGAACGGATCGGTCAGGCCCGGCCAGGCGATGCGCTCGCCGGAACGCGACAAAAGCTCGGCCAGGGCGAGCGCCAGCACCAGCGCGCGCGATTCCTTGGAGGTGGAGGCGCCGGCGGACTTGTAGAGCATGGACGGCGAAGGATCGGCCCACAGCCAGACCGTGTGCGCGGCCTCCCACTCGCGGTCGCGCACATAGGTATGGTCGTCGCGGGCGGAGCGCCGCCAGTCGATCCGGTTGACCGACTCCCCTTCGACATAGGGCCGGAACTGCCAGAAATTCTCGCCGATGCCCTGCTTGCGGCGGCCGTGCCAGCCGGCGATCACGGTGTTGACGATGCGGCGCGCCTCGACCAGCAGGTCGGGGACGAGCGATGCCCTCAGCCGGCCGCGGGCGAGCGCGTCGCGGGTGGCGACCGGTGCCTGCGCCTCGCCGATACGAGCCATCAAATGCCTTTCACAAGTTTCGCCACCACGTCGCGCACGTTCATGCCCTCGGCGCGGGCCGCGAAAGTCAGCGCCATGCGGTGCTGCAGCACCGGTTCGGCCAGCGCGCGCACGTCGTCGATCGAAGGCGCCAGCCGCCCGTCGTAGAGCGCGCGGGCGCGGGTGCAAAGCGTCAGGGCCTGGCTGGCGCGCGGGCCGGGACCCCAGGCGACGTGCTTGGCGGTGTCGGCGTTGCTCAAATCAGCCCCTTGGCCGGGACGCGCCGAGCGCACCAGCTTGAGGATCGCCTCGACCACCGTTTCGGGGACGGGCATGCGGCGGATCAGCGTCTGTATTTCCTTCAGCCGCGCGGGCTCGACGACATTGAGGGCCTTCGCTTCGTCGACGCCCGTCGTTTCCAGCAGGATGCGGCGTTCGGCTTCGAGATCGGGATAGAGGATGTCGATCTGCATGAGAAAACGGTCGAGCTGCGCTTCGGGCAGCGGATAGGTGCCTTCCTGCTCGAGCGGGTTCTGGGTGGCCAGCACATGGAAGGGGGAGGGCAGGTCATGGCGCGCGCCGGCCACCGTGACGTGGTATTCCTGCATCGCCTGCAGCAGCGCCGACTGGGTGCGGGGCGAGGCGCGGTTGATCTCGTCGGCCATCAGAAGCTGCGCGAAGATCGGCCCGGAGATGAAGCGGAAGGAGCGCTTGCCCGTCTCATCCTGCTCCATCACCTCGGAGCCGAGGATATCGGAGGGCATCAGGTCCGGCGTGAACTGGATGCGGCGCGAATCCAGCCCGAGCACGATGCCCAGCGTCTCGACCAGCTTGGTCTTGGCGAGGCCCGGGACGCCTACCAGCAGCGCATGGCCGCCCGCCAACAGCGCCACCAGCGTGCGTTCCACCACGCCTTCCTGGCCGAAGATGACGCGGCCGACGCCGTCGCGAATGCGGGAAATGTCGGCCAGCGCCTTTTCGGCCTGGGCCACCATGTCCTTTTCGTCCAACGGGCTTTCCTTGACGATCACGCTCATGCCGCATCGATCCTTCTGGCTGGAACAACGACCGCGCTATAGCAACGCGCAAAACCGCGAATCGGCTCCGCGTGGCCCATGCAAAACTTAAATCACGGGCTTAGGCTGACAAGCGCAACAACAGTGACTATTTCGTGACGATGGCCGAATCCTCCCGACAGGTTGCCGACAGGCTTGCGGACGCCGCCGATGCGCGCGGGCTGGAAGCGCTGGTCGCGCGCGCGGCCCGCGCCGGCAAGGGATTGCCGCCGGTGGATCGCTGGAATCCACCCTTCTGCGGCGATATCGACATGGAAATCCGGCAGGACGGCACCTGGTTCTACATGGGCACGCCGATCGGGCGGGCGCCACTGGTGCAGCTTTTTTCGACGGTCCTGCGCAAGGACGAAGACGGCAAGACCTATCTGGTGACGCCGGTGGAGCGGGTCGGCATCCGCGTCGTCGATGCCCCTTTCGTCGCCGTCGAGGTGAATGTTTCCGGTGCCGGCGACGACCGGGTCATAGTCTTCCGCACCAATGTCGGCGATGTGGTGGAGGCCGGCCCCGAGCATGCCCTGCGCTTCGTCGACGAGGACGAGACCGGCGGGCTGAAGCCCTATGTGCTGGTGCGCGGCCGGCTGGAGGCGCTGGTGGCGCGGCCGGTGATGTATGAACTGGTCGAGCATGGCGAGGAGATCATGGTAGACGGGCAGGCGATGTTTGCCGTGCGCTCGCGCGGCGCTGTCTTTCCGATCATGCCGGTCGCGCGGCTGGCGGAACTGAGCCCGTAATGGACCAGAAAGCTCCCGTTCCTTTCTCGGCCGCGGACTTTCGGCAGCGCGCGGCGGCGCAGACGCCGGCGCCGCCCGGCGAGCTCTTCGGCGACCACCGTTTCAATCCCGGCCATCCGCGGCTTTATCTGCGCGGCGAACCGCTGCGCGACGCAGCCGTGCTTATCCCGGTGGTGGACCGGGGCGCGGAGGCGACCGTCCTTCTCACCAAGCGTGCGGAAACGCTGCGCGATCATACCGGCCAGGTGGCTTTCCCGGGCGGACGCATCGATCCCGAGGACAACTCGGCGGAAGCCGCGGCGCTGCGCGAGGCGTTCGAGGAAATCAGCCTTGGCGCGGAATTCATCGAGGTGGTCGGCCGCATGCCCGACTATGTCGCCGGCAGCGGCTACCGGATCGCGCCGATCCTTTCGGTGGTGCGGCCGGGTTTCGAACTCCGGCTCAATCCGGACGAGGTCGATCTTGCCTTCGAGGTGCCGCTTTCCTTCCTGATGGACCCGGCCAACCATAGTCGCGGCAGCCGCTTCTGGAACGACCTCGAATGGTTCTTCTACGAGATGCCCTATGACGGCAATCGGATATGGGGCGTGACGGCGGGCATCATCCGCACGCTCTACGAAAGGCTCTACGCGTGAGCGCGCCTGTCTCGATAGCAAGCAGCGCCGACTGGCTGCGCGAAAGGCACCTGCAGAAACTGCTGGTAGCGCTGTCGCAGGACGGCGAACAGGCGCGGATCGCCGGCGGCGCGGTGCGCAACGCGCTGATGGGGCAGGCGGTCGCCGATGTCGACATCGCCACCACGACCCTGCCGCAGGAGACGGTGCGGCGCGCCGAAGCAGCCGGATTCAAACCCGTGCCGACCGGCATCGAGCACGGCACCGTGACGGTGGTGGCCGGCGGGAAGCCGTATGAAGTCACCACGCTTCGCGCCGACATCGAGACAGACGGGCGGCACGCGAAAGTCTCCTTCGGCCGGGACTGGAAGTCGGACGCCGAGCGGCGCGACTTCACCATCAACGCGCTTTATGCCGAGGCCGACGGCACCGTGATCGACCTGGTCGGTGGCCTCACCGACATCGCCGCAAGGCGGCTGCGCTTCATCGGCGACGCCGAGGCGCGCATCCGCGAGGACTATCTGCGCATCCTGCGTTTTTTCCGTTTCTTTGCCTGGTATGGCGACGGGCGGCCCGATGCCGAGGGGCTCAAGGCCTGCGCCCGGATGAAGGAAGGTCTCGACCGGCTTTCGGCCGAGCGCGTCTGGATGGAATTGAAGAAGCTGCTCGCCGCGCCCGATCCGTCGCGGGCGCTTTTGTGGATGCGACAGGCCGGCGTTCTGTCGCGCGTGCTGCCCGAGAGCGAGAAGTGGGGCATCGACGCCGTCCATGGCCTTGTGAGGACCGGGCAGGATCTCGGCTGGACGCCCGATGCGCTGCTTCGCCTGGAAGCGATCGTGCCGCCGGACGCTGCTCGTATGAAGGCCATGGCCGAACGGCTGCGGTTTTCCAAGGACGAGGCGAACCGGGTCCAGCGCTGGGCGCTGACGGCGCCCGTCGAGGCGAAGACGACGGAGGCGGTGCTGGCTAAGGCGCTCTATCGCGGCGATCCACAAGGCATTGCCGACCGGCTGCGCCTAGCGCTGGCATCGGCACGCTGGCGCGCCGCCGAGGATGACGCTGCGATGATGGAAGCGGGCGGGTTCTCGCGGCTGCTCGCCTTCGCCGAAAAATGGCGAAAGCCGCGCTTCCCGGTGAAGGGCGCCGATCTTGCCGCGCTTGGCATTCCAGCGGGGCCGAAGCTCGGGCAAGCGTTGAAGCGGTTGGAAAACGACTGGATCGAGTCGGAATTTGCGCTCGGACGCGACGCGCTCATCGAGCGCGCCGCAAATTCCGCAGGCTAGGCCGCGTCGCGAACGTTTTCGATGCGCGAACGGATAGCTTCGATCATCGTTTCGCGGATGATGGTTTCACCGTGCGTTTCTCGCATGTGTTCGACGGCGCGGCGCATGACTTCCGCTTCGTCTTCGGCGCGCGTATGCCACTTGCAGCCGGGGACGAGCGAGCCGCATTGAAATTCCTTCATCGGTTCCTCCTTTCCGTGTTCCGGTCGAATGGCAGCATAACACGAAAGGCGGATTTTGGTTGCCGCAAAATGAAGGCGGAGCCGTCGAAGCAGGCCCCGCCTTCTCGCACCGTTGCCGCGACGGCCGTCACTTCATGATCTTGACGCTCTCGACGAGCTTCTTCTTGCCGCTCGTTTCCCACGAAACGCGGACCTTTTCGCCGGTCTTCAGGCCGGGATTCTTGAAGGTCTTGGGCAGGGTGAAGGTCGAGCCGTCTTCGAGCATGAGGCTCATGGCTGTTCCGTCATAGGTCTTGACCTTGCCGGTGGTGTGCTTGACCGCCGCAAAGGCGACCGAAGCGGTGGCAAGGAAGGTCAGTGCGGTGGCTGAGACGACAAGCTTGCGCATGGCAGGCTCTCCTGGACAAATCGGGCGACGTGCCCTTTTCGGCGGGCCGTCCGGTCGCGTCGGGTCGCGGCTTCTGGGAAACTGAGCCGCCGGCGTTTCCCGGCCCGAGCAGAAAAATATCGGCGCGCTCGCTGCCGGGTATTAGACGAAAAAGATATTTGCCGGAGGCACTTATGCCATAATCCGTCGCCGCAATCGGCCGATTTGGGCACGAATGCGATTCACGTCCATCTCACCGTAATTTTACGGCCACTTTACCGCCGGCGGCAGGCTGGACAGGATCGAGGCGACGTTACCGCCGGTCTTCAGGCCGAAGATGGTGCCGCGGTCGTAGAGCAGGTTGAACTCGGCGT
>CAZBBT010000185.1:0-5247 GCA_964490065.1 uncultured Mesorhizobium sp. | reverse complement strand
GATGCAAATTATCGCCGATGCGCAGGCCTGTCACCTTGCCAAAAAGCACACGATGGGTGGCCAGATCCTTGTGATCGACCAGCTCGCAGTCGAACACGGCGAGCGCATCCTTCAGCGTGGGCGCGCCGGTCGCGATCGTGTCCCACTCGCCGAGCGAGAAACGCTCTTCCGGTGGCAGCCCGGTCTGGCCGGAGAAGCCCGCCGAGAGGGACTGGTGATGCGAGGACAGCGTGTTCAGCGCGAAGCGGCCGTTGACGAGAAAGGGTTCGTTCCGGGGATTCTCGCGATTGAGGCAGACAAGCACCGTCGGCGGCGTGTCGGAGACGGAACAGGCGGCGATCACCGTCGCGCCGCGCTTGCCGCCCGGCCCGTCCGTCGTCACCACATGGACGTGGCCGGCGAAATGGCTCATCGCGTCGCGATAAGCCTGCGGCCCTATGTCATTCTTCTTCAGCACGATGGATTCCCAGCCTGACCCGCCGATTATGTATGAATGAAAGCCGGATGCTACAAGCGAAGTGTTAATGCTGGCTGTTCCACTTGCGTCGAGTTGCACCAATTCGGGGCAGGCTTTAGAAACCGACGCCACAACTCCGCCTCCGGGCCAGGAAAGCCGCAGAAAACCATGCGCTCGACCTCCGCCATCATCGCCAGCGTCTGCTGCCTGCTGTTTGCCGGCGCAGCACGCGCCGAAGCGCTGACGGTCGGCATCTCTGCGCCGCTCTCGGGTCCGAACGAGCCGCTCGGCCGGCAGGTGAGCCAGGGCGCGGGCATCGCCGCCAAGGCGCTCGGCGTCGAGATCAGGACCGCCGACGATGCCTGCACGGCGGAAGGCGGGGCGGCAGCCGCGCGCGGCTTTGCCGACGCCAAGGTCGATGTCGTCATCGGCTTTCTCTGCACCGAGGCGATCGAGGCGGCGCTGCCGATCCTGAAGGATGCCGGCATTCCGGTCGTCACCATCGGCGTGCGCACCGAAAGCCTGACCGACCGCCGCGAGAAGACCGGCTGGCCGGTGTGGCGGCTCGGCCCGCGCGGCGACGACGAGCGCAATGCGGCAGCCTCCCTGCTGACGAAACTCTGGCGCGGCGATCTCTTCGCCATCGTCGACGACGGCACGATCTACGGCCGCGAACTCGCCGAGACGGTGCGCAATGCCGCCGAGCGGGCGGCGCTGAAGCCGGTCTTCATCGACACCTACCGGCCCGACAGCGACAACCAGATCGGGCTGGTCGGCCGGCTGAAGCGGGCAGGCGCGACGCGCGTCTTCGCCGGCGGCGATGGCGACGATGTGGCGATCATGGGCCGGGACGCAGCCCAGCTCGAGGCCGGCGTGACCTTCGCCGGCGGTGAGGCGCTGCGCGCGGCGCCCGGCGACGTTCCCTATGCGCAAGGCACGCTGATGGTCGCCATGCCCGAATGGGCGGACGAGGCCGACATGAAGACGCTGGACGACTTCGCCGCCGCGAAAATCATCCCGGAAGGCTATGCCCTGCCCGCCTACGCGGCGGTCGAGGTGGCATGGTCGGCGGCCGCCCGCGCCGCCAAGGACGGCAAGCCGGTGGCGCAGGAACTCACCGGCCAGGATTTCGTCACCGCCATCGGTCCGGTGCGCTTCGACGCCAAGGGCGACCTGACCAGGAATCCCTATCGGCTCTTCCGCTTCGACGGCGGCAAGTTCATGCCGCTGCCGCAGGAGGGCCAGTGATGTTCAAGGCGGGAATGCGGAACCTGCTGACCGACGTCGCGGGCCTGAGCGTCGGCAACGCCGAGGATGCGCGGCTGAAATCCGGCGTCACCGCCATTCTGTGCGATACGCCGGCGGTCGCCTCCGTGCAGGTTCTGGGCGGTGCGCCGGGCACGCGCGAGACGGACCTTCTGGAACCGCACAATTCGGTCGAGGCGATCAACGCCATCGTTCTGTCGGGCGGCTCGGCCTTCGGGCTCGACGCCGCTTCCGGCGTGCAGGCGGCGCTGCGCGAAAAGGGCGTCGGCTTCGAGGTGCGCGGACGGCGTGTGCCGATCGTGCCGGGCGCGATCCTGTTCGACCTGATCAATGGCGGCGACAAGGACTGGGGCCGCTATCCACCCTATCGGGAACTCGGCTACCAGTCTGCGCAGCAGGCGGCGGCCGATTTCGCGCTGGGCAGCGTCGGCGCCGGCACGGGTGCTCTGACCTCCGGGCTCAAGGGCGGCCTGGGTTCCGCCTCTACGGTGCTGCCGAGCGGCATCACGGTCGCCGCGCTGGCGGTGGCCAATGCAGTCGGCTCGATGACGGTCGGGCTATCGCGGCACTTCTGGGCCGCCCCCTGGGAGGTCGGCGACGAATTCGGCGGTATCGGCCTGCCCTCGCCGCTGCCGGCGGACGCACAGCAGGTGCGGCTGAAATTCCGCGACAGGCTCACCGGGCTGGAAAACACGACGATCGCCGTCATCGCCACCGACGCCGTGCTGACGAAGGCCGCAGCCAAGAGGCTGGCGATCGCCGCACATGACGGCTTTGCCCGCGCGATCTGGCCAGCGCACACGCCGGCCGACGGCGACCTTGTGTTTTCGCTGGCGACGGGCGGCAGCGGAATCGTGCCCTCGCCGGACGGGGCGATCGACCTCTATGCCGCGGCCGGCGCTACCATGGCGCGCGCCATAGCACGCGGCGTCCATGCAGCCACGCCGGCTGACGGCGACGTCTTCCCGGTCTGGTCGTCGCGCCGCTGACAGCGGGCGGGCGGTCAGGTCGGGTCGGATTCTTCCTCCTCGAATTCGTCGGCCACGACCTCCGAGTTTGCCGAAAGCCGCACGCGGTCGCCTTCCACGCCGGCGATCAGGCTCTTCGGGATGTAGTGATGATGGCCCTCATGCGAACCCATGCCGCTGTCGGCCTTGGTCAGCTTGATGCGGTCGCCCTCCACCCGGTCGACGGTGCCGATATGGACGCCGTCGGCGCCGATCACTTCCATGTGCTCGCGAATGTTCATGGCCGTTCTCCGTTTCTGCTTTCCAGCAACGAACTGGCAACCGTTTGGATGCATCGGCTGAACAATTCTCGTGCGGCGGCGCTCCGGCGCTGCCATGATGGGCCGCTTTCGGCCAATGGAGAGAGGTTGCCCATGCGATTCGTGACGCTGCTTGCCGCCCTCGTGCTCGGCCAGACCGTGGCAAGCCTGCCGGCGCTGGCCGGCGACGTCGCCGCGCTGGAGATACTCGGCTTCAGCCAGGACGGCGACACCTTCGCCTTCGAGGAATACGGCGTGCAGGACGGCTCGGGCTTTCCCTATGCCAATCGCTACTACATCGACACCGCGACCGACGAATTCCTCAAGGGAACGCCGGTGCGCGTGCGGCTGGAGGACGAAGGCGCTGTGCTGGAGACCGCGCGCAAGCAAGCGCGCGACAAGGGCGAAAAGATCGTGCCGCAGGCAGAGCTTACCGCCAACCGCGGCATCACCGCCGGTCTCAACCCGGTGACCGAACTTTCCGCCGACCCCTACCGCATGGTGGTCAATCCGCGACCGATCCTTGCCCCGGTGGACGAGGCGCTGGAGTTCCGTCTGGAGGAAATCGCCCTCAACAACCTTCCGGGCATGGACACCTGCAACAGCCAGGGCGAGATCAACGGCTTCCGCCTGCTTCGCATCGAGGCGCATGACGGCGGCACGACCAGGGTGCTGCACGAGGACAAGACGATCCCCAAGAGCCGCGGCTGCCCGAACGGCTATCGGCTCGGCGGCGTGCAGACCTTTTCGATGAAGGGGCTTTCCGCCTATGCGGTGCTGATCGCCGTGCGCCAGTACGGTTTCGAAGGCCCCGACTATCGCTGGATCGCGGTAACCGGCCGCCTGTGACGCACCCGGACCGCCCATACCGCGCCGCGGTTTCCATCGGCGCACTTGTCGCACGCTCGCGGCACGCGCTGCCGTCGCTGGGCCAGGCTTTTGCGGGTATGTTGCTTTGGACTGCGGCGATGACCGCCAGCGTCGTCCTCAACCTCCTGCTCGACGCATGGGCGACACCGGCGAAGATCCGCATCGTCGCGCTGCTGTTCGCCGCCGGGGCGGCGCTTGCCTTCGCGCCCGGCCTGTTCGCCGCCCGGCTGCTTTCGCTCGGACGCGGCCCGGAAGTCACCTTCGCTTCGGCGTTCGCCTGCCTGCTGGTCTCGACCATCGGTTTCACCGGCGGCTTGTTCGGCCTCCAGTATCGTATCTACTACGCCGACTGGCATGAGCCCATGAGCACGCATCTCGGCCTGGTCGAGTTCGTCTTCACCATTGCGGCCGGCGCCATTCAGTACCTTGTTCTCGGCGTGCGGCTCTATTTTCCCTTCGGCTTCGCCGCACTCCTGCTTTTCAGCCTGTGGTTCGCGCGGCAAGCACGTTGAGCATTGTCGTCCCCTCTGTTAGGACGCGGCCAGTTTCCGATCACGCCCCGCACCCACCAAGGACCGCCTGATGATTCCTCGCTATTCCCGGCCGGAAATGGTCGCCATCTGGTCGCCCGAGACCCGTTTCCGCATCTGGTTCGAGATCGAGGCCCATGCCTGTGATGCGCTGGCCGAGCTCGGCGTCATTCCGAAGGAAGCGGCCAAGACCATCTGGGAAAAGGGCGGCGCGGCGGAATTCGACGTCGAGCGCATCGACGAGATCGAGCGCGTCACCAAGCACGACGTCATCGCCTTCCTCACCCATCTCGGCGAGTTCGTCGGACCGGACGCGCGCTTCATCCACCAGGGCATGACGTCGTCGGACGTGCTCGACACCTGCCTCGCGGTGCAGCTCACCCGCGCCAGCGACATCCTTCTGGCCGACCTCGACGGCCTGCTGGCGGCGCTGAAACGGCGTGCCTTCGAGCACAAGGACACCATCACCATCGGCCGCAGCCACGGCATCCACGCCGAGCCGACCACCTTCGGGGTCAAGCTGGCGGAGGCCTACGCGGAATTCTCCCGCGCCCGCGAGCGGCTGCTGCACGCGCGCGAGGACATCGCGACTTGCGCCATTTCCGGCGCGGTCGGCACCTTCGCCAACATCGACCCGTATGTGGAAGAGCATGTCGCGAAGAAACTCGGCCTGAAGCCGGAGACGGTATCGACGCAGGTCATCCCGCGCGACCGCCACGCCATGTTCTTCGCCACGCTCGGCGTCATCGCCTCCTCGATCGAGCGACTGGCCATCGAGATCCGCCATTTGCAGCGCACCGAAGTGCTGGAGGCGGAGGAATATTTCTCGCCGGGGCAGAAGGGCTCGTCGGCGATGC
>CAZBBT010000184.1:0-5291 GCA_964490065.1 uncultured Mesorhizobium sp. | reverse complement strand
GCGCGGCGATCGGCTTCGGCTCGACGAAGCGCGAAGGTGACGACGTGGAGGCGATCAACCGCCTGTTCACGCCGGAATTTCGCAACCGCCTCGACGCCATCATTCCGTTCGGCTCGCTGCCGGTTCCGGTGGTGCATCAGGTGGTGCAGAAGTTCGTCATGCAGTTGGAGGCGCAACTCGCCGACCGCGGCGTCACCTTCGACCTCGCGCCGGAGGCCGTCGCCTGGCTTGCCGACAAGGGTTACGACGAGCGCATGGGCGCGCGTCCGCTCGGCCGCGTCATCCAGGAGCACATCAAGAAGCCGCTGGCCGACGAGGTGCTGTTCGGCAAGCTCAAGAAGGGCGGCACGGTGCGCGTCACCGTCGAGAAGAAGGAGACGGGCGAAACCGGCCTGAAGCTCGACTCGCTGGCCGACGAGACGCCGGTGAAGCCGAAGAAGGAGCCGGAGGAAGGCCCGAAGACCCGCAAGGCTCCCGCCAAGAAGGCCAGTCCCGCAAAGGCGCCCGTGGCGAAGAAGCCGGAACCGAAGGGCAAGGAAAGCGGCAAGCGCAGCCTGGTGCCGCAGTTACCACGAAAGAGTTGAGAAAGGCCCCGCGAAGGGGCTTTTCCTTACGGCCTATCAGGGCGATCGCACAATCCCTGCCTTGAAGGCGGTAGTAAGCTTGCCTACCATTCGACGGAAGGAGATTTTGCCATGGGCAATGTCGAAAAGATCAGCGTCGCGCTGACGGCCGAGATGGCTTCCATGATGCGCGAGGCGGTGGAGACCGGCGAATATGCCTCCGCCAGCGAAGTCATGCGCGAAGCGCTTCGTGACTGGAAGCTGCGGCGCAGCCAGCGGCGGCTAGCCGTCGAGGAATTGCGGAACCTCTGGGACGAGGGGTTGGCCAGCGGCCCATCGGTCGATGGCGAGGAAGCGTTCGTTCGAATCCGCAAGAGATTGGATGCCAGGCTTGCCGAGCGCGGGACGGACTGATGTTCCGTCTCCGGCCGGAAGTTCGGCCCGGCCTGCGTACCTTTGCCTCAGGCAGCTATTTGATCCTCTATCATGAAATCCAGGGCGGCGCCGAAATCGTCCGCGTGATCCACGGCGCCCGTCGCTGGCAGGAGCTGCTTTGAACGACAGCACGTCCCGCCGCTCCGTCCATCGCCGCCGCGCCTGGTTTGTGCGTGGCATACGCGCGTCCTTCTCCCTTCCCGGCTTCATCCTGGTCAGTTCCTTCGTCGGGTTCGCGGCACTCGCCAAGGATGCCGGCGTCACCGCCGCGCAGGCCGTGTTCATGACCGGAACCGTCTGGGCGCTTCCGTCCGAGGTCGTTCTCGTGGGCGCGGTTCTTTCCGGCGCTGCGCTGCCGGCGGCTGCTCTGGCCGTCACGCTGTCGGCGATCCGGCTGATGCCCATGGTGATGGCCCTGGTGCCGGAAATGCGCAACGAGCGCACGCCGCGCTGGGCGCTCTACGTGCTTTCGCATTGCGTGGCCGTGACGTCCTGGGTGCTGGCGCTGGAGCAACTGAAGTCCGTGCCGCGGGCCATGCGCACGACCTACTATGCCGGGCTGGGCTTCACGCTGATCGGTGTCAACATGGTGGTGGTTGCCGTCGTCTACGCCGTGGCGGATGCCCTGCCGTCGGCGGTGTCGGCGGCCCTGCTGATGCTGACGCCGATGTATTTCCTCACTTCGCTGTGGGGCTCGGCGCGTGAGCGGGCAGGGCACATCGCCATGGTGCTGGGCCTTGGGCTCGGTCCGCTTTTCCATGTGCTGACGCCGAAGGTGGATCTGCTGGCAGCCGGCGTTGTCGGAGGGTTGGCAGCCTATGGCTGGCACAGGGCGCGGCGGAGCGTCGCCGCATGACCTATTTCTCCGTCGACCATTGGTGGTGGCCGTATCTCTTCATCCTGGTCGCCGGCTGGCTGCCGACCGATATCTGGCGCTATCTCGGCGTCGCGCTCGGCGGACGCATGGAAGAGGGCTCCGACCTGCTGGTCCTTGTCCGCGCGGTTGCAACGGCGCTGGTCGCGGCCGTGGTCGGCAACCTCGTCGTGTTTCCGGGCGGCGCTTTGGCCGCGACGCCGCTGGCGCTGAGGGTGGGGGCGGCCACGCTCGGGTTCGCTGCCTATCTCGCCGCAGGCAAGCGCATGATCGTCGGCATCGTCATGGCGGAGGTTCTGTTATGCCTCGGCCTCTGGGTGGGATTTTAGCTGCCGAGGGCAGCTTTTATCTTCTCGGCGTTCGCCGCCAGGACCTCGGCCTTCTCCATCTCGTCGGTGTGCGGCCGTAGCGGCACGCCCTGGAAGCGCGGAACGACATGAAGATGGAGATGATAGACCGACTGTCCCGCGGCCGCCTCGTTGAATTGCATGACGATGACGCCGTCGGCGGCGAACGCCGTCTTGACTGCTCTGGCGATTTTCTGGGCGGCGGCAAAAAGCGGCCCGAAGGTCGCCGGATCGGCGTCGAGCAGGTTGCGTGAAGGCGCCCTCGGGACGACCAGCGTATGGCCGGGTCCCTGCGGCATCAGGTCCATGAAGGCGATCACGGCATCGTCCTCGTAGACCTTGTGGCAAGGGAGTTCGCCACGCAGGATCTTGGCGAAAATGTTGTCCGGGTCGTAGGCCATCATTGTTCTCTCGCGGAAATCCGGCGCATCATCGCCTTGGCGGCAACGACGAATCAAGGCGGTTTCATGCTCTGGAACTATCTTTACCTGACGATCGCCGTCGTGTTCGAGGTGATCGCCACGACCGCGCTGAAGGAGACGCAGGGTTTCACCCGGATGACGCCGTCCCTGGTGGTCGTCTTCGGCTATGGCTTCGCTTTCTATTTCCTGTCGCTGCCGCTGCGCACGATGCCGGTGGGAATCGTCTATGCGCTATGGTGCGGCGCCGGCATCATATTGGTCACGGCGATCGGCTGGCTCTGGTTCAGGCAGGTGCTGGACGTTCCCGCCCTGGTCGGCATGGGCCTTATCATGGCCGGCGTCGCGGTCATCAACCTGTTTTCGAAGACCGTGGTGCACTGACGCTTCATGTCGTGCCGGACGCGCTGTCCTTCCGGAACGGCGTGTGTTCTTCCAAATATTCGCTCATATGCGCCACCTCGCGCCGCTCGCGTTGCAGGTAGTCGGTAATCGCCCGGCGCAGGCCCGGATGGGCGATATAATGCGCCGAGTGCATCGTCACCGGCCGGTAGCCGCGGGCCAGCTTGTGTTCGCCCTGCGCGCCGGCTTCCACCACCCTCAGCCCGCGCTCGATGGCGAAGTCGATGGCCTGGTGATAGCAGACCTCGAAATGCAGGAAGGGATGGTCCTCGACGCAGCCCCAGTTGCGGCCGTAGAGCGCGTCCGAGCCGATGAAATTGATGGCGCCGGCGATGTAGCGGCCGTTTCGCCTGGCCATCACGAGCAGAATGTCCTCGGCCATGCTCTCGCCGATGAGCGAAAAAAACCTGCGGTTGAGATAGGGGCGACCCCATTTGCGGCCGCCCGTGTCCATGTAGAAGGCGAAGAAATCGTCCCAGGCCCGCTCGGTGATGTCCTTGCCGGTCAGCCGCTCGATGGTGATGCCTTCGGCAAGCGCTTCCCGTCGCTCCTTCTTCAGCGCCTTGCGCTTGCGGGAAGCCAGCAGGCTGAGGAAATCGTCGTAGCTCGAAAAGCCTTCGTTGAAGAAATGGAACTGCTTGTCGGTGCGGTGCAGGAAGCCGGCCGCTTCCAGCGTCGGCAGGTCGTCCTCCGGAACGAAGGTGACGTGCGCGGACGAAACGCCGATCCGATCGGTCACGACTTTCAATGCCTCGGCCAGGCCCGCTTTCACGGTTCCGGCATTTTCGCCGCGCGCGACCAGCAGGCGTGGCCCGGTGACGGGGGTGAACGGCACCGAGCATTGCAGCTTGGGATAATAGTTCCCGCCGGCACGCTCGAAAGCGTCGGCCCAGCCGTGGTCGAAGACATATTCGCCCTGGCTGTGGGATTTTGCATAGCAGGGAAGGGCGCCGAGCAGCCGCCCGTCACCGGTCTCCAGCCTCAGGTGATGGCCCTGCCAGCCGGTTCGGTTCGCCGCGCAGCCGGACTCTTCCAGGGCGTTCAGAAAAGCAAAGGAAAGGAAAGGGTTATAGCCGCTTGCCGAGTTCCGAGTCGTGCCGCCGAGGCTGTCCCATTCGGTCCTGGTGAAGGCGCCGATCGTCGCGGCGACGCGGACTGCATAGTCCGCGCCACCCTCCCTCGCTTCCTCGCGGCCCTGATCCATGAGCCTTACTTAAGCGCCCCATCGGTCCACGCAAGTGCGGCCATCGTGGTGAGCGTCAGGCGATCC
Source organism: uncultured Mesorhizobium sp. (assembly GCA_964490065.1). Lineage (GTDB taxonomy): Bacteria > Pseudomonadota > Alphaproteobacteria > Rhizobiales > Rhizobiaceae > Mesorhizobium. The sequence goes on along the minus strand of CAZBBT010000184.1, from coordinate 981 downwards.
GCATCGTCGCCGGGTCAAAACCCTCGAAGGTGATCTGGTCGCCATATTTGTAGCTCAGGTCGATGGCCGGCTGGTCGCGGATGGTCCATGTGATTACGGGCATCTTCAGCTTCTTGCGCACGAAGGAGACGAAGGGGTTCGGCAGGTCACCGGCGGCGTAGGACGTGAAGGCGATGTCATGCGCCAGCATCGAGAAATGCGCCTCGATCAACTGGTTGTCCTTGCCGTAGGCGGTGAGCCCGCCGGGAATACCGGGGGCGAAGCGCGAAAAATCGCGGATCAGCCAGTGGTCGAACGACATGATGGCGGCCTTGCCCTTGTAGGCCATGAGTATCCTGCCGACGCTCTCCACCAACCCCTCGTCGCGGCCCGGAACGCCCTTCAGCTCGATCACCATCGGCACCCTGCCGGCGACGAGATCGAGCGCTTCCTGGAGTGTCGGGAAATGGTCGGCCGTGCCGCCGACCTTGGTGGCGCCGAGTTCCGCCGCGGTCCGCTGCCAGACGAAACCGTCCCTGCCGGCCAGCCTTCGCAGATTGTCGTCGTGGATGATGACCGGCACGCGGTCGGCGGTGAGATGCACGTCGCACTCGATGGCGAAGCCGCGCTCGGCCGCAGCCTGGAATGCCGACAGCGTGTTTTCCCAGCGCTTGTCGTTGAGGTCGTGATAGCCGCGATGCGCGATCGGCTGCGCCGTCAACCAGGAAAGGTCGCTCATGGTGCCTACTCGACCTCGAGAACGGCTTCGATCTCGACCGCGGCGTTGAGCGGCAGCGCCGCCATGCCGACAGCGACGCGGGCGTGCCTGCCGCGCTCGCCCAGCACCTTGGCGAACAGGTCGGAGGCGCCGTTGCCGACAAGATGCTGCTCGGTGAAGTCCGGCGCCGAGGCGACGTAGATGCTGATCTTGACCAGCCGGCGGATCTTTTCGAGGTCGCCGAGCGCGGCCTTGGCCTGCGCCAGCACGTTGATGGCGCACAG
>CAZBBT010000183.1:0-5327 GCA_964490065.1 uncultured Mesorhizobium sp. | reverse complement strand
CGCATGGCGTAGCCGACCGTGCCGCCGACCTCTTCGCCGAGCAATTCGGCCATGCGCCGGGCGGCTGCCCGGGCGGCCAGCCGGCGCGGTTCGAGCAGCACGATTTTCCCCTCGCCGCGCCAGGGAGCGTCGAGCAAAGCGAGCGGCGCCAGCGTCGTCTTGCCGGCGCCGGGCGGCGCGACCAGGACGGCTGCGCCCGTGTCGCCAAGAGCCTCGGCGAGCGCCGGCAGCGCGGCGGTGACGGGGAGCTCCGGCAGGGGTTGGGCGGGCATTCTTCTTGATCCGTCGGCAGGCGCCGCCCGCATATCAGCCGGCCATGCCAGGCCGCAACCGTCCTGTTGCGCCGTGTGGCTGCACCGGACTGGCGTGTCACGGCACTTTCATGAAAAAGAATTCTCCCCATCCAGGAAAATTTGGATCAACGTCCTTCGCGAAAACGAACCGGACGTGGATACTGGAATAATCATCCGGCCATGCTCCCGTCCGGCCGGATGATACCCCTCTGAACGGCTTTGACGCCTTCTGGCCGGCTGCCTCGCAGCCGGCCTTTTTCATGTCCGCGGATCGATCCAGCCATTGGGCGGCGCGAAGTCCTTCATCGCCTCGGCCGGACCCCAGGTGCCGGGCTTGTAGAGGGCGGGCCGCGTCGTCTCGTCCAGCACCGGCCCGACGATGCGCCAGGCGATCTCGCTGGCGTCCTGGCGGGTGAAGAGCTGGTTGTTGCCGTTCATGGCATCGCCGATCAGCCGCTCGTAGGGCTCCATGTCGCCGGCGGCATCGTCCATCGCCGTCAGTTCCACCTGCTCGCCGACCATCTCGTCGCCGGGCGCCTTGCGGCGCGCACCGATGCCGATGGCCACTTCCGGGCTGATGCGGAAGCGCACGTAGTTGCCCTCGTTGCGCTTGAACTGGTCGAAGACGGCGAGCGGCGGGCGGCGGAACTGCACCACCACCTCGGTGGCGCGGACCGGCAGGTTCTTGCCGGCGCGGATGAAGAAGGCCACGTCCTGCCAGCGCCAGGTGTCGACGAAGAAGCGCACGGCGGCGAAGGTCTCCACCGTGGAGCCCGGCTTGACGCCCGGCTCCTTCAGATAGCCGTCGAACTGGCCGCGCACCACGTCGGCTTTCGTCAGCGTGCGCACCGCCTTCAGCACCTGCACCTTCTCGTCGATCAAATCGTCGGCCTGCTGGCTGATCGGCGGCTCCATGGCAAGCAGCAGGAGTACGTTGAGCAGATGGTTCTGCACCACGTCTCGGATGGCGCCGACCTCGTCGTAGAATTTGCCGCGCCCCTCGACGCCGAAATCCTCGGCCATGGTGATCTGCACGCTCTCGACGTAGTTGCGGTTCCAGATCGGCTCGAGGAAGGCGTTGGCGAAGCGGAAATAGAGCAGGTTCTGGATCGCTTCCTTGCCGAGATAGTGGTCGATGCGGAAGATCGCCTTTTCCTCGAAGACCAGATGCAGCACCCGGTTCAGCCAGCGCGCCGACTGGAGGTCGCGGCCGAACGGCTTTTCCACCATCAGCCGCGCCCCTTGCGCGCCGCCCGACTGCTCCAGCCCCTGCACCACCGGCTCGAACATGGAGGGCGGCACGGCGAGGTAGTGGAGCGGGTGATGGAAGCCCTCCAGGGCCTCCTTCAGCTTGTCGAAGGTGGATTGGTTGCGGTAGTCGCCGCTGACATAGCGCAGCAGGCCGGCGAGCTTCTTGAACGCCTTCTCGTCCACCTTGCCGACGGCGCTCTCGATGCCGTCATGCGCGCGCTCGGCAAGCTTCTCCACCGTCCAGTCGTCATAGGCGATGCCGACGATCGGCTCGTTGAGGCTGCCGCGCTTCACCATCGAATAAAGCGCGGGGAAGATCTTCTTGTGGGCGAGGTCGCCTGTGGCGCCGAACAGCACCAGCACGTCGGATCGTTGTTCGCTCATGCTCTGGTCCTCGTTCAGGCGCCGGGCTTTTTCTCGACATGGCCGCCGAAGGCGAAGCGCATCGCCGAAAGCAGCTTGTCGGCGAACGCCGATTCGCCCTGCGAGGAGAAGCGGTCGAACAGCGCCGAGGACAGCACCGGAGCGGGCACGCCGGTGTCGATGGCCGCCTTCAGTGTCCAGCGGCCTTCGCCGGAATCGGAGACGCGGCCGCCGAACTTCTTCAGCGCCGGGTCGTCCTTCAGCGCGCCGGCGGTGAGGTCGAGCAGCCAGGAACCGATCACCGAGCCGTGCCGCCACACCTCCGCCACCTGCGGCAGATCGATGTCGAACTGATAGTATTGCGGCGTCGGCAGCGGGCTGGTCTCGGCGTCGGCCGCGCGCTTTTCCTTGCCGGCATTGGCGGCCTTGAGGATGTTCATGCCCTCGGCATAGGCGGCCATGACGCCGTATTCGATGCCGTTGTGCACCATCTTGACGAAGTGGCCGGCGCCGCTCGGCCCGCAATGCAGGTAGCCGAAGGGCGCGGTGCCTTGCGCCTTGTCGGGCTTGGTTCCGGGATCCGCGCCGGGCGCCAGCGTCGCGAAGACCGGGTCGAGGCGCTCCACCGCCTTGTCCGGCCCGCCGATCATCAGGCAGTAGCCGCGCTCCAGGCCCCAGACGCCTCCGCTAGTGCCGACATCGACGAAATCGATGCCTTTCTTCGCCAGCTCCGCGGCCTGGTCGACCGCGTCATGGTAGTAGGAGTTGCCGCCGTCGATGATGGTGTCGCCCTTGTCCATCAGCGCCGCGACCTGATCGGCGATCTTGCCGGTGATTGCCGCCGGCAGCATCAGCCAGGCGGCGCGCGGCTTGGACAGTTTCGAGACGAATTCCTCCATCGAGGAAGCGCCGATCGCGCCGTCCTTGACGAGGGCTGCCACCGCATCGGCGTTGATGTCGTAGACGACGCATTCGTGGCCGGCGCGCATCAGCCGCCGCGCCATGTTGGCGCCCATCCGGCCAAGACCCATCATTCCGATCTGCATGTTGAAGTCCTTGTGCTGATGAAAGGAGTTCGCCCGCCCTGCGCTTCGGCCGCGTTGCCCAACCACCGGACGGCGGCAACGTTTCTTCCCGCCCGCGGTGCCGCGCCGGCGGAACATGAAGAGAGTTGCTCCGCCGCGCGGTCTTTCTGTCGCAACCTTGCGGTGCGATGCAACCCCGAATCCACGGTCCATGTAAAGCAGAAGCCTTCACGCAGCCAGCGATCGGCCGCGGTTTGGCCGATCACCATCTCGCGAGCAGGACGGCGTCAGGAACCGGATCGTCGCCAGCCCAGACGCGACTCGATGCGCCTGGCGCTCTCCTTGACCAGCGCCACCAGGTCGGGATCCTTCTGCCTTACCTTGGCGTCCGGCACCACGATCGAGATGGTCGCGCGGCAGGCGCCCTGGGTGTCGCGAACGGGTGCTGCGATGCAGGCGACGGAGAAGTCGGATTCGCCGGCCTGGATCGACAGGCCCTGTTCGAGCGCGGCGGCGGCGCTGCGGGCGAGTTGTACCTTGTCGGTTTCGGCGCGGCCGGTGGGCGAGGCGGTGGCGGAGCGGCCGAAGATCTTCAGCCGCTCGGCCTCGGGCAGATGTCCCACCAGCAGCCGGCCGGAAGCCGTCCAGTTGAGCGGCGAGCGCGTGCCGACGCGCGAGGTGACCTGGAAGTGGTCCAGCCCTTCCTCCATGGCGAGCACCACCATGTCGTCGCCGTCGCGGCCGCAGACCTGCACCGTCTCTCCCGAGCCGCGCGCCAGTTCGTGCATCTCGTGAACGGCCACGTTGAGCAGGTCGAGCGAACGGGCGTATGTCAGGCCGTAATGGTAGAGCCTGGGGCCGAGCCACAACAGCCCGCCGTCGGTGCGGTCGAGCAGTTCCTTCTCCACCAGATCGTCGACGATGACGTAGATGGTGGAGAGCGGCGCGCGCACGGCGCGTGCGATCTCGTAGGCCGTGGCCGGCCGCCCTTCCTTCTGCAGATGGTCGAGGATCTGCAGCGCCCGGTCGATGCCGCTGGTGCGCGTGCGGCGGGGTCCCGCCGGATCGGCGGCGCCGGTCTCGATGTTGGCGGCGGTTTTGGACATGGGGTTCCTTTGGGAAGCGTATTCTAGCTCCGGTTGGCTAACGTGACAGAGGTGGGTTCACAAGAGACGACAAGCGCACTCCCACCGCAATTCCGGGCACCTTCAATCCGGCCATTTCAAGATCGCCGCTTCGCGGGCCAGCAGCCGTTCGTTGAAGGGCGTTGCGATCGGCGTGTTCGACTTTCGTGCGGCTTCGAGTTCCTCGGTCATGCGCTTCGCCACGGTGAACTCCTCGTCCGGGTGCAGGTTGCAGGGGTCGAGGAAGAAAGTGCCGTGCTCGACCTCGTGGTCGCGCACGATCACCGGCGGATCGCCGGCGGCCAGCCGGTCGGCGAGGTCCCAGGCGGTGATGTTGGCGGCGTCGGGGTCGACCGCCACCTTCAAGCGGTCGAGCGGGTTGTTGGTCGGATCGGGCACTACGGTGGCGGTGACGCCCGGCTTTCCGTCCAGCGCTTCCACCCAGCAGTCCAGTGCGCGACGCTCGCGGGCGCGAATGCCTTCATGGTCGCGGCTCTTCCAGGCCTGCAAGGCGGCGAGCGCGCCGACGATGCCTTCCTTGCCGATCTTCATGCCGCGGCCGATGCCGCGGTTCTGCAGATAGGTGTCGCGCACGCGTTCCTTCGAGCCGGCGACGATGCCGGAGGTCGGCCCGCCCAAGAACTTGTGGCCGGAATAGAGCGCGAGGTCGGCGCCGTCGGCGAGGAAGCCGGTCAGGTCGTATTCCGAGGCCGCATCGACGATCACCGGCACACCGCGCGCATGGCAGACGTCGCAGAACACCTTCAGCGGGATCTGCGCGTAGTCGACGACATGGTGCGACACGACATAGACCGCCGCCGCCGTGCGCTCGGTGATGGCGCCGGCAAGCTGGTAGGCGTGCGCGCTGGTCGCCTGACCGACAGGCACGACCTTCGCGCCGGCCAGCCGTATGCCCTGTTCGACCGGCGCGCCATAGCTCACCATATGGCCGGACTGGATCAGCACCTCGTCCTTGAGACCGGTCGTGTCCGGCAGCCGCTCGATCGCCGCGAGATCGGAACCGGTCATGCAGGCTGCGACGGCAAGCGTGATTGCGGCCGAGCACGAGGCGGTGACGAAGCCGGCCTCGGCACCGGTCAATTCGGCGATCACCGTGCTGGCGCGGCGGTGCAGATCGCCCATCTCGACGAATTCGGTGAGGATCGCCGACACGGCCTCGACCGCATCCGGCACGACGATGGAGGCGCCGAGCGCGGTCATCGTGCCGGAGACGTTGATGACCGGCCTGAGCTTCAGGCTGGCGCGGATGT
>CAZBBT010000182.1:0-5393 GCA_964490065.1 uncultured Mesorhizobium sp. | reverse complement strand
ATAGGCGGCGTGGCTCTCGCGCTCGGCGAAGATCGCGACCAGCACATTGGCGCCCGAAACCTCCTCGCGGCCGGATGACTGGACGTGGATCACGGCGCGCTGGATGACGCGCTGGAAACCGGCGGTCGGCTTGGAATCCTCGTCATAGCCGGTGACGAGATTATCGAGTTCGGTATCGATGTAGGTCAGTACGGTCTGCCTCAGGTCGTCGAGGTCGACATTGCAGGCGCGCATGACCGCGGCCGCTTCCGAATCGTCGATCAACGCCAGCAGCAGGTGCTCCAGCGTCGCATATTCGTGATGCCGCTCGTTGGCGAGCGTCAGCGCCTGATGCAGTGCCTTTTCAAGGCCTTGAGAGAAAGCCGGCATATTATCTCACTTCTTTTCCATCACGCATTGCAGCGGATGCTGATTCTGTCGGGCGAAATCCATGACCTGCGACACCTTGGTCTCGGCCACTTCGAATGTATAGACGCCGCACTCGCCGACGCCGTGGTTGTGGACATGAAGCATGATGCGGGTCGCGGCTTCACGGTCCTTCTGGAAAAAACGCTCCAGCACATGGACGACGAATTCCATGGGCGTGTAGTCGTCGTTGAGGATGAGGACCCGGTAGAGGCTAGGCTTCTTGGTCTTGGTTCTCGTGCGCGTGATGACGGCCGTGCCGCGACCGGTTCCATTCCCGTCGCCGCCGTTCTGCATACGCGCCGCGCCGTTCGCGGCTTCCGGACCGATGCTCACGAAATGCTGCCCTTGATCGAATCCTCGTGCGAAACCGACATGTAGGTTCTCGATGCCGGATTTTAAGCCCTTCTGTTTAGCTGACAATATGGCTAGGTCGCCAATCGGCGGCGATTTTCGCTTTCCTTCCGGGAACACCGGCTCAGACACGAAAAAACCCGGCAGCGCTGCCGCGGCCGGGCTCTGAACGGGACCTGGCAGGCCGGATACCTGCGCCTGGTACGAGATCAACTCGCCGTGACGACCAGCGATTCGAACGGCTTGTAGGCATCCTTGGCGAGTTCCGCATAAAGCTCGCTGATCCTGCTGCTCTCCGCGACGAACGCTTCGTAGGACTGCCTGAAATAGCTCGCCTGGATGTCGATCGCGTCTTCCAGCGACTTCGCCGAGAACAGCGCGTCCACGAAGCCGCTGCCGGCTTCGACGCTTTTCCTGGTGTATTCCGTCGTCTCCGAGGCAATCGCCTGCGCCCCTTTGGAAAGCAAGGCCAGGCTCTTCAGGCCGCCTTCCGCGAAATCCTCGCTGTACCTGATGAAGTCCTCATGGGGCTGGGTCATCGCTGCGTCCTTTCGACGGTTGGGCGAAATTTCCTTGTGCGATGCGTCAACAATATGGTGCGGCGCACAAAAGTCAAACGTCACCAACCTGCCGGGAACGGCATTTTAATAAACATCGTCTCGATTCGAGCAAAAATGGTGAACGCGCCGGTTACCATAAACGGATTGGTAACGCCGCCGCTGCTAGCGTACCCGGAAAGCGAGGCTGGAACCTTTGCCGCCTCCGGCGCAACGAGAATCCAAGGGTAGTAACAGTGAGTCAGGCGTTGACGGCCATCCGCTCCAAGGCGGTCTTTTCCCTCAAGACATTGGCGATCGTCTCTTTGGCGATCACCCTCGTGGTGGGTGACGCGGCGATGGCCTTTGCCGCGCAGTATTCCGCGCTCGTCGTCGATGCGCGAACCGGCAAAACGCTCTATTCCAAGCATGCGAACAGCCGTCGCTATCCGGCCTCGCTGACCAAGATGATGACCCTCTATCTCACTTTCGAGGCGCTGGCGAAGGGCCGCATCTCGAAGTCCACGCCCGTCGTCTTCTCGGCCAATGCCGCGGCGGAACCGCCAACCAAGCTCGGCGTGCGCAAGGGCGGTTCCGTGACCGTGGAAACCGCGATCCTGTCCATGGTGACGAAGTCCGCAAACGACTCGGCCACCGCCATGGGCGAATTGCTCGGCGGTTCGGAGGCGAACTTCGCGCACATGATGACCGCGAAGGCGCGCCAGCTTGGGATGAAGAGCACCGTGTTCCGCAACGCTCACGGCCTGCCCGATTCCGGCCAGTTCACCACCGCGCACGACATGGCCCTTCTCGGCATCGCGCTGCGCGAGCATTTCCCGCAATATTACGATTATTTTTCCGTGCGTTCCTTCAAGTACGGCAAGCGGCGCATCAACGGCCACAACCGCCTGCTCGGCCGCATCAAGGGCGTCGACGGCATCAAGACCGGCTACACGAGGGCGTCCGGCTACAACCTGGTTTCCTCTGTGAAGAGCGACGGCCGCCTGCTCGTCGCCGTCGTCATGGGCGGAAAGACCGGCCGTTCCCGCGACAACGAGATGGCCCACCTCATCAAGACCTACCTGCCCAAGGCGAGCAGGCGTGGCGGCGGCGACCTGATAGCCAGGGCCGACAGCAATTCTTCGCCGGTGGCGGCAATCGCCAAGCTGCTGCCCAAGCACGACGCACCGACGCCGGACCGGCGCCCGACCGAGCCTGTTCGGGTGGCGGAGAACGCCGAGGCCGAAACGACGGTCGAGGCGGCCGATGCCAAGGCCGCCACGGTCGCCGCCTATGCCGAAGCCACACAGGTCGATCCGCTGGCGACCTCTTCGGTGGCCAAGGGTGCATGGGTCGTCCAGGTGGCTTCCTCGCCGAAACGGGCCGAGGCCAAGGCCTTCCTGGCCAAGGCGACGAAAAAGGCACCGCGGATCCTCGCCGACGCCTCCAGCTTCACCGTCGCTTTCGACAATGGCGGCACCACCTACTACCGCGCCCGCTTCGGCGGCTTCGGATCGCAGAATGCCGCGCTGAAAGCCTGCAAGGCGCTGAAAAGAAAGAAGATCGACTGCTACGCCGTCCAGCAGTGAGCGGCGCGACAGGCAGGAATCTCCCGGAAAGTCTTGAAGTCGAAGGAGAGTTAGCCGTGATCGGAGAGAAGGACGTCCTTGGCTTTGTCGATGCGCGCCGCCAGGAACGAAGCGCGGTCGACATCGGGGTGCAGGCGCTGCATCAGGCGGCGGTGCGCCTTGCGGACATCCGCCGGGGCGGCGCCCGCTTCAAGACCAAGGATCTTGTAGGCCTCCTCCTTAGTCATGGCGCCCGAACCTGGCGCAACAGCCAGCCCTTTGCCACCGTCCGTCTGCGCGTCTCGGCGCCAGGCGGGAAATCGGCAGTCAAGATACGTCTCCAGTAGCTGCCGGCTTTCGACGTCGGCGGCAAGTTCGCCGTAAAGCCGCGTCAGTTCGGCATATCCCATCGACCCCAGCGTCCGGCCTTCGGCGGAGCCCGCCAGCACCAGCCCTTCGAGCGCTCCCGTCTCGTGGTCGAGTTCCATTTCCAGCGCCGCGGCGCGCACCATGGAGTGGCGGCCGGACATCGGCTTCGGCGACCGTTTCCGGCGCAGGAAGCCGTACCAGGCCAAGCCGGCGGCAATCATCGGTCCGCCCACGGCGGCGCGCCCCGCCAGCATGATCCCGACGCCGACCAGCAGCAGAAGGAAAGGACCGGCGAGCCTCAGCGAATTGGCAAGTCGCCTCGGGTCGGCGCGCACGAACAACAGCGCCGCGCCGCACGCAAGCAGCGCCACGAAAACAATGCCGATCACCACATTCATCACGAGCCACCGGGAAAACGGCAGAGCGAGCCTTGCCGGACACTATTCCTATACCGGAATCGTGACTTTGAAAGGGCCAGTGCAGCCGCCGGCGCTGAAGCCACTTGTCACAGCAGGCCGAGTTCGGCCAGTTCCTGCCTGAGCTTCGGCGGCATCTCGGCCAGCCCGACCCCGCCCTTGCCGAGATCGCGCGGCGCGTCGGCGGCTTTGAGATAGCGCCAGCCCTGGAAGGCGCGGCGCGGCTGCCATTCGGTGCGCACCACTTCGGGATCGAGCATCAGGCGACAGCGGCCGATACCCTCATCGTCGGTGAACGGTCGGATCTCGGTGATGCGCTGGCGGCACTGCACAGAAGCCTTGATGACCCAGTAGAGCGAGCCGCCATCGACGATCTCGGCGCCACGCGTCGGCATCATGCGGGTGGTGTGCCAATGCTCCACCGGCTCGCCGGCGCGGCGGCGAATGTCGAGGCGCTCGGCGATCCATTCCTCGAGATCCTCGACGCTGTCGCAGCCGACGCAGAGCTTTATCAGATTGAGTGCCATGGCCGGAATTTAGCCGTCGCCCCGCCGGCATTCAACGACCCGAAGAGTTTTGCACAGCCTGGTCTCCGCTCCCGGCGAACGCAGGGCAATCGCATAAAGCGGCGCACCCCCACCCCTAACCCCTCCCCACAAGGGGAGGGGGACTTTATGGCGGCGCCACAATGCGCCGACGTTGGCAATCTTGGATGAAAACGACGGCGCCGGCGTCCCCCTCCCCCTTGTGGGGAGGGGTTAGGGGTGGGGGTGCTCGACGTTCGAAAATTCCATGTGCGATTGCCGTGCCCTGCCGGAAGCCAGAGCCGGCGAGCCGTCAGCCTGTGAACATTTCCGCAACCGCTCAAGCAAATTTCCCTAGACTTTCAGGCTCTTGAAGCGCCCCAGTCTTCTTTCCTCGTCGACCTCTTTCCACACCCGCCGCGCCTCCACCATACTTGTCCGGCCCGAAATGGAGACCGGAATGGAAGACTGGGAAGGACAAGCGAACTGGAACCGCGATGTGCTGGAGCGCATCGTGGCGCTGCTGTTCGCGCTCGCCGGCCTGGCCGACCTTGCAGCCGGCGTTCCTTTCCTTCGCCGCCGGCAGGTGCTGGAGATTCTGAGCCGCGGCGAGGTCGAGGCACGCGCCTTCCTCTTCGGCGGCGCGCCGATCTCGTGCGATACGCTGGAAGAGGCCGGCGACGCGGTACGCCTCGCGGTCCGATTCCGGGCGCTGGCGCTGGTGCTGTGCGCCCTGCTGGCACAGGCCGCGCGGTTCGTTCTTCCCGGCGCGGACGGTCCGCGAACATGCCGGCCGTCGCGCGAGATTTTCAGGCAGACAGTTCGCTGGTTGGAAGCCCCGGCGCCGCGCGCGCCGGACACGTCCTGAGCAAAAGACCCGGCGCTTCGCCGGACTCGGCTTTCGTGCCTGAACAGCGCGGCTTTCAGAACCTGGCGGACAAACCTTGCGCCGCCGGGAACGTGAAGCTGCGCGCTATCTCCCCCTCAAGAGCAGGGCTATCGCATGGCGCAAATCACCCCCACTCCGTCTTGCGGAGCCTGTCCTCGAGCCGGGCAAGGCCAGGACCCGGGGCAAGCCACCTCAGCACTCCACGACGTTCACCGCGAGGCCGCCGAGGCTGGTCTCCTTGTATTTCTCGCTCATATCGAGGCCGGTCTGGCGCATGGTCTCGATCGCCGCGTCGAGCGGCACGAAATGCTTGCCGTCGCCCTTGATCGCCA
>CAZBBT010000181.1:0-5408 GCA_964490065.1 uncultured Mesorhizobium sp. | reverse complement strand
CCCTCCCGCCTCGCTTCGCTCGGCACCCTCCCCTCGAGGGGGAGGGATCGGCGCTACATCCGCACCCGCTCGCTCTTCGGGTCATACATCGGTTTCAACGAGGCCTCGGCCGCGAAGCGCTCGCCTGCAATCTCGATCTCGTAGGTTGAGGCCAGCACATCCGCCTCGCTCTCGCCGGCGCACGGTACGTAGCCCATGCCGATCGCCCCGCCGAGGAAGTGGCCGTAATTGCCGGAGGTGACGGTTCCGACGATGTCGCCATTGCGCAGGATCGCCTCATTGTGGAAGACCAGTGGTTCGGGGTCCTTCAGGCGGAACTGCACCATGCGCCGCTCCAGCCCGGCTTCCTTCTTGCGCAAGACCGCATCGCGGCCGATGAAATCGCCTTTGCCCGTCTTCACCGCGAAGCCGAGGCCGGCGTCCAGCACATGATCCTCGTCGGTGATGTCATGGCCGAAATGGCGAAAGGCCTTTTCGATACGGCAGGAATCCAGTGTGTGCAGGCCGCAGAGTTTCAGGCCGAGGTCGGCGCCGGCTTCTTCCAGCGTCTCGAAGACATGTGCCGTCTGGTCGGTCGGCACGTAAAGCTCCCAGCCGAGTTCTCCGACATAGGTGACACGGTGGGCACGAGCCATCCCCATGCCGATCTCGATCTCCCGCGCGGTACCGAACGGGAAAGCCTCGTTGGAGAAATCGTTGGGACTGACCTTCCGCATCAACTCGCGCGCCCGCGGCCCCATCACCGGCAGCACGCTTTCGGTGGCTGTGACATCGGTGACGACGGCGAATTCGTCGCCGAGATGCCGGCGCAGCCAGGCGAGGTCGCGCTGCAGGGTGGCGCCGGGCACGACGAGGAAGAAGGCGGTTTCTGACAGACGCGTGACGGTGAGGTCGCTCTCGATGCCGCCGCGCGCGTTCAGCATCTGCGTGTAGACGATCTTGCCGGGCGCCACGTCCATGTCGTTGGCGCAGACGCGTTGCAGGAAGGCCAGCGCGTCACGCCCCTCGACCCTGATCTTGCCGAAGGACGTCATGTCGAAAAACCCGACGCCGGTGCGCACGGCCATATGCTCGTCGCGCTGGTTGTCGAACCAGTTCTGCCGCTTCCAGCTATAGCGGTATTCGCGCTCCTGGCCTTCGCGGGCGAACCAGTTGGCGCGTTCCCAGCCGGCTGTCTCACCGAACACGGCGCCGCGTGCTTTCAAATGTTCGTGCAGCGGCGAGCGGCGCACGCCACGCGCGGTTTCCGGTTGGCGGTAGGGGAAATGGTCGGCGTAGAGCAGGCCGAGCGTCTCGACCGAGCGGTTGTAGAGATAGGTCTTGTTGCCTTGGAAAGGCTGGACGCGGCGAATGTCGACGTCCCACAGGTCGAAGGGTGGTTCGCCGTCCTGCATCCATTGCGACAATGCCATGCCGGCACCGCCGGACGACTGGATGCCGACCGAGTTGAAGCCGCAGCAGACCCAGAAATTCTTGCAGTTGGGCGCTTCGCCGAGATAGTAGCGATCGTCGGGCGTGAAGCTTTCCGGACCGTTGAAAAAGGTGTGAATGCCGGCGGTGGCGAGCAGCGGCATTCGTTTCACCGCTTTCTCAAGAATCGGCTCGAAGTGGTCGAAATCCTCCGGCAACTGGTCGAAGCAGAAATCTTCCGGAATGCCGTTCATACCCCAGGGTTTGGCGACGGGTTCAAAGGCGCCGAGCAGGATCTTTCCAGCATCCTCCTTGTAGTACGCGCACTCGTCCTGCACGCGCAGCACCGGCAGTCGCCCGAGGTCGGGGATCGCCTCGGTGACGATATAAAAATGCTCGCAGGCATGCAGCGGCACCGTCACGCCCGCCATCGCTCCCACGCCATGCGCCCACATGCCGGCGCAGTTGACGATGTGGTCGCACGCGATTTGCGTTGTCTCGCCTTCATGCTCGACGGTGGCGCCGGTGACGCGGCCCTTGTCCCGGTGGATTTCGAGAACCTGGGCTTGCTCGACGATGCGGGCGCCGTTCATGCGCGCGCCCTTGGCCAGCGCCTGGGTGATGTTGGCAGGATCGCCTTGGCCGTCCTTGGGGATGAAGACCGCACCGACCACATCGGAGATTTCCAGATGCGGATATTTTTCCTTGGCCTCGGCCGGCGAGATTTCCTCGACGTCGACGCCGCGGGCGCGGGCCATCGAGGCGCCGCGGTAGAGTTCCTCCTTGCGTTCCTCCGTCAGTGCGACCGAAATCGAGCCGCACTGGCGCATGCCGGTAGCGACGCCGGTTTCCTCTTCCAGCTTGACGTAGAGGTCGGCCGTGTATTTGGCGAGCCGCGTCATGTTGGCGGTGGCGCGCAACTGCCCGATCAGGCCGGCGGCGTGCCAGGTCGTGCCGCTGGTGAGTTGCTTGCGTTCCAGGAGCAGGATGTCGGTCCAGCCGAGTTTGGCCAGGTGATAGGCCACCGAGCATCCGGCGACGCCGCCGCCGATGATGATGACACGAGCCTTGGAGGGGAGGGAGGTCATGATTGTGTGATCCGTATGGACGCGCGGCCGTTGAGCGAGGCACCCCCACCCCTAACCCCTCCCAGCAAGGGGGAGGGGGACTTGGGGCGCGGCAGCTTCCCCTCCCCCTTGCGGGGAGGGGTTAGGGGTGGGGGTATTTCCAATTTTAGTTTCACGCCGCCTTGCTCCGGTAGGTGGAGGCGAAGCGACGCAGCCTTGAGGCTGCCTCGCGCAGCACGTCTTCCGGTTGGCACAGGCTGATGCGGATGTGGCCGCTCGCGGCCTCGCCGAAGGACGAGCCGGGCATGACCCCCACTTTCTCGGCCTCAAGGAAAGCCCAGGCGAACTTCTCGTCGTCCGGCTCGACGGCGGAGATGTCGAGCATGGCATACATGCCGCCTTCGGAGCCGCGCACCGTGACATCGTTCATGCCGCGCACGGCATCGAGGAAGACGGTGCGGCGACCGGCATAGCGCTCGGCGATTTCCTTCACGCCGTAGCCGTTGTTAAGCGCCTCGATTGCGGCGCGGCTGACGAAGTCGGTCAGGCCGTAGGTGGTGACGAGGTTGAGGCTGACGAGCAGCCCGATGAAATCCGCCGGTCCGGTCAGCCAGCCGAGTCGCCAGCCGGTCATGCCGTGGCTCTTGGACATGGAATTGATGACCAGCGTGCGCTCAGTCATGCCCGGCAGCGCGCGCGGCGAGACGTGCTCGCCGCCGCCCAGCGTCCAGTAGACCTCATCGGACAGCAGCCACAGGTCATGCCGGCGGCAGATGTCGGCGATGCCCTCGAGAGCCGCGCGCGTGTAGACGGCGCCGGTGGGGTTGTTGGGTGTGTTGATGAGGATGGCGCGGGTGTTGGGCTTGACCGCCTTCTCGATGGCAGCCGCGTCCGGCTGGAAGCCGTCCGCCGCGCGCGTTTCGACAACGGTGAACTCGGCTTCTGCTGCGCGGAACGTGCCGGGGTAGGTCGCGTAGTAGGGCGCGACGACGATGGCATGCTCGCCACGGTCGACCGTACCCTGCACGGCGGCATAGAGTGCGGCCTGGCCGCCCGGCGTGGCGATCACCTCGTCGGGCGTCGTCTGGATGCCGGTGGATTGTGTCGAGATGCGCGCCATCGCCTCGCGCAGCGCCGGTATGCCGGGCAATTGCGTGTAGTGGTGATGGCCGGCGCGTACCGCATTGACGCAGGCCTCGACGGTTTCGGAAGGGGTATCGAAATCATGGTCGCCGACCGACAGCATGATGATCGGTTCGCCGGCTTCCTTGCGGTTCATGGCGGCGAAATGCACCTCCCAGCCGTCCTTGCCGGAAGGGATGATGTTGGAGAGGCGGGTGGAGGGAGTGGGCATCCTAGCTTCTCAGTCGTTCGTTTTTCGGGTCCCATAGCGGCTCGTCCTTCTGCACGACCGCCTTGAAACGGTCGCCGAAGATCTCGACCTCGACGGTGGAACCGGGCTCGGCGAGGTCGGCCCGGATCATGCCGAGCGCTATCGACTTGTCCACCCGATGCCCCCAGCCTCCTGACAGGGTTTCGCCGACGATCTTTCCATCATGCCAGAGCGTCGCCATGTAGGGCGCGTCGCACTCGCCGGGGTTTTCGACTACCAGCGTGACGAAGCGTTTCGTCACGCCCTGCTGCTTTTCGCTGGCGAGTGCCGCCTTGCCCCGGAAATCCGGCTTGTCCCATTTCACGAAGCGCTCCAGCCCGCCCTGCAGCACCGTGTAGTCGGTCGAAAGGTCCTGCTTCCAGGCGCGATAGCCTTTTTCGAGCCGAAGCGAATCCAGCGCGAACATGCCGAACGGCTTCAACCCGTGTTTCTGGCCGGCAGCCCACACCGCATCGAAGACGGTCGGCGTATCCTCGACTTTGGTGTGCAATTCCCAGCCAAGCTCGCCGGCGAAGGAGACCCGGACCAGCTTAGCCCAGCGCCCGGCGATCGTCGTCTCCTGGTGAGTCAGCCAGGGCATCGCGAGGTCGGCATCGCAGACAGCCGAGAGGATCGCTCGTGAATTGGGGCCCGCAAGGATCTGCGTCGCATATTCGTCGGTTCGGTCGATCAGCTTGAAACCGGCATCGGCCGGCATCCACGACCGCAGCAGCTCGAAGTCGTGCCCTTGAGCCGCCGCCGCCGTGATTAGCGTCATTAGGTTCTCGCCGTGGCGAACGATCGACATCTCGGTCAGGATGCGGCCTTTGTCGTCGGCGAAATAGCCGAGGCCGATGCGGCCGGGCTTCGGCACGATGCCGGTGATCTGCGTGCCCAGCCACTCGGCCGCCCCCGATCCGTCAAGATTGAAGCGCGAAAAGCCCGGCAGGTCGAGGATGCCGGCGGCGTCGCGCACGGCAAGGCACTCCTCGCGGATGCGCTTCTGCCAGGGGCCTTCGCGGCGGAAGGTCTGGGTCGCTTCCTCGGAGGTGTCGTCGCCGGGATGCGCGTACCAGTTGGCTCGCTCCCAGCCGTTGGCCGCGCCGAACTGGGCGCCTAGCGCCTTCAGCCGGTCGTGGATCGGCGAAAGCTTGCGGCCGCGGCCGGCCGGCCAGGCATGGCGCGGGAAGGAGATGGCGTATTCGTGGCCGTAGATCTCCATGCCCTTGGCCACCGCATAGTCCGGTTCGGCGGCGAAGGCGGTGAAGCGGCGCGGATCGCAGCTCCACATGTCCCATTCGGTGCCGCCTTCCGTCACCCATTCGGCCAGCACTTTCCCCGCACCACCTGCTTGCGCGATGCCGAAGGTGAAGACGCAGGCTTCATAGGCGTTGGGCAGACCGGGCATCGGGCCGATCAGCGGGTTGCCGTCCGGCGCATAGGGGATGGGGCCGTTGATGACCTTCGACAGGCCGGCCGTCCCGAGGATCGGCACGCGCGCCATGGCGTCGTTCAAATACCATTCCAGCCGCTCCAGATCGTCCGGGAAGAGCTGGAAG
>CAZBBT010000180.1:0-5479 GCA_964490065.1 uncultured Mesorhizobium sp. | reverse complement strand
CGATGATGCCGCCGATCGAATTGCCGTGGCCGCCGAGGAATTTCGTCAGCGAATGCACCACGATGTCGGCGCCATGCTCTTTCGGCCGGCACAGATAGGGCGAGGCGAGCGTATTGTCGACGATCAGCGGGACGCCGGCTTTCCGCGCGATCTGCGAAACGGCCGCGATGTCGACGACGAGGCCGCCCGGATTGGCGAGCGATTCTATGAAGATCGCCTTCACCTTGTCGTCCATCGCCGCCTCGAAGGCTTCCGGCTTGTCGGCGTCGGCCCACACGACCTCCCAGCCGAATTTCTTGAAGGCGTGATTGAATTGGTTGATCGAGCCGCCATAGAGCTGGCGCGCGGCGATGAATTTGTCGCCGGGCTCCAGAAGCGTCTGGAAGACGATCAGCTGGGCAGCGTGGCCCGAGGCGACCGCAAGCGCCGCCGTGCCGCCTTCGAGCGCGGCGACCCGCTCCTCCAGCACCGCCTGGGTCGGGTTCATGATGCGGGTGTAGATGTTGCCGAACGCCTTCAGTCCAAACAGCGAGGCGGCATGGTCGGCATCGTCGAAGACGTAGGAGGTGGTCTGGTAGATCGGCGTGGCGCGCGCGCCGGTAGCCGGATCCGGCTTGGCGCCGGCATGGACGGCAAGCGTGTCGAAACCTGGTGCGCGCTGGTTCATCGGACTCTCCCTCTACCGCAACGGAAAACTCGCCGCGCATTCTTGGCCAAGCAGAAGACCGAATGCAAAGGAGAAAATTTTCCGGAGCCGGTAATTTCGGTGTGTCTCGCAGCCTCGCGTCGCCCAACCGAGAAAATTTCTTCCATCTATTTCTGGCGAATGCCAAAACTCTGAAACCCCTGCCGCATGACAGGGCGCCTGGACGAGATTACGCCGGACGAAACGCCGGTCCAGCCGATCTCGCCCGACAGCCGGCCGTACTCGATCTTCGGGCAGCGGTTCATCACGACCTTGACGCCGGCGGCCTCCGCCTTCGCCGCCGCTTCGTCGCTGCGCACGGTCAACTGCATCCAGATCACCTTGGGCAGCGGCGTCAGCGCCAGCGCCTCGTCGACGATGGGCGGCACGGCAGCCGAAGCACGGAAGATATCGACCATGTCGATCGGCACAGGCACGTCAGCGAGCTTCGCATAGGTCATGCGGCCGAGGATTTCCTTGCCGGCATGGCCGGGATTGATCGGAAAGACATCAAAACCCTTGGCGAGAAGGTATTTCAGCACGAAGAAGCTCGGTCGCACCTCGTTGGCCGAGGCGCCGACAATGGCGATCGTCTTCACCGAATTCAGGATGCCGGCGATGTAGGCGTTGTCGTAGCTGTCGTGGTTCATGCCGGCCTTCTGCGGTAGTGATAGCGGTAGAGCTCACGGCCGAAGCCAAGGGAAGCGTAGAGCGCACGCGCGGGCGCATTGTCCGTCTGCACCTGCAGGCAGGCCGCCTGTGCGCCCTGGCCCTTGCCCCACACGACCAGCGTGTGCAGCGTCTTTCGGGCCAGCCCCCTGCCCCTGAATTCGGCATCGGTGGCCACGCCTTCGACCGCGAGCAGCCCATCCGCCACCACGCCATAGGCGATGGAGGCCACCGTGCCATCCACGGAGGTCGCTGCGAATACCTTCGGCAGGGCGACGGAACCGATCATCTTGCGATAGGCTTCGTGGTCGGCGGGCGCATCGCGGCTGGTCCGTTGCCGGACGGCGAGCCAGGCATCCGACGGTTCGGCGCGCAGTTCCGTACCGGCGTCTTCGACCGTGGGCAGTTGCAGCGGATTGAAAAGCGTCGTCGTCAGCCCCTCGACGCCATAACCGAGGCCGTCCAGCACGGCATCCATCTCATTGGCCATCGCCGGCACCCGGAATAGCGGCGTCTGCCCGCAAGCTTCGTAGAAGGCTTCGCCGCGCCGGACTGCCGCGGCAGGGTTGCCGCGCGGGCCTTGCAGGGGATTGACGCAGTTCGCCTGCCGCATGCGGCCGCCGGAGCGCCCCATCGCCCAGCCGTCGACGATCTCGCGATGCAGCGCCGGGCGGGCGGCCGTGCAAAGCGCCTCGACGCGCCATTCGAGATCTTCGGCACTCATGCGGGGGCGATCATTCGGGTAAGGAGATACGGCCGTCGGCATCGATCGGGAAATCGGGGTTGTGCGCGATCTCCCACAGATTGTCTTCCGGGTCGGCGAAATAGCCGTACCAGCCGCCCCAGAATGCCTTCCCCGCCGGCTTGACGATGCGGCCGCCGGCCTTTTCGGCCTCGGCCAGCACCGCGTCCACCTCGGCATCCGAGCGTGTATTGTAGGCGAGATAGACACGCGGCGGCGCGGTGCCGAAGGCAATGCCGGAATCCTCTTCCGCGCTGGCGCGCGGAAACAGGCCGAGGATCGCGCCGCCCATCTGGAAGAACCCGACGCCGTCGCGAATACGGTGGCGCGTCAGGCCCATCGCCTCGTAGAAGTCGGCCATGCGGTCGAGGTCGTCGACGGCTATGGTGATGATCGAGATGCGGGGTTCCATCACTCCCCTTTCCATTCCGGCTGGCGCTTGCCGACGAAGGCGCCGATGCCTTCTTCCGCGTCGCGCGCCAGCATATTCTCGACCATGACACGGGCGGTGTAGTCATAGGCGTCCGCCAGACCCATCTCGATCTGCTTGTAAAACGCCTCCTTGCCGATCTTCAGCGTCAAAGGCGATTTGGAAGCAATGGTTTCGGCGTATTTGTTCACGACCTGATTCAGATACTCCCGCGGCACGACGCGATTGACCAGGCCGAATTCCTTGGCTGTCGCGGCATCGATCGTCTCGCCGGTCAAGAG
This sequence comes from uncultured Mesorhizobium sp., assembly GCA_964490065.1. Lineage (GTDB taxonomy): Bacteria > Pseudomonadota > Alphaproteobacteria > Rhizobiales > Rhizobiaceae > Mesorhizobium. The sequence continues at coordinate 2,672 of CAZBBT010000180.1, read as the reverse complement.
CATTTCCATCGCCTGCTTGCGGCTGGCGTTGCGCGACAGCGCCACCATGGGCGTGGAGCAGAACAGGCCGATATGGACACCTGGCGTGCAGAAGGTCGCTTCATGGGCGGCAACCGCAAGGTCGCAGCTTGCCACCAGTTGCAGCCCGGCAGCGGTGGCAAGCCCCTCCACCTCGGCAATGACGGGCTTGGGGCAATGGACGATGGCCTGCATCAGCGCGGCACAGTCGGCAAAGGTGCGCTCGAAGAACGCCCTGCCCCGGTCGGCGTCGGCGCGGTGCGCGGTGAGTTCCTTGAGGTCATGGCCGGCGCAGAACACCTTGCCCGGTGCCGCGATGACGACGACACGCACCGATTTCTCGGCGCCGGCGCGCTCGATCCCGGCCTTCAGCGCGGCCATCACGGCAAGCGACAGCGCATTGGCCGGCGGGCTGGCCAGCGTCAGGCGCAGGGTGGCGCCGGTCTGCTCGGCCAGGATGGGCCCTTTCGGACGATCTTCCGGTTCCTGACGCTTCATGGCGACGACTTCTGCCATTTCTCTTCTCCCGCAGCTTTCGGTGATTGCGCGACTGGTCAGAACACTAGTACGCCAAGCCGTCACGTCCAACGATGTTCGCCTGTGCCAGCGCCATAACCAAAGGCGTGCTGGACGAAAATCGCCTGCATCGCCATAGAGAGGACAGCCAAAGGAGAAGAAATGCCCGCACAGGCCGACCTGACGCCGAAGCTGACCGCCGCCGAGGTCAACGAGTTGATGAATTCGGTCTATCCGCAGCTCAACGACGGGTACGCGGCCTATGAGACGCTCGACGTCTTTCCAGGCGGCTGCACGGTCAGGCTCAACGCCACCGAAAGGCATCTCAGGCCGGGCGGCACCGTGTCCGGCCCCTCCCTGTTCACCCTGGCGGACATAGGCGGCTATGTCTGCGTGCTTTCCCATGCCGGGCCGGACGCGTTGTCGGTTACCGTCAACCTCGACATCAACTTCATGCGCAAGGCCGGCGCCGGGCCGATCGACGGCCATTGCCGTATCCTGAAGCTCGGCCGCAGCCTGATGGTGTTCGACATCGACATCGTCGCCGACGGCCAGACCGTGGCGCATGCAACGGGCACTTATTCGATCCCGCCGAAGAAATTGGCCCAACCTTAGACGAGATCGTCGATCGACACGGCCATCGCCTCGGCGATCCTCTTCATCGTACCGACCGTGCCGTCCCGCTTGCCGGTCTCGGTCTGCGAAAGGTCACTTGGCGCAATGCCAGCCGCATTAGCCAGGTGCTTGGATTTCATTCCTCGGAATTCACGCCAGACGGCGATCCGATTTTCGCCATTCAGCATCCGGTGCGTGTATTCGGCCGGAATAAGTTCTTTCTTGCCGGAGACCCGTTCCCCCTCGAGCCGGTGGACGACAGCGGCATCTTCCGCATCTTCGAGTGCATCAAGCAACCGCTCGTATTCAGCCTCGTCAAGGACAACCATCCGCTCACCGCGTGGTGTCGTGATGGTTTGTTTTGTTACGACGAAAAGCCGCTTTGTCATGGTCTCATACCTAACCGTATCTTCAATCTTAAAAATACTGCATCGAATACAACAGTAGGCAAGTGCTACAGACTTTTGTTGACAGAATGTAAATTGTCGGCGGCCATATGCCGGCTGCGTCGCATGGCGTAACGAAGCTAGAGGCAACGCGTTCGGCTGCGGTAATCCCAACTTTTCGTGGTGCCGCATGTTTGATCCCGCAACCTGGCTCGCCTTCCTCGTAGCTGTTCTCATCTATCAATTGCCCGGCGCCAACCGGACATGATGCTGGTCATCAGCCACGGCATCGGCCAAAGGCGGCGCGAGGCGTCGACCAAAGCGAAATGTGATGGTATCATAATACCTCTATAGTAAGTTATTGAAATACAAGATAAAATCTTTCCGATGACGTAAATTGCGTACTTGACGCCTCACCCCTCTCCTCCTATAAGCCTCGTTGAAACAGTGGCCTTTCGGGCCGCCGTTCCGTTATTGGCGGCTTCGGCCGGCAATCCAAGCAACAAGAAACGCCCGCCGTGACCGACTTCGGAACCACGGCCGGTCCAACCGAGAGCACAACCATGGCAACCTTTTCGCAGAAGCCTGCGGACGTGGTGAAGAAGTGGGTGCTGATCGACGCCGAGGGTCTCGTCGTCGGCCGGCTCGCCACCGTCATCGCCAACCGTCTGCGCGGCAAGCACAAGCCCACCTTCACTCCGCATGTCGACGACGGCGACAACGTCATCGTCATCAATGCCGACAAGGTGGTGTTCACCGGCAAGAAGTACACCGACAAGGTCTACTACTGGCACACGGGCCACCCCGGCGGCATCAAGGAGCGCACCGCGCGCCAGTTGCTCGAGGGCCGCTTCCCCGAGCGCGTCGTCGAGAAGGCCGTCGAGCGCATGATCCCGCGCGGCCCGCTCGGCCGGCGCCAGATGAAGAATCTCCGCGTCTATGCCGGCGCCGAGCATCCGCACACCGCCCAGCAGCCCGAGACGCTCGACGTCGGCGCGCTGAACGCCAAGAACAAGAGGGCTTCGTAATGGCTGAGCTTTCCTCGCTCGCAGAACTGGGCACCGCCGTCGCTGCTGAGCAGCCGGCCGCCCCCGTGCATGTCCAGAAGCTCGACAAGTCGGGCCGAGCCTACGCCAC
>CAZBBT010000179.1:0-5487 GCA_964490065.1 uncultured Mesorhizobium sp. | reverse complement strand
ACCTTCCACAGCACGACGATGCCGATCAGCGAACCGACCGCGAACCAGGCGATGCTGGTCTGGCCGAACGGCACGACGATGAAAGCCGCGAGCAGCGGCCCCATCGACTGTCCGGCATTGCCGCCGACCTGGAAGAGGGACTGCGCCAGCCCGTGCCGGCCGCCCGACGCCAGCCGGGCGACGCGCGAGGATTCGGGGTGGAAGATCGCCGAGCCGATGCCGATCAGCGAGGCGCCGGCAAGCAGCAGCCAGTAGTGGCCGGCATAGGCGAGCACGATCAGGCCGGTCAGCGACGAGGCCATGCCCCAGGGCAGGGAATAGGGCATCGGCCGCTTGTCGGTCACCAGGCCGACGACCGGCTGCAGCAGCGAGGCGGTGATCTGGAAGGTGAAGGTCAGCAGCCCGATCTGCCAGAAGTCGAGATTGTAGTTGTCCTTGAGCAGCGGATAGATGGCGGCCAGCAGCGACTGCATGATGTCGTTGATGCCGTGGCAGAAGCTCACCGCGATGATGACGGCGAAGACGGTGGCCTTCGCGGTCGAAACGGCGGCAGGCTCGCCGGCATCGGAAACGGTTGCGGTCGCGTCGGTCAAGGCAAGCTCCACGGTCTTGGCGGCAGGCTTATAATCCCGTTGCGTGCGGACTTCTTTCGTGGTTTGGTCCAGTATCTTCGCAAGTGGGCCATATCATGCCGGCCACGGTCTCCTATCTTGATGGGCCAACCGACGATCTTGTCCGGCGCCATCGCGAGCGGCTGGACTGGCTGGAACGCGCCAACGGCCCGATCGTGGCGCTGCCGTCCGAATATCCCGACGGCTACCGGGTGCCGGAGCATAGCCACAACCGCAGCCAGTTGCTGCACGCGCTGACCGGCGTCGTGCTGGTCAGAACGCGCTACGGGCGCTGGATGGTTCCGCCCGACCACGCCATGTGGATCCCGGCGGGCATCAGGCACGAGGTCGACATGCTGGGCAACGTGTCGATGCGCTCGATCTATGTCGCGCCCAACGCGATCGAGGGGCTGCCGGATCGGCTCAGGGTCGTCGGCGTCAGCGACCTGATGCGCAGCCTGATCGTGGAGGCGGTCGGCCTGCCGGACGAGGTGCGACTTTCCATGCGCGGGGAGCTTTTGCTGACGCTTCTGCTGCACGAGATCCCGACCATGCCGGAGCGGCCGCTCGGCCTGCCGTTCCCGGCCGATCCGCGCATCGCGGCGCTGTGCCGGCGTTTCGTCGCGGCGCCGTCGCCGCATGCGACGATCGACGAGTGGGCCGATGCCGTCGGCATGAGCCGACGCACCTTCACCCGGACCTTCCACCGCCAGACCGGACTGTCGCTCTCGACCTGGCGCCAGCAGGCGCTGCTGTTCGCTGCCCTTCCGCGGCTCGCCGATGGCGAGCAGGTAACGCGCGTGGCGCTCGACCTCGGCTACGACAGCGTGCCTGCCTTCACCACGATGTTCAAAAGGATGCTGGGGACGGCGCCGCGCGGGTATATGAAAGGGAAAGGCGAGGCCGAGTAAGGCGTTGCGATCTTTCAGATTTGCTTCGTGCGCTTTTCGGGATTGATCTTACGCATGCTTTGTCCCAACCGGTTCCTCTTGAGGCAGCTAATGGTGCCCGTTTCGAGCGGTCACGAACCAGGAGCTTGAAGGCATCCTGACTCCGTCGACCTGAAAGTAGCCAGCAAATGTTTCCCTCAGCGCGGCAACTACCTCGCGCTTGCGATGCTCGCCGGCCTCACCCGCGAGTCGAATGATTTCCCCGGCGGGACCGAGCGCCGTCGCGAATTCGATCGCGTCGTCGAGCGTTTGCCCGATGCAGATGTCGGTGTCGAAACGCTCGAATGACACACGATCGTAGCCTGCGATCCGGAGCATGTCGCTCACCATGTCAGGCCCGGCCATGGAAAAAGGTCCCGGCCCGCAGTGGACCTCGGTGGTATCCTCATGCGAGATAACCGGAACGATTTCCCTGACGCGGAGCTCGGCTTCGTGCACCCAGGGATTGTCCTCGCGACGGCGCCACACGATCATCGCCAACTCCCCTCCGGGGCACAGAACATTACGCATGTTGCGCAAAGCCGCAACCGGCGCGTTGAAGAACATGGTGCCGAAGCGCGAGAAGAGGAAATCGTACGGGCCGCGGAGTTTGTCGGCCTGCACGTCCGCGACGAAAAAGGAAGCATTCGCGATGCCTGCCTGATGTGCATCCCGTGCGGCGACCTCCACGAAATTGGGCGCACAATCCACGCCGACCGCCGTGCCATCTGGCCCGACCTGCCGGGCAATGCGCTGCGTGGTGTCTCCGAAACCGCAGCCGACGTCGAGCACATGCGCTCCGGAGAGATACGGCCGCCGGCCGAGCAGTTCGTCGCTGTGGGCGGACAGCCCGGTCGTGACGGCCCAGCGGAAGCGGCTGAACTTCTCGAACAGGACCGTGTTCCATGCCTCGACGGGAATGGCATTGTCGCTGCTTTTCGAAAGGCTCATGACTATGCACCTCCTGCTGTTGCCAAGCCGCCCCCAAGCGTAAATACGTCGATGAGTGAGTTCGTCGGGCTAGGGACTTTCGTTACGCTCAGCGCCTCGCCTCGATCACCAGATTGAACGGAGCCTCGACCGCGCGGCGAAAGCGGCTGAATCCGGCCCGCGTCACCACATCGCGCAGGCGCGCTTCTCCGGCCTGAGCGCCGAGCGCCAGGCCTCCCGGCTGGGACAGCGACGTCGGCACGCAGTTAAGTGTCGATGCTGCGTAGTAGGCGCGCCCCAACGGGGTGAGGTTATCCTCCAGACGATCGCCTGCCAGTGGATCGACAATCAGCAGGGTGCCGTCACGCGCGAGCGCCGCGCGGATGTGCCGGCACGCCGCCTCCGGATCGCCCATGTCGTGAAGGCAATCCAGCAGCAGGACAAGATCGTAGTGGCCAGGAAACTCCGTTGCGCTCGCAACCTCGAAACGAACCCTGTCGGCCAGACCGGCCGTCCGGGCTCTTTCCCGCGCCCGTTCGATCGAGCCGGCGTGATAGTCGAATCCCACGACCTCGCAAGCGGGATAGGCCTGCGCCAGAAGGAGTGTTGACACGCCGTGGCCGCAGCCCACATCGGCGATGCGGGCGCCGGCCTCAAGCTTCTCCGGTACGGTTGTGAGGGCCGGGATCCATGTCGTGGTCAGGTTCTCCGTATAGGCGGGCAGATAAAACCGCTCCACCCCCGCCAGGACGTCGTGGTCCTGGTGATCGTAGGCGACGCCTTCACCGGTTCGGAACGCCTCCAGGACGTGCCGTGCCGAATGCGTATAACCGAAGGCCAACTGGAAGGCCCCGCCGAGGAACAGCGGGCTTGATTCATCCGCCAGAACCGCCGCATGCTCGTCAGGGAGGGCGAAGCGACCGGTCGCGCCGTCATAGGCGACGTAGCCTCCCGCAGCCTGCTGAGACAACCATTCCCTTACATAACGCTCAGCCGTCCCGGTTCGTGCCGCCAATTCGGCCGAGGTCAGCGGTCCCGCGCCAGCCATGGCCCTGTACAGACCCAAGCGATCGCCCAGGGCCACCATCGGCAGGCTCATGGCGGCGACGAAGTCGTCGAAGGCGCGTTCAACAAACGCGCGCGCGCTCTGCCGTTGTTGTGTCATCGCTGCTCCTCCTTCCTCTTGTGATGGGAGCATTCTTTCGCTTACATTCATGATGTAGTCCAACGAATAGATTTCATTCATCATGCACGAGATTGATTTGGGTAGGTTGGACCTGAACCTCCTTGTAACTTTCGAGGTTCTCATGAGCGAAGGCAGCGTCACGCGCGCCGCCGCACGGCTGGGGCGTACCCAGTCCGCGGTGAGCCATTCGCTGGGGCGGCTGCGCGAGCAGCTTGGCGATCCGCTTCTGGTCAAGATTGGCGGCGGTATGGCGCCGAGCCCTTTCGCGCAAAGTCTTATCGAGGACGTGCGGCCGATCCTGCGCAGCATTCAGCGGATTGTCTCACCGCCTGAGCCTTTTGAGCCGGCGACGAGCAGGCGGGTTTTCCGCCTGGCGATCGCGGACTTCGCGCCGACCTTGCTGCCCAGGGTGATTGCCGAAGCGCAGCGGCTGGCGCCGGATATTTCGGTGGAATGGTTGGCACCGAGCGAGCAGACAATGATCGCCATCGCCGAGAGCCGCCTTGACCTAGCCCTTGTCACCACCTCTACGGCCGTGCCCGAAGGCGTAGAGCGCGCCTCGGCGGGAGAGCTTCACTCGGTCACCTTCGCACGCAAGGGCCATCCAGCTATTGCTTCGTGGGGCGCCGAGGCCTGGTCGCGGTGGCCGCACATCCAGGTGCAACTCGGTGAGCGGGGAAAGAGTGACGTTGAAAGGGCGGCGGACGAGCAGGGCGTGAGGAGGACGATCGGCGCATCGGTTCCGAATTTCTCGCAGGTTCCCGCGCTGCTGGCTCAAACCAACCTGCTTGCCACCATGACCCCGCTGGTGATGGACGGGGCGATCGAAAGCTTCGGGTTGCGCGCCATGGAATCTCCTATCGCGATAAAACCGACTTCGTTCTCCTTCGTGTGGAGTTTTCGCCTTGCCAACGATCCCGGAAGTCGCTGGTTCCGCGCGTTGGTTATGAGCGCCTACAAGGAACTCCAAGATGACGTCGCCTGGATTTCGTCGGCCCGCAATCTGGTGAAGGCGCGATGATCAAGAAAGCGATCGGGGGATGCAGGGCCGCCGTTTCGGGCAAGCCGACCTTCCGCGTCCGACGCGCCAAGGGTGTTGCCTCTGGTGTGAACCGGGCGTTCGGCAGTTGCCGTGGAGGAATTCTTGCGATGCTCTGCCTCGGCTAGTCGGAGCTTTTCGCCGCGGCGCTCAATCGAACAGGCTGGATACCGACTCTTCCGTCGCCGTACGCGAAATGGCCTCGCCGATCAGGTCGGCGATCGAGACGACGCGGATATTCGCCGCGTCGAGCACGGCCTGCGTCGGCTGGATGGAATCGGTGATGACCAGTTCCTGCAGCTTCGAGCCGGTGATGCGGGCGATCGCGCCGCCCGACAGCACGCCGTGGGTGATGTAGGCAGTGACGCTGGAAGCGCCCTTTTCCAGCAGGGCATCGGCCGCATTGCACAGCGTGCCGCCGGAGTCGACGATGTCGTCGAAGAGCAGGCAGTCCTTGCCGCGCACATCGCCGATGACGTTCATCACTTCCGATTCGCCCGGCCGCTCGCGGCGCTTGTCGACAATGGCGAGCTGGCTGTCGATGCGTTTCGCCAGCGCGCGTGCGCGCACCACGCCGCCGACGTCCGGCGAGACCACCATGCAGTTGGCGAGCTGCTTGTATTTGGTTTTGACGTCGCGGGCCATGACCGGGACGGAGAACAGGTTATCGGTCGGGATGTCGAAGAAGCCCTGAATCTGGTCGGAGTGCAGATCCATCGTCAGCACCCGGTCGGCGCCGGCGCGGGTGATCAGATTGGCCACCAGCTTGGCGGAGATCGGCGTGCGGCCGCC
>CAZBBT010000178.1:0-5537 GCA_964490065.1 uncultured Mesorhizobium sp. | reverse complement strand
TCGACCGCTGGCTGCTGGTATCTCCGGCACGTCGGGCAGCACGATCGTCTCCATCGTCTTGACCGTCGAATGCGCCGCACCCTTGGCGTCGGTGATGAGGATGATCCTGCCGCCGCGCGCCGCGACCTCCTGCATGTTGGAGACGGTCTTGTCGAAGATGCGGTCGTGCGGGGCAATGACGATGACCGGCATGTGCTCGTCGATCAGCGCGATCGGGCCATGCTTCAGCTCGCCCGCGGCATAGCCCTCGGCGTGGATATAGGAGATTTCCTTGAGCTTCAGCGCGCCTTCCATGGCGAGCGGGAAGTTGGTGTCGCGGCCGAGATAGAGCACATGCTTGTAGTGCGCGAGTTCACGCGCCAGCTTCTCGATCTGGTCGCTCAGCTTCTGCAGCACCTGGTTGGCGAAGCGCGGCGCTTCCGAGAGACTGCGCACCAGCGCCTTTTCCTCGTCGCCCGAAATTTTCCCGCGCGCGGCGGCGGCGCGAACCGCCAGCGAGGCCATGACGGAAAGCTGGCAGGTGAAGGCCTTGGTCGAGGCGACGCCGATCTCGGGGCCGGCCAGTGTCGGCAGCGTCACGTCGCTCTCGCGCGCGATGGTCGACTCGCGCACATTGACCACGGCGCCGATCTTCATGCCCTGGCTGCGGCAATAGCGCAGCGAAGCCAGCGTGTCGGCCGTCTCGCCGGACTGCGAGATGAACAGCGCGGCGTCTCCCGCCGATAGCGGCATCTCGCGGTAGCGGAACTCGGAGGCGATATCGATGTCCACCGGCAGGCGGGCATAGCGCTCGAACCAGTATTTGCCGATCAGCCCGGCGAGATAGGCGGTGCCGCAGGCCGAAATCGCCAGCCGGTCGACCCTGGCGAAATCGAACGGCAGGTCGAGCGGCTTGGAGCGGCCGGCGGTGAAATCGAGATAATGCGCCAGCGTGTGCGAGATCACTTCCGGTTGCTCATGGATCTCCTTTTCCATGAAATGCCGGTGGTTGCCCTTGTCTACCAGATACGAGGTGCCGATGGACTGCTGGCGCTTGCGCTCGACCCTGTTGCCATCCATGTCGAAGACGTCGACCGCCTTGCGGCGAACCACGGCCCAGTCGCCGTCCTCCAGATAGGTGATGGAATTGGTGAAGGGAGCGAGCGCGATGGCGTCCGAGCCCAAGAACATCTCGCCGTCGCCGTGGCCGACCGCGAGCGGCGGGCCGTTGCGGGCGCCGACGATGAGGTCCTCGTCGCCCTTGAACATGATGGCGAGCGCGAAGGCGCCCTCCAGCCGCTTCAGCGCGCGGTGCGCGGCATCGACGGGTGCAGCCCCCTTGTCCAGTTCGCGCGAGACCAGGTGCGCCACCACCTCGGTATCGGTCTGCGAGGCGAACTCGTAGCCGTCGGCGATCAGTTCGTCGCGCAGTTCGGCGAAATTCTCGATGATGCCGTTGTGGACGATAGCGACGCCGTTGGAAAAATGGGGGTGCGCATTGGTCTCGTTCGGCACGCCGTGGGTGGCCCAGCGGGTGTGGCCGATACCGATCAAGCCGGCGAGCGGCTCCTCCTGCAGGCGGCGCTCGAGATTGACCAGCTTGCCCTCGGCACGGCGGCGACCGAGTTCTCCGTGCTCCAAGGTGGCGACGCCCGCGGAATCGTAGCCGCGATATTCAAGCCGCTTCAGCGCATCCACGATCAGCGGCGCCACAGGGGTCCGGCCGACGATCCCGACAATTCCGCACATGATTTCTGCCCCAGTTTTTCCTTGCCCGCCGGTTCTCTAGCGAGCGTCGGGATTTCCGAAAAGTCACATTGCGTTTCGCACCGTATCAGCAGAACGCGAATCCGGGCCGTCACTATGGCAGGCGGCGATCGAAGTCCAGTTAGCGGAGACGAAGGAACTTGCCGTCGACTTGCCGTCCGGGCTCACTTCTTCTTTTTCGCCGCCGCCGCTTCCGCCCGCCTTTCGCGCAACTGCTTTGCCTTGCCCGGCAAGGTGGTCTGGCGCGCGCGGCCGAAGGCAAGCGCGTCGGGCGGAACGCTTTCGGTGATGACGCTGCCGGTTGCCACATAGGCCCCGGCTCCGATGGTAATGGGCGCCACCAGCGAACTGTTGGAGCCTATGAAGGCGTTCGCCTCGATATCGGTGAAGAACTTGCCGTAGCCGTCATAGTTGCAGAAGATGGTGCCCGCGCCGATGTTGGAGCCGGCGCCGACGCGCCCGTCGCCCAGATAGGCGAGGTGATTGGCCTTGGCGCCGCGCTCGACGGTCGTGTTCTTCACCTCGACGAAATTGCCGATATGGGCGTCCTCCCGCAGCTTCGCGCCGGGCCGAAGCCGCGCATAGGGTCCGACCTGGCAGCCGTCGGCGATTTCGGCCTCTTCGAAATGCGAGAAGCCGCGCACCGTCACGTTCGAACCGATCTTCACGCCGACGCCGAACACGACGTTCGGCTCGACCAGCGTATCCGGCCCGATCTCTGTGTCGTGCGAGAAGAACACCGTCTCCGGCGCGACGAGCGTCACGCCGTCGAGCATGGCGGCGCGGCGGCGGCGGCCCTGCCAGATCGCCTCGGCGGCCGCCAGTTCGGCGCGGTTGTTGATGCCCAGCGCATTCTCGAAGCTCGCCTCCGTGGCGACCACGCCCAGTCCCTTCGCGCCGGCGATCTCGACAATGTCGGTGAGGTAGTATTCGCCCTTGGCGTTGGCGTTGCCGACCGCATCGAGCAAGGTGAGCGCATGACTGCCGGCCACCGCCATGATGCCGGAATTGCAGTAGGTGATGCGACGCTCCTCGTCGGTGCAGTCCTTCTCCTCGCGAATGGCGGCGAGCTTGCCGTCCTTCTCGATCAGGCGGCCGTAGCCGGTTGGCCTGTCGGTGCGGAAGCCGATGACCACCACGGCCGCGCCTTCGGCGAGCTTCTCGCGCGCGGTCAGAAGCACCTCGGCGTCGATCAGCGGCGTGTCGCCGTACATGACCAGGATGTCGTCATGGCCGCGTGCGATGGCTTCACGCGCGGCCAGCACCGCGTGCGCGGTGCCAAGGCGCCTCTCCTGCACGAAGATATCGGCCTTGGGCGCCAGCTTCTCCGCCGCCTCGCGCATGGCTTCGGCGCCATGGCCGATGACCAGCGCGAGTGTGCCGGCGCCGGCCGCCTCGGCCGCCTTGACCACATGCGCCACCATCGGCAGGCCGGCGACCTTGTGAAGGACCTTCGGCATGGCACTTTTCATGCGCGTGCCCTCGCCGGCGGCAAGGATGATGGACAGGCAGGAGCGAGAAGTCATGGAAGAGCCTGATTGACGGGGATTCGGTGCGACGCCTTCTAGCATTGGCTTGGCATTTCACCAATCCGGCGAAATTGCGGCGCTTACCCGAGTTGCCCCAACACCGGGAAATTCTCCAGCAGCCAGTAGGACACCGTCTGGACGCCGCCGGTGAGGAAGAATATGCCGGCCACCACCAGCAGCGCGCCGATCGCCTTCTCGACGCGGCCGAGATGGACGCGGAATTTTCCCAGGAAGCGCATGAAGGCGCCGGAAAACAGGGCGGCGACGAGGAAGGGGATGCCGAGCCCCAGCGAATAGGCGGCGAGCAGCAATGCGCCCTCGCTCACCGTCTCGCGGCCACCGGCCAGCGTCAGGATCGGCCCCAGCACCGGGCCGATGCAGGGCGTCCAGCCGAAAGCGAAGGCCAACCCCATGACGTAGGCGGCCACCGCGCTCGCCGGCCGGCCCTGGCTCTGGAAGCGCGCCTCGCGCGACAGCAGCGGGATCTTCAGGATGCCGAGGAAGTTCAGCCCCATGACGATGATGAGGACGCCGGCGACCATCGCCAGCGGCTCCTGCCAGACGCGCAGGAAGCGGCCGATGGTCGAGGCGCCGGCGCCGAGCGCGACGAAGACGGTGGAGAAGCCGAGCACGAAGGCGACGGAAGCGGCAAGCAGCGCGCCGCGGGCGCCGGCCCTGGCGGCCGCGCCGGCGTCGCCGCGAAAATCGTCCACCGAGACGCCCGCCATGTAGCAGAGATAGGGCGGCACCAGCGGCAGCACGCAGGGCGACAGGAAGGACAGGGCCCCTGCCCCGACCGCGCTGACGTATCCGATGTCCAATGCCATATGCCGCTCCGATGCCGCGCCGGCGATATAGCCGCGGCCGGTGCGGGGCGCCAATCACCATCGCGTGGGCACCATCGAGGGGCGCGCCCGATGGTCGCGGTCGATGCGGGACGAAACGCAGGGCCGACGACGTTCACTCTGCAGGGCCGCATTTTAGGCGGTTCTCCAGACAGGGAGATTTCCATGAAGACGATCGTATTCGGGCTGGCTGCCTTGCTGGCCGGCACCGCCGTCTCGCTTGCCGCCGATGCGTGGAAGGTGGCCGAGGTCAACGGCGCCAAGATCTACACCGACGCCAACGGCATGACGCTCTACACCTTCGACAAGGACGAGGCCGGCAAGTCGAACTGCTACGACAAGTGCGCCACCAACTGGCCGCCGCTCAAGGCCGAGGCCGACGCCAAGGCGGACGGCGAATGGACCGTCATCGACCGCACCGACGGCACCAAGATGTGGGCCTATGAGGGCCATCCGCTCTACACCTTCGTCAAGGACAAGAAGGCTGGCGACGTGACAGGCGACGGCGTCGGCGGCGTCTGGCACATCGCCAAGGCCGATTGAGCGATCGAGGCCCGGCGCCTTTCCCTTGCGGGAAGGGCGTCCCTGTTTCTCGCTTGCGTGCGGAAAGCGCACGCCCGCATTCCCGGCGACGCAATAATTGTCCGCCAGGTTCTGGAAATGCCGTCGCCGCTCAGGCATGAGGCCGCGCCGAGGGGCTTCGCCCTAAGACGTGTCCGGCGCGGACGGCGCCGGCGCGCGCTGCCAGCGAACCGCCGGCCCGGAAATCCCGTGCGACGGCCGATCGGCTTGCGAGCCGACGGCGTCGGGGAGAGCGAGCAACGCCACCCGCGCAAGCATGGCGCACAGCATCAGCGCCAGCGCGCGGAAACTTGCCGCGAGGCGGGCCGCGTCGTCGGGCGGCGCATCCGCCGGGACCGCCATTTCCGGCGGCAGGCCCATGACGAAGGCCCACGCCTCGGCCTCGCCGTGGCTGAGAATCCCGATCAACTGCTGGCGGCGAAGGAAGGGAAGGCAGGCGGCAAGCTCGGCCAGGCAGGCCAGCGAAAACAGCAGCGCCACGATGCGCTCCAGCACATCGCGGTTCCAGTTCGCATTCCTGTCCCAACCAGCCATTCCGGTCTCCAATTCACGCAGGCCAAGTATGAAGGAGGCCGGGAGGGTGTGAACAAAACGGGTGCGGAAATCTTTTCGACGTTCCGGAAAGCCAAACGAAAACAGAGTCTTCTGATTGCTCAGGGAATTCTGCGCCTCTCTTTTTCTCCACTCTGTCCGCTATCGTCGCATTCATCCTGCCGTGAAAAGCCCCTCGGCAGTTCAGGCGACCTTCACCCAGCCGGGCTTTGGCCGGCAGGGCTATCGCATATGGCGCTCCACCCCCACCCCTGACCCCTCCCCACAAGGGGGAGGGGGACTT
>CAZBBT010000177.1:0-5550 GCA_964490065.1 uncultured Mesorhizobium sp. | reverse complement strand
CAATCTCCCCCCTTGTGGGGGAGATGTCCGGCAGGACAGAGGGGGGCGCGAAGGAATGCGCCGTTTCGATCGTATCATGGGACGTCACTGACCATGGCCCACATCCAACTGAAAAACATCACCAAGAAATTCGGCAACCACACCGCCTTGTCGAAGCTCGACATCGACATTGCGGATGGGGAATTCTTCGTGCTGCTGGGCGAAACCGGCGCCGGCAAGACGACGACGCTCCGTCTGATCGCCGGCTTGGAGCAACCGACCGAGGGGCAGGTCTTCATCGACGGCGTCGACGTCGCCGACTGGGGCGCGGCCGAGCGCGACGTGGCGCTGGTGCTGCAGCAATATTCGCTCTATCCGCGCTATACGGTGCGCGAGAACCTCGAATTTCCGCTGAAGCCGAAGATCCGCCGCCTGCCCGAGAACGAGATCAGGGACCGCGTCGCCCGCGCCGCCAGGACGCTGCGCATCGAGCATCTGCTCGACCGCAAGGTCGATCGGCTATCGGGCGGCGAGATGCAGCGCGTCTCCATCGGCCGCGCGATCGTGCGCAAGCCGCGCGTGTTCCTGATGGACGAGCCGTTGTCGGCGCTCGACGCGAAGCTGCGCGAGGCGCTGCGCACGGAACTGAAGAATCTGCAGATGCAGCTCGGCGCCACCTTCCTGTTCGTCACCCACGACCAGATCGAGGCGATGTCGATGGGCGACAAGGTGGGGGTGCTCAATCGCGGCCGCATCGTCCAGACCGGCACGCCGCAGCAGATCTACAACGACCCGCGCGACACCTATGTGGCGAGTTTCGTCGGTTCGCCGCCGATGAATCTGATGGATGGAAGGCTGGTCGACGGCCGCGCGGTGATGACGCCGACGCGTTTCGAGCTTCCGCTGGGGGCCGGTTTGGGGGGCATCGGGGTGGGGGGCACGAGGGCGGGCGGCGCGGCCGACGGCCGGCCGCTCGTCTTCGGCATCCGCCCCGAGGATGTCCTCCTCGAATCCGGTGCGCCGGTCGAGGCCCTGGTGCACGATGTCGAAAACCATGGCGTGGAGAAGATCATCACGCTGAAAGTCGGCGACCTGCACCTGCGCGCCACCGCGCCGGCGCAGACGGCTGTCACGGTCGACGAGCCCGTCCGGTTCGGCTGGAACGCCGAGAAGGTGGCGCTGTTCGACAAGGGCAGCGGCGTGAGTTTGCGGCACGGAGCGTAAGCACCGGGCTCCCGCTCCATCGCCGACGTTGGAGATCTGCCGAAGCACCGGCCCAAGCCGTCATCCCGGCCGCTGCCGAGCGTCCGAAGGATGGGAGGCGAGAGCCGGGACCCATGCCTGAACGGTGCGGCCGCGCGGGACGGCGCAGCAGGCATCCCGTTCTGCACCGTCCCGCGCTTCATCCATGCCTCGACATGAAAGACAGGCAGCACCTGTTGCGAAAAAACGCCGAGCCGGCATTCCCCCGAAAGGTCGGAGGCCTTGTTTCCGTTGGTTTTTCCGGAACGTCGACAGAATCTTCTCTGCCGTTTTGTTCACACCCCCTGTACCTCGTCCATACTTGGCCCGGCTGAATTGGAGACCGGAATGGACGGCTGGGACAGGAATGCGAACTGGAACCGCGATGTGCTGGAGCGCATGGTGGCGCTGCTGTTCGCCCTCGCCTGCCTGGCCGAGCTTGCCGCCTGCCTTCCCTGGCTGCGCCGCCAGCAGTTGCTCGGGATTCTGAGCCACGGCGAGGCGGAGGCGTGGGCCTTCGTCATGGGCCTGCCGCCCGGCGCGGCGGTCCCGCCGGATGCACCGAACTCGGCGAGCGACGCGGCGCGCCTTGCGGCAAGCTTCCGCGCCTTGGCGCTGATGCTGTGCGCCATGCTGGCGCGGACCGCGCTGTTCGCCGGTGCGGCCGATCCACGAGCCGGCCGGCCATCCGGCGGAATTTCCGGGCCGGCGATTCGTTGGCCGATCGCCCCGGCGGTGCCTGCGTTCGACACGTCCTGAGCGAAAGACCCTGGCGCTTTGCCGCCGTGTCCCGACTTCTCCCTGGTTCCCCTCGGACCGGGAGCGTTCCTTGACAATAGCCAGGGCGGATTTCCGCAGCGTGGCAACGAATAGGTGTGCGTGAAGGAACCCATCTCCGCCGCGACGGAGCTTGTCCTCGGGCCGGCCAAAGGCCGGACCCGAGGCCTGGCCACGTTCGAAGCTCGAAAGCCAGGCAATCGGCTTTTCGTCCGCTGCGCGAACCGCTTCTCACCACTCAAGGGGAGGGATCAGTCGCTAGCCGGCCGTGGGCCCGCTGCCTGCGGCAACTCCCCGGCGTTCGCAACCTTTGAAAGGTCCACCGGACCTTTCAATTCGCCTGCGGCGTATCGGCTGCTCACTCCCACGGGCCGTGGAACGCGCCCTTGTCGTCGATGCGCTCGAAGCCGTGCGCGCCGAAGAAATCGCGCTGCGCCTGGATGAGGTTCGAAGTGCCGCGGCCCTGCCGGTAGGCGTCGAAATAGCCGAGCGCGGAGGCCAGGGCCGGCACCGGCAGGCCAGCCTCGGCAGCGCGGGCGACGACGCGGCGCAGCGAAGGATGCGCTTGGCTCATCAGCGCCACGAAGGCCGGCGCCATCAGGAGGTTCTTCTCCGCGCCGCCGCTGGAAAACGCTTCCGCCATGGTGTCCAGCATGGCGGAGCGGATGATGCAGCCGGCGCGCCAGATCCTGGCGATGGTCGGCATCGGCAGGTTCCAGCCGAACTCCTTGGAGGCGCCGGCCATGACGGCGAACCCTTGCGCATAGGCGGCGATCTTGCCGGCGAAGAGCGCAAGCTCCAAGTCTTTCAGCAGCGCATCCTTCGCGCCGCCGATCTTCTCGACGGCCAGCGCGCCGTAGGCCTTCTCGGCGGCGAGCCGTTCGTCCTTCAGCGAGGACAGCACGCGCGCCGCGACCGCCGCCTCGATTGCCGTGGCCGGAATGCCGAGCTGCTGCGCCTCGATGACCGACCATTTGCCGGTGCCCTTCTGGCCGGCGCGGTCGAGGATGATGTCGACCACCGGCTTGCCGGTCTTCGGATCGTCGGCGACGAGCACGTTGGCGGTGATCTCGATCAGGTAGGAATTGAGCCGTCCCTCGTTCCACTCGGCGAAGACGGGCGCGATGTCCTTCGCGGCCATGCTTAAGCCGTCGCGCAATATGCCGTAGATCTCGGCGATCATCTGCATGTCGGCGTATTCGATGCCGTTGTGGACGGTCTTGACGAAATGGCCGGCGCCGTCGGGTCCCAGCCAGGCGGCGCAGGGCTCGCCCTTGAACTTGGCCGAGATGGCGGTGAGCACATCCTTGACGCGCCGCCAGCTCTCCTCCGTGCCGCCGACCATGATGGACGGGCCGTGGCGGGCGCCTTCCTCGCCGCCGGACACGCCCATGCCGATGAAGGTCAGGCCCGAGCCTTCCAGTTCCTTGAAGCGGCGCACCGTGTCGTGGAAATTGGCATTGCCGGCGTCGATGATGATGTCGTTGGCTTCGAGTTCGCCGCGAAGTGCGGCGATCTGCTCGTCCACCGTCTTGCCGGCCAGCACCATGATGACGACCGGGCGGGGCGGTCGTATGGCGTCCGCGAGTTCGGCCAGGCTGTGGCAGGGCACGATGCGGTCGGCCAGTTCGCCGGCATTGGCCTTGAACTCGTCGACACGGGCAACAGTGCGGTTGAAGACGGCGATGCGATGGCCCTTTTCGGCGATGTTGAGCGCCAGGTTGGAGCCCATCGTGCCAAGGCCGATCAGGCCGATTTCGGCTTTGTCCATCGTTGCGTCCTTCAATGCGTGATGCCCTGTCGTCGCCGGCCATGATGGCATGCGGGCCGCGGATACTTCAATCGATCGGGGCGGGCAATCGCTTTGATGGCGATCACTGTGCCGATCTTTGGGGCCGGATATCGATCGGCGCTTCGATCTGCACCATGTCGAAGTCGGAAACGAGGATGTCGAGGCGTGCGTTCCAACGGCCGGCTATGGGGATGACGAGATCGTCGATGCGCCAGGTGCCGTCGCCGGGTTTCTTCGCCTCGCGTTTCAGCGGCTCGATGCCGGAATCGGGCTTGGACAGGACCAGCGTCACCGCCTTGGCGTCGAGCGGACCGAAGTCGCCGGCCATGATGACGATGGAGGCGGCGGTCTCGCCGGCGTGGCCGGGCGTGATCGAAAGGTCCGCCATCGCCTTTGCCGTATGAATGTGGATCGCGGCCGGCTCGGCGGCGGCGATCGCCAGCGCGCGGGGCGGCGGCGTGAAGCGCCAGCCGGAGGCGACGCCGAAGACGGCGAGGACGATCAGTATTTCGATCGCGATCGAACGGGCGAGAGCCGCACGGGCTGGGGCAACGCCGCTTTCGACCGGCGCGGTCAATCGCCAGCGGTTGAGCGCGGCGATGCCGAGCAGGACGACGAGCAGCGCGAGTTTTGCCGTCAGCAATCGGCCGTAGGCAGTCGTCAGCAGCGCGCCCGGCGTCTGCACCTGGATGACGGCCAGGACGACGCCGGAGAGGGCCAGCACGGCAACGACCGGCAGGATCGTGCGCGAGAAGCGGGTGAGGAAGGCGGCGGCGTCGGGCGTTTGTCTTTTCAGCGCGAGGCCAAGCGGCAGCAATGCTCCGGTCCAGAAGGCGATGCCTGTGCCGTGCAGGAAGACCAGCGGGCGGGTCAGTCCTTGCGGTTCGGCCGCACTGGCATGGCCGCTGGCCGCGAGTGCAACGCCCGTGCCGGCAAGGGCTGCCAGCGAGATGAGTCGGCGGCCCGGCAGAACCAGCGACAGCAGGCCGAGGCCGAGGGCGACGGCAGCGATCAGCACCGTCCAGGCGAAGCTTGTGGAAAGTGCGGCTCGCCAGATCGCGGGATCGGCGAAGTGCGACAACGGCGCGCCCAGGGCATCGAGGCCTTGCAGGCCGAGCGACAGGGGCGCCGCGGCGAGCCCGAGCAGGAGGAAGGCCGCGATGGCTCCTGAACCGTCGCGGCCGCGCGCCAGCCAGGCCAGCGCGAAGGCGCCGCCGATGCCGAGGAAGAGACCGGCATGGAGAAGAACCTTGCCGGTCCAGATCGCCATGCGCAGCGGCCAATCGACCGGTTCTGTGACCGCAGGTGCCGTGCTCGCCTCGCCGATGGAAAACAACAGCGAGCCGCCGATCGGATGACCGTCGGCCGACACAACGCGCCAGCTCAGCACATGCGTGCCTCGCTCGAGTTCCTTCGGTGCGTCGATGGCGATCGTGGCGCCATCGACGCGGAAGTCGGGAAGCCGGAGCGACATGCCGTCGGGACGGACCAGCGTCAGCTTGAGCGGCGAGACCGGCTCGTTGAAGGTGAGCGAGAAGCGCGCCGGTGCCTTTGCAAGCAGGGTGTTGTCGGCTGGATCGGCGGAGATCAGCGCCGCATGGGCGAAGGCTGCACCAGGAAGAGCGAGCCATAGCAGGAGGGTGAGGAGAAAGCTTATCGTGACCGTCCAGCACCCCCACCCCTGTCCCCTCCCCACAGGGGGGAGGGAGACGCCGACAACGCTGCCCGGCCGAAATTCAACAGCGTCGGTGCGTTGTGGC
>CAZBBT010000176.1:0-5663 GCA_964490065.1 uncultured Mesorhizobium sp. | reverse complement strand
ATGCCGACGGTGAATTCCTGCCAGAGCGAATCGAAGCCGGCGAGCGCCAGCCCGTTGCGGAAAACGCCGACGATCAGCGCGCCGAACAGCGTGCCGACCAGCGAGCCGCGCCCACCGAACAGCGACGTGCCGCCGATGACGACGGCGGTGATGGCGTCGAGATTGGCGGTCTGGTTGCCGAGCGGCGAGGCCGCGCCGATGCGGCCGATCAGAACCCAGCTCGCGACCGCGCAAATGAAGCCGGCCAGCGCATAGACGGCGATCAACGTGTTGCGCGTGTTGATGCCGGCCAGCCGCGCCGCTTCCGGATCATCGCCCGTGGCGTAGACGTGGCGGCCGAAGGCAGTGCGATTGAGGATGTACCAGACCACGATCGCGATCAGGATCATGGCGATCGCGCCGTAGGTCAGCACCGCCCCTCCCCCGAGCCGGATCGTGTGGCCGAGCCATTGCAGCAGCGGAGCCGTGTTTTCGATGTCCTGCGCCCTGATCGTCTCCGAATGCGAGACGTAGATGACCATCGAGCCGTAGACACTCCAGGTGCCGAGCGTGACGATGAAGGGCGGCAGTTTTACCACCGCAACCAGCACGCCGTTGATGAGCCCACAGACCAGCCCCGTGACCAGCCCGAGCGCAAAGGCGATCTCCGGTGGAAACCCGACGACCACGGCGAGCCTTCCCATGACGATCGAGGAAAGCACCATGATGGCGCCAACCGACAAGTCGATGCCGGCGGTGAGGATGACCAGAGTCTGCGCGATGCCCAACACGCCGATGATGGTCACCTGCTGCAGCACCAGCGACAGATTGAACGGCGCGAAGAAACGGCCGCCGACGATGACCGAAAAGATCAGCACGCCGACGAGCAGCACGATGAAGGGAATGGCCGTCGGATATTCGTGCAGGAAACGCTGCACTTGCCGCAGCCCCGAACGCCTGTCCTCCTCGAAGGAGGCGACCGCCTGGTCATGGCCGGCAAGGCCGCGCTCGGCATGTGCCGAACCGCCGGAATCGTCACTCATCGCATCCCCTCCCAGGATAGCGTGGCCAACGGGAAGAGGGTTTTGAAACCCTCTTCCGTAGTCAGCTTAGCCTTGTTTTCGGTTTTAGGAAGGGATCAGCCCCAGCAGAGCTTCAGACCCTCGTCGGTCTTGATCGACGGCACACCGTCGACCGGCTTGTCGGTGATCAGCGTCGCGCCGGTGTCGGTGAATTCCTGCCCCTCGGTCGGCTTCGGCTTCTCGCCGGTCTTGGAGAACTTGTCGATCGCCTCCATGGCCATCGACGCCATCTTCAGCGGGTATTGCTGCGAGGTCGCGCCGATGATGCCGGCCTCGACGTTCTTCACGCCGGGGCAGCCGCCGTCGATCGACACGACGAGAACCGACCCGTCATCCTTGCCCGCGGCCTTCAGCGCCTGGTAGCCGCCCGCCGCCGCCGGTTCGTTGATGGTGTACATGACGTTCACGTCGGGGCACTTCTGCAGCAGCGTTTCCATCGCGGTGCGTCCGCCGTCCTCGGCGCCGCCGGTCATCTCGTGGCCGCAGATGCGCGCATCGTCCTCGTCGCCGTACTTCTTCGGATCCTTGATGTCGATGCCGAAGCCCTTCATGAAGCCCTGGTCGCGCAGATAGTCGACCGTCGGCTGGTTGGTGGCGAGATCGAGGAAAGCAATCTTGGCGTCCTTGGCCTTGTCGCCCAGCGTGCCCTTGGCCCACTCGCCGATCAGTTCACCGGCCTTGAAATTGTCGGTGGCGAAGGTCGCGTCTGCGGCGTCGATCGGATCGAGCGGCGTGTCGAGCACGATCACCAGCAGGCCGGCATCGCGCGCCTTCTTGATGGTCGGAACGATGGCGCTCGAATCGCTCGGCACGATGGCGAAGCCCTTGGCGCCGGCGGAGATCAGGTTTTCGATGGCGGCGACCTGGCTGTCGTTGTCGCCGTCGAACTTGCCGGCGAATGTGCGCAGATCGAGCCCCAGTTCCTTGGCCTTGGCCTCTGCGCCCTCGCGCATCTTGACGAAGAAGGGATTGCCCTCGGTCTTGGTAATCAGCCCGACGATATCGGCGGCGTGCGCCATGCCCGCCATGGCGCCATAGATGGCGAGGCTGGCAACCGCAGCCGTCACGAACTTCAACTTGCCCATGTCTTTCCTCCCGATGGAACGAATGCCGGCCGGCCGGCGACCCGACGGTAGCGGTCACTTCCCAGTCCGGCTGCCCGTCATAGGCAGGAAAACATCACCCGGTAGCTGCTGTCAATAAATAAATAAGAGTGATTTATTATTGACACGCTTGCCTTCCCCGCTCATCCTGATCAAAAGCAGCGAAGGCTGCGGGAGGGGATTTTGCAAGGCGGCGCAGGCAAGCACGGCGGTTCCTTGGATACCGCAAGCCGCTTCCATCGCGGCACCAACCAGAGCGGCATGCGCGACCACAACGAGCGCATCGTTCTGTCGCTGGTGCGCCAGCACGGCAGCCTCGCCAAATCCGATATCGCGCGCATGACGGGCCTCTCTGCCCAGACCGTTTCCGTCATCATGCGCGAACTGGAGGAAGACGGCCTGCTTGTGCGGCAGGAGCCGGTGCGCGGGCGGATCGGCCAGCCGTCGATCCCCATGGCGCTCGCCCCCGACGGCGCCTTCTTCATTGGCCTGAAGATCGGCCGCCGCAGCGCCGAACTGGTGCTGATCGACTTCCTCGGCAAGGTGCGCGCCATGCGCCAGCATTCCTACCGCTATCCGGCGCCGCGCGAGACGGTCGCTTTCGTCGCCGCCAGCATCGCGGAGATGCGCGAGGCGCTGACCCCGGCACAGGACCAGCGCATCGCCGGCCTCGGCATCGCGGTCCCCTTCGAACTGTGGAGCTGGGCCGATGCCGCCGGCGCACCGCGCGAGATCATGGAGGAATGGCGCCATCTCGACATCAAGGCCGAGATCCAGGCGCTATGCGACTTCCCGGTATACCTGCAGAACGACGCCACCTCGGCCTGCGGCGCGGAACTGGTGTTCGGCAAGACCGGAGGCCTGCGCGACTTCGTCTATTTCTATATCGGCGCCTTCGCCGGCGGCGGCATCGTGCTGAACGGCCGCCTCTATGGCGGCCCCACCGGCAATGCCGGAGCGCTCGGATCGATGCCGGTGCCCGGGCCGGGCAACATCCCGACGCAGCTCATCG
The DNA here is from genome assembly GCA_964490065.1 of uncultured Mesorhizobium sp. Taxonomy (GTDB): domain Bacteria; phylum Pseudomonadota; class Alphaproteobacteria; order Rhizobiales; family Rhizobiaceae; genus Mesorhizobium. The sequence continues at coordinate 2,487 of CAZBBT010000176.1, read as the reverse complement.
ACATCGCCTCGATCGCCATGCTGGAGAAGGCGCTCATCGCGCGCGGTGTCGACGCCGCGCATCTGTGGTCCTCGCCGGAGGATTGGGGCGATATCGGCAGCGACCTGGACGACTGGATCGACAAGGCCTCGCACGCGCTGGCCTACGCCATCGTTTCAGCCACGTCCGTCATCGATTTCGAGGCGGCGGTGATCGACGGCTGGATGCCTTCGGCGGTGCGCCGGCGTCTGGTCGAGGCGGTCGGCAAGGCCGTCGCGGGCATCGACGCCGAAGGGCTGAGGCTCCCCGCCATCCGCGAAGGAACCGTGGGCATCCACGCGCGCGCGCTCGGCGCCGCCAGCCTGCCCTTGTCAGAACGTTTCCTTGTCGGCTCGAATTCGCTGTCGGGAAACGTTTGACATGCGGGGCGAGCGTCAGATGAGCGGCAAATCCGCTCGGCTACCGCCGCTTCAACGTCCGCAATCGCCATTTTCAAGCCGGAGCCCTGAAACCCGATGATCCTGTGCTGTGGCGAGGCCCTGATCGACATGCTGCCGCGCCGTTCGACGGCCGACGAGCCGGCCTTCGCTCCCTATGCCGGCGGAGCGGTGTTCAACACGGCGGTCGCGCTCGGCCGGCTCGGCGCGCCGGTCGAGTTCTTCTCGGGCCTGTCCACCGACCTGTTCGGCCAGCAACTCGTGCGGGTGCTGGCCGAAAGCAAGGCCGGCACGCGCTATGCCCACTTTTCGGCCCGGCCGACGACACTGGCCTTCGTCGACCTGAAGGACGGGCATGCCAGCTATGTCTTCTACGACGAGGGCACGGCCGGACGGATGTTGTCGCCGGAGAACCTGCCCGACCTTGCCGACGATGTGAACGCCGTGTTGTTCGGCGCCATCAGCCTGATCCCCGAGCCGTGCGGCTCGACCTACGAGGCGCTGATGGCGCGCGAACACCAACGGCGCGTCATGATGCTCGACCCGAATATCCGTCCGGGCTTCATACCTGACCGCGCGCGCCACGCGGAGCGCATCCGGCGCATGATGGCGATGGCCGACATCGTCAAGCTCTCCGACGAGGATCTCGCCTGGTTCGGCGAAGCGGGATCTCCCGAGGACGTCGTGCGCGCCTGGCTCGAGCGCGGCCCGAAGCTCATCATCATCACGCAGGGCAGCAAGGGCGCCGTCGCCTACAGCCGCAATCACACTGTCGCGGTCCAACCGCGAAAGGTTGCGGTGGTGGACACGGTCGGCGCCGGCGATACGTTCAACGCCGGCGTTCTTGCCTCGCTGCACGAGCAGGGCCTTTTGACCAAGGCCGACATCCCTGCCCTGTCGGAGGATGCGATCCGGCAGGCGCTGACGCTGGGCGCCAAAGCGGCGGCGGTGACCGTTTCCCGCGCGGGCGCCAATCCGCCCTGGCGGCACGAGATCGACGGCGCCGCCTGAAGCGGCACGCGGACAGTTCTTGCTCTCGCGCTTCCGAAATTCCGAAGGCGCGCGGCCCCAGGTGATAAGCCTGCACCAAGCATTGCAGGCTTTTCCCATAGGCCTATCTCTGGTACCAGCGGCGACAAAATCAGAACAAGAGACCCGACATGCAGTTCATCGACCTTGGCGCACAGCGCGAAAGAATCCGCGACCGACTGAAGGCAGCCATGGATCGGGTCGTCGAGGAAGGCCGCTACATCCTCGGCCCCCAGGTCGCCGAGTTCGAGCAGAAGCTGGCCGACTATGTCGGCGTCAAGCACGTCGTCGCCTGCGCCAACGGCACCGACGCGCTGCTTCTTCCGCTCTATGCCTCGGGCGTCGGCCCGGGCGACGCGGTGTTCGTGCCGAGCTTCACCTTCGCGGCGACCGCCGAGGTGGTGGCGCTCGCCAAGGCCGAACCGGTCTTCGTCGACATCGATCCGGACAGCTACAACATCGACATCGCCAGCCTGGAAGCGGCGATCGAGATGGTGAAGAAGGAAGGCCGGCTCAAGCCGAAGGCGGTCATTCCCGTCGATCTGTTCGGCCTCTGCGCCGACTACGACGCGATCATGGCCATCGCGAAGCGCGAAAACCTGCTGGTGATCGAGGACGCGGCGCAGTCGACGGGCGGTTCCGCCGACGGCACGATGTGCGGCGCCTTCGGCCACGTCGCCGGCACCAGCTTCTATCCGGCCAAGCCGCTCGGCTGCTACGGCGACGGCGGCGCCATGTTCACCAACGACACCGCGTTCGCCGACAGGCTGCGGTCCTTCGCCTTCCACGGCAAGGGCGAGACGCAATACGACAACATCCATGTCGGCATCAATTCGCGCCTCGACACGCTGCAGGCCGCCATCCTGATCGAGAAGCTCGCCATCCTCGACGAGGAAATGGAGGCCCGCCGCTTGGTCGCCGACCGCTATGCCGAGGGCCTGGGCGACGTGGTCAAGGCGGCGCGCAATCCCGTTCACGGGCGCTCGGCCTGGGCGCAATACGCGATCGAGACGCCGAAGCGCGACGGGCTGAAGGCGCATCT
>CAZBBT010000175.1:0-5691 GCA_964490065.1 uncultured Mesorhizobium sp. | reverse complement strand
TTCGGCGGCGCGCGCGGCCGCACCGACGTGCCGAAGATCGTCGACTGGTACATGGCGGGAAAAATCCAGATCGACCCGATGATCACCCACACGCTGACGCTCGAGGACATCAACAAGGGCTTCGACCTCATGCACGAGGGCAAGTCGATCAGGAGCGTGGTTGTTTATTGATCGGGTAAGAGAATGGCCGAAAAACTCCATCCCGCCATCGACAAGGGGCTGCCGAAGAAAAGCGCCCGCTTCAAGGGCGGCACGCTGGTCTGCGGCTGCATCACCAACCCGGTGACGGTGGAGATCACCGGGCAGGTCCTGCACAACCACGCCTGCGGCTGCACGAAATGCTGGAAACCGGCTGGTGCGCTGTTCTCGGTCGTCGCCGTGGTGCCGAGCGACAACGTCAGGGTCACCGCCAACAGGTCGAAGCTGAGAGTCGTCGACAAGAAGGCGCTGATCCAGCGCCATGCCTGCCGCGCCTGCGGCGTCCACATGCACGGGCCGGTCGAGCGCCAGCATCCGTTCCAGGGCCTGTCTTTCATCCATCCCGAGCGTTTCCGGGAAAGCGGCTGGGCGCCGCCCGGCTTCGCCGCCTTCGTGTCCTCGATCATCGAATCCGGCGTCCAGCCGGCGAGGATGAAGGGCATCCGCAACCGGTTGAAGAAAATCGGGCTGGAGCCATATGACTGCCTGTCGCCGGGCCTGATGGACTACATTTCCGAGTGGACGGCGAAGAAATCGGGCGTGCTGCCGGCTTGAGCGCAGAACCGCATATCTACGTCGATGCCGACGCCTGCCCGGTGAAAGAAGAGGTGTTGAAGGTGGCGGAGCGGCACGGCGTACCCGTCACCTTCGTCTCGAACGGCGGCCTGCGCCCTTCCCGCGATCCGATGGTCCGCAACGTCGTGGTGCCCAAGGAAAAAGCCGATGCGGCGGACGACTGGATCGTCGAGAATGCCAAGGCGAACGACGTGGTGGTGACCGCCGACATCCCGCTGGCCGCTCGGACGGTTGCGCTGGGCTGTCATGTGGTCGGGCCGACCGGACGGCCGTTCACACCGGAGACGATTGGCATGGCGGTGGCGATGCGCGATCTGAAGCAGCACCTGCGCGAGACGGGCGAAAGCAAGGGCTACAACGCCTCCTTCACGCGCGAGGACCGCTCGCGTTTCCTCGGTGAACTCGACCGCGCCTTGCGGCGGGCGCTGAAATCGGCCGGTTGAAGCCGATGTCGTCGTCCGAAAACACGTTCCTGGCCCGCCATCTCCAATTCGTCATCGCGGCTGCTTGCGGACTGGTCGCAGCGGTCGCCGCCGGTTTCCTTGGCGCGCGGCTGGCTTTTCCCGTCGGCGCGGACGTGGCCTTCGCGGTCTATTGCGCTCTCATCCTGAGGGAGATGCCGAAGCTCACGGCCGATTATCTGAGCAAACGGGCGCGCGCCGCCGACCTGCCGGTCCTCTTGATCTTCATCATAACGGCTGCCGTGGTGGCGGCATCGATCCTGTCGCTGTTCCAGGTCATCAACAGCAAGGGCAGTCCCCATGCCGTCGAGCTCGCCTGCGCCCTGCTCGCCATCCCGCTCGGCTGGTTCACCATCCACGCGATGACGGCGCTGCACTACGCCCATATCTACTGGATCGACGACGACGAAACCGATTCCGGCAGCAAATCGAAAAAGACGCCGGTCGGCGGACTTGTCTTCGCCGGCAAGGACCGGCCCGAAGGCTGGGACTTCCTCTACTTCTCCACCACTATCGGCATGACCTCGCAGACCTCCGATACCGAAGTCTCGACCACGCAGATGCGCCGCATCGTGCTGCTCCATTCGGTCGTTTCTTTCTTCTTCAACACGGTGATCGTCGCAGCCGCGGTCAACCTCGCCGTCAGTCTCGGCGCCGGTTGAGGGCGGCCGCGCTTCACAACAATTCGTGAACGGCCTGAAACATCGGCTTCGATCCGCCCGTATTTGGGCGTAGATGAACGCATGGCCGCGCAGACGCGGCGGAAGGGCACGAGACATGGATGCCGCAGTCCACAATCAGCCGTCCCTGGTGGATGAAGCCCCATCCGGCAAAGGGCCGCTGGTCTATCGCCAGTCGCGCTGGACGAGGCTGACCCACTGGCTGTGGGCGATCGCGCTTTTCTTCCTGCTGCTCTCGGGCCTGCAGATCTTCAATGCCCGCCCACAGCTTTATATCGGCCAGGAGTCCGGCTTCGGCTACGACAACACGATCCTGCAGATCGGCGCCATGAACACCGAAAACGGCCCGCGCGGCTTCACAAGGATCTTCGGCCACACATTCGACACCACGGGCGTGCTCGGCTGGTCGGGACCACCGGGGCGAGAGAGGGCGCGCGCCTTCCCGTCCTGGGCGACTATCCCCTCCTATTACGATCTCGGCACCGCGCGCGTCGTGCATTTCTTCTTTGCCTGGGTGCTGGGCGCCACGCTGCTCGTCTGGCTCGTCGCCAGTCTCTTCAACGGGCACATCGCTCGCGACCTGTGGCCACGCATCAAGGACTTCCGGCGCCTGCCAGGCGACATTGCCGCCCATCTGCGCCTGAAATTCCACCACGCGCGTGACTACAACACGCTGCAGAAACTCGCCTATGGCGGCGTATTGTTCGTGGCCTTCCCGCTGATGATCCTCACCGGCTTCGCCATGTCTCCTTCGATGAATTCGGTGCTGCCGTGGCTGAACGAGATGCTGGGCGGGCGCCAGACCGCGCGCACCATCCATTTCACGGTGATGGTGCTGCTGGTGCTGTTCTTCCTCATCCACATGCTGATGATCCTCGCCGCCGGGCCGATCAACGAACTGCGTTCCATCATTACCGGCTGGTATCGCACCGATCCGCCCGGCGATGAAGGCGATAGTGGCGAGAGGAGTGCCTGACATGGCAAAGTTCCAGATCAGCCGCCGCAAATTCCTCACGGCCACGGGCATTGGCGCCTCGGGCTTTCTGCTCGGCGGTTGCGATGCCTTCGACGGCCATCTCGGCATGGGTGACGGGCTGCGCTCCTTCCTCGAAGGCGCCAACGACCTGACCCATCGCGCCCAGCGCCTCATCACGCGCGACGCACTGGCACCGGAATTTTCCGAAGCCGACATCCGCCAGCCGATGCGTCCGAACGGTGTCACCGCGCCCGACGACGATACCTACAAGGGTCTGCTCGCCAACAATTTCGCCGATTGGCGGCTGGAGGTGATCGGCCTTGTGGAGAAGCCGCTGTCGCTGTCGCTCGACCAGATCCGCAACATGCCCTCGCGCACGCAGATCACCCGGCACGATTGCGTCGAGGGCTGGAGCTGCATCGCCAAATGGACCGGCACGCCGCTCTCTCTTGTTTTGGATCAGGCCGTGGTGAAACCGGAGGCGCGCTACGTCATGTTCCACTGCCTCGACACGATCGACCACGGCCTGTCCGGCGACGTCAAATACTACGGCTCGATCGATCTGGTCGACGCGCGCCACCCGCAGACCATCCTGGCCTATGGCCTGAACGGCAAGCCGCTGCCGGTCGAGAACGGCGCGCCGCTGCGTGCGCGCGTCGAACGCCAGCTCGGCTACAAGATGCCGAAATATCTTTCCAGGATCGAACTCGTTTCGGCTTTCGCCGATTTCGGCCAGGGCCGCGGCGGCTATTGGGAAGACTACGGCTACGACTGGTATGGGGGTATTTGAAAAGGTCCCGCTTCACCGGAGCGGGTCAATTAATCCCTTGTTATTCCAGTAACTTATCGGAAAAATCGGATTCGAGCCTTGCGGTTGCGGGCCTGGCTGGTCATGCTTTGTGCGTCGGCCGCGAGGGTCGGCGCTTTCCCTCAACCAGCAAAAAAGGAGGTGTTTCGGGTGTCCGACACCACGACTATTTTTGAACAGGAACAGGATCTCGACACGTTCGGCGGCAGGCTTTCGCGTGCTCGCGCGGCAAGCGGCCTCTCGACAAAGGAACTCGCCTGGCGGCTGGGCGTAAAACCCTCGACGATCAAGGCTTGGGAATGCGACCGTTCGCAGCCCAGCGCGCTGCGCATGAACCGGATGTCGGGCATTTTGAGCATCAGCCTGTCGTGGCTGCTGCATGGCATGGGAACCGCGCCAACCGACCCGGAAGACGAATCCGCTGTGGGACTGGTCGGCGAGCAACTGGCGAAGCTGAAGCTTCTGCACGCCGAGACGGGGCAACTCATCGGCCGTATCGAGAGCCGGCTCGACAGGCTTACCCAGTCCCCCGCCGATTGAAGTCCGACTTGCTGCTGAATTTTCGCGCGTCGCAGGGAGGTGACAATCCGTCGCGCACGGGCTATGGATGAGTCGTCAGGGGTCTTTCGGGACTCCAGCCGTTTGCGGGAGAGAGCAGCGAAAGCTGCCGCCGAAGGGGAAATCGCCCGAAATCTCTCAGGCAAAAGAACCGTAGACGGGAACGACACTCTGGAAAGTCGGGGCATTCGCCCCGCGCCGAAGGTGTAAGGCTCTCCGACAGAGTTCCGGGGTGCCGAGTCTCTCAGGCTTCAGACAGAGGGGCGCGAACTGGCCGCATGGGGCGGCTGGCAGCGTGCTGCTCTGGAGAAGTCATGGCGGGCGACGAAACTTTACGAACACTTCCCCTCGAAGACCTGCACAAGGCGGCCGGCGCGAAGTTCGGCGGCTTTGCCGGCTGGTCGATGCCGCTGACCTATCCGGCCGGCGTCATGAAGGAACACCAGCATTGCCGCGAGCATGTCGGCCTGTTCGACATCTCGCACATGAAGCTGTTCCTGGTGACAGGACCGGGCGCTGCCGCGCTCATCAATCGCGCTTGCCCCATCGATGCCGGCGCGCTCGAACAATCCCAGTCGAAGCTGACCTTCTTCCTCAACGACAAGGCGGGAATCCGCGACGACCTGATCGTCACGCGCCTTGGCGACGAGCGCTTCATGGTCGTCGCCAATGCCGGCAACGCGGCCGCCGACGAGGCCCATCTCAAGAGCCTTGCGAAGGATTTTGACGCGAAGGTGGAACCGCTCGACCGCGTTTTCCTCGCCGTGCAGGGTCCCGAAGCGGCGGACGTTCTGCGCGGCATCGGCCTGAATGTCGATGTGCTGACTTTCATGCACGGCGTTGAGCCCAAGCCGAACTGGTTCATGAGCCGGTCCGGCTACACCGGCGAGGACGGGTTCGAGATCGGCCTGCCGGAAAAGGACGCGCGCGATCTGGTGGCCAAGCTCCTGAACGACGAACGCGTCGAGTGGGTCGGCCTTGCCGCGCGCGACAGCCTGCGGCTGGAAGCCGGGCTTTGTCTGCATGGGCAGGACCTTTCGCCTGAAACCGACCCGGCAAGCGGGGCGCTGATGTGGGCGATCCCGAAGGAGCTTCGCGCCTCCGGCACCTTCGTCGGTGCCGACGCCCTGCGCGCCATCCTCGAAAAGGGACCGGCGACGAAGCGTGTCGGCCTGAAGCCCGAGGGCCGCCAGCCGGTGCGCGCCGGCATCAAGCTCACCGACGCCGACGGCAATCCCGCCGGCGAAGTGACATCAGGTGGTTTCGGCCCTTCGGTCGGCCATCCGGTCGCCATGGGCTACGTCTCGACCGCGCTGGCGAAAGCCGGCACGAAGCTGTTCGCCGACGTGCGCGGGACGAAAATTCCCGTGCAAGTCGCGGCCCTGCCCTTTTCACCCCATCGCTACCACAAAGGATGATTCCGATGGCAACGAC
>CAZBBT010000174.1:0-5725 GCA_964490065.1 uncultured Mesorhizobium sp. | reverse complement strand
CCGGTCTACGTCGGTCATTTCAAATGCAATCTGCGCCGCATCGCCGACTATCCGAACCTGTCGAACTATCTGCGGGACCTCTATCAGGTGCCGGGCGTGGCCGGTACGGTCAACCTCACCCACATCAAGGCGCACTATTACGGCAGCCACAGGACGATCAACCCAACGGGGATCGTGCCGGTCGGACCGGCAATCGACTACGCCGCGCCTCACGATCGCGATCGGTTCGGCAAGGCCTAGATTACCAATGTGGTGAGACCGCCGCTTCGTCGAACACTTCGCGGATGCGCCGCAGCGTCGCCGGCGTGACGCCTTCAGGCAGCGCGTCGAGCGGGAAGAAGCCGGCCTCGGCTATTTCGCGGTCTGGCCGTTTCGGAGCGGTCTGGCGAAACTGCTCGATCAGGTAGAAGCCGACATGGTCGCGCTTGCTGGCGCGGCGGTTGTGGTGGATGGAGACCAGCCGCGGCGGCCCGGTCACCACGATGTTGCCTTCCTCCGCGACCTCGCGCGTCAACGCCTCCTCCATCGTCTCGTTGGTCTCGACGCCACCGCCCGGCAATTGCCAGCCCGGAACGTAGGTGTGGCGAATCAGGAAGATCGATCCAGCCGCGCGATCATGGATGAGGCCGCGCACGCCGAGCGTCATCGGACGCCTGAGCACGAAATAGAGATGGAACAGTTTCCCGCGCAGCCCCGGCCACCCGGTCTGGCGGAACGCCTGGTCTGGATCGTCTTCAGTCATCACCGAAACCGTGAGTGGAAAGTGGCGTGGTCGTCCCGTAGAAAGGTTTGATGTACCGGCTCGCGCATCTCTCCGACATCCACCTTGGCCCCTTGCCCGATGTATCCTATCGCGATCTCGCCTCCAAGCGGGTCGTCGGCTACGTCAACTGGCAGCGCAATCGCCGCCGCCACATGCACGACAGCGTGCTGGAAACGCTGATCGCGGACCTGAAGGCAAGCGCGCCGGACCATATCGCCGTCACCGGCGACCTGGTGAATCTCGGGCTGGACAGCGAGATCGAGATGGCGAGGCTGTGGCTGGAATCGCTCGGCTCGCCGGACGATGTCTCGGTCGTGCCCGGCAATCACGACGCCTATGTGCCGGGCTCGTTCGACAAGGCCTGCCGCGCCTGGGGCGCCTGGATGAGCGGCGACGGGGCCAATCCGCCGGTTGACCGCAATGCCTTCCCCTATCTCAGGGTACGCAGCGGCGTGGCGCTGATCGGCGTTTCCACCGCGCGCGCGACCGCGCCATTCATGGCCAATGGTTTTTTCCGGGAAGGGCAGGCGATGCGACTCGGTCGGATGCTCGACGAAACGGCCGCGCGCGGCCTGTTCAGGGTGGTGATGATCCACCATCCGCCGGTGCGCGGCGCGGTGCAGCAGCACAAGCGGCTGTTCGGCATTGGCCGCTTCCACAAGGTCATGCGCCGTTACGGTGCGGAACTGGTGCTGCACGGCCATTCGCACGACCCGTCGCTTTACTGGATCGGCGGGCACGGCGCGCGCATCCCCGTGGTCGGCGTGGCTGCGGCCGGACAAGGCCCGGGCGGCCGGCATGCGGCGGCGCAGTACAATCTGGTCGACATCGAGAACGGGAAGGACGGCTGGAACGTTCGGTTGACCCGGCGCGGCCTGACCGGACCGGCCATGCCGCCTTCGGACATTGCGATATTGGAACTCGGCAACGCGCCGCCGGCGATGGTCAGAAGCTGAGTTTCGCCATCGCCGCGATGCGATCCCACAACAGGATCACCGAGACGGCAAGCCCCACAAGCGCGCCGCCCGCGACCATGGCAAGGCCGGAAAGCACGGCCGACAGGGTTCTGCGGCGGCGTACCGCGGCCAGCTCGAGTGGCGGTTCGGCTTCATGCACCGGCGGCCGCTTGAGGGCCGAGGCGACCGGTTCCGCACCGCCCTCCATCTGCCGCTGGCGCTCGACCACCCGTTCGGCGACATAGCGAGTCACCTGGTCGGCGACGGTCTTCATGTCGGTCGATTCGGCCAGCACCACGCGGCCTATGCGCGTGTCCTTGAGGAAGCGGTAGGTGCGGCGGTCGCGCCCCATGGCGACATGGGCGACGGCGTCGATCCACAGCCTGGGCTGCAGGCCGGACGACACCGCGAAGTCGAAATTGTCCATATCGGCGGGCACATCGGCGAAGACCGGCGCCAATTCGGACGCAAGAAGGTCGAGCCGCATCCGGTGCGCCTCGCGCAGGTCGACCACCACGTCGTCGCGATCGGCAAGCGCATTCTTCACGTCGCGGATGGCGTCGGCCAGTTTGCGCGACGGGTCGATGGGCGTGACGGTGTCGGCGGCGTCGTGCATCGGCGGTCCCAAAAAGTTGGTTAACAGCGGATTAACACAAATGCGGCCGAAATGCAGCCGCGACGCGGATTGTGAGAAAGTTCAGGGTGAAGAGGCGAGACGGAGCCGGATCATTTCCAGCACAGCGTCCGGCGCCTCCTCGATCAGCATGTGACCGGCGCGCTCCAGGACCCGCAGGTCGAAACGCCGCGGCAGGGAGGCCGTCTGCGTGAAAGGCAGTACCGGGTCCTCGGTTCCCCACAAGACGGACACCGGCATGGCGAGCCGGGCAAGATATTCATGCGGGATGACGCCCTGGCGGTCGTCGCGTGCGATCATGTCGACGATTGTCGCCAGTTTTTCGAGTTGGCCGGGATGGGCGCGCATCGCCGATTGCGGCGCCATGTGTACCGACGATGGCTGCGCGCCCGGTCCGGATATGGCCGCCAGGCATGCCGCCAGTTCGGCTTCGTTCGCGGCGGCAGCATAGCGCTGCAGCAGCGCGCCGTTGATTGCCTCGCCGAAACCGCCGGGCGCGAGCAGCGTCAGCGACGCGATGCGATCGGGCTGAGAAAGCGCCATCAGCGCGGCTATCGCGCCGCCCATGGAATGGCCAACGATATGAAACCGTTCCCGGCCATTTCGGGCGAGGTCGTCCAGAATGGCTCGCGCGGCGATCTTGGCCTGGCCGGCGCCCGGTGCGTCGAGGGAAAGCCCGTGGCCGGGCAGGTCATAGGCGATGGTTTCCGCTTCGCCGGTAAGCGTTGCGGCGATCGATTCCCACGCTGCATGGCTGCCGCCAAAGCCGTGCAGCAGCACCATTGCCGGTCCACGGCCATGGCGCGCCGAGAACAACGGTCCGGTCATCGGCACGCGCCTGTTCTCAACTGCCGCCACCGAGGCCGGCGTCGCGCAGCGCCGCAACCAGCCTGTTGGTCAGATCGGGCGGGTAGTTGCGATCGGCGAAGGCCTTGCGAGGGTCGGCCGCGAATTTCGGGAAGCTCGCGACAAGCTCGTTCAGCACGTCCCGGCGTGCCTTGTCCTCTCCCATTGCCTTGGCCGAGATCAGCCGTGCCGCCAGATAGTGCGATTTCGCCGCGGTCGTCGTCAGCGCCGTAGCGGCACGTGCTGCTCTGTCCGTATCGCCCTGCATGAAGGCGCCGAGGAACAGCCCGAAGTCCCACCACGTCGGATGAGCACTGGAGGCGTCGACGGCTCGGGCAATGATCGGCGTGCCTTCGCCGTATCGCCCGGCAAAGATCAGCCCGTAGCCATAGGCGGCTGCCATGGACAGATCATAGGTGTTGAGTTCGTAGGCCTTGCGCATCCAGCGGATCGATTCTTCCGGATTGCCGAGGCGCGAGTTGACATAGCCGTAGGCGCGATGCGCGGCCGGGCTCGTCGCCCCTTTGAGCACCGCCTTGTGGGCAAACGCGGTCGCCTTGTCGATGCTGGCGCCCGGTGGATAGGCGTAGCCGTCGGTGACGGTCTCGAGCTGTAGCGAAGCCAGTTCCGAATAGACCAGGGGCGACTTCGCGTCCTGTTCGTCCAGGGCTTCGAGGCAGCGATAGGCGGCCTCGTGGCTCTCGGCATTCTGGTCGAGATAGTAGGCCTCGTCGAGCAGCATGCAGCGGGTCAGGCCGGCCTGGATCCCGGCCTGTTCGATGTAGCGGTATATGGCGCCGGAGGCGAGCACCGTTGCGCTCAACATGCCGGCGATACGGTCCTCCACCTTGCCGGGCTCGGTTTCCGCCGGCGTGAGATTGCGCGATAGCAGCACCCGGCCTGTCGCGACGTTCTGAAGTTCGACCGCCACGTCGTCGGCGGCCGCACCCGGCACGACGTCGAAGACGAAACTGGTGGGATCGAGCGAAACATCGCGCGTCTTGCCGACATCCCGGCCTATGAAATCGACCGTGTCGAAGCCGGGCAGGCCGGCGCGCAGCGCGGCGGTGACACGGGTCGCCTCGGGACTGTTGTCTCTGGCGGCCAGATAGATCAGCGGCAGCGCTTCCAGCGGCGACCGGCGCCCGATACTCGCTGTCGCCACCGAGTTCTCCACATCGATCATTTCATCGCCGGCGAGCGGCAGGATGCTGTTCTGGCGCACGATCAGCACGCCCAGCATTGCGACCACGAGCCCGAAGGCCAGCCAGACGAGCTTGAGCTGCCGGGCGATCGAGGGAAGCGGGGTCACGGCGGCGTCGGCGAGGGTGGAAACCGCTGGCAGCGCAAGCGAGGGCCGCTGCTTGGGTTCCCGGCCGGCGCCGTTTCGTTCGTAAGCCGGGATATAGCTGCCGCGCGGAATGACTATACGGAACGGGTCGCAGGCACCTTCAGTGGTGGAGTATTGCTGCAGCAGATCGCGCAGGCGGCCTGCCTGCACGCGCACCACGGCGTCGGTGGCCGAATCGAAATCGGCATCCTTGCCGAACACGTCGATGGCGATGGAAAAACCCTTGAGCCGATCGGCCTCGCCGGCCTGCTCGCGCTCGACAAGGTATCGCAACAGGTTTCGCGCGCGTTCGGAACGCCCGAACGTCTCGCTGGCAAGTACTCGCTCCAGCGTTTCGCGCACTGCGGGGGCAGCAGGCGTGGAATGCTGCAAGTGTCGAACCTTTCCAGTCGGCACGAGTTAAGGCCCGATCATATAGCGCCTGCGCGGGGGTACAAGCATCGAACCGGGAATGGAGGATTATTTACCCGGCCGAAAAAAATCCGGCCGGGTACCGATCGCAACAAACCGCTGATTTTACTGCTTTTGCCCGATAATCCGGTTTGCCGCCGAAACCACCGCTTCGAGCGAGGCGGAGGAGATATTGGTGTTGATGCCGGCGCCGAACAGCTTGCCGCCGGGATATTCCATCTCGACATAGCAAATCGCCGAGGCGTTCGAGCCGCGCTGCAGCGAGTGCTCGGAATAGTCGAGCACCGACATGGGCACGCCGACATGTTTGGAGAGCGCGTCGACGAAGCCGTCGACCGGCCCCGTGCCCGTGCCGGAGATCGTCATTTCCCTGCCGTTGTCGAGGATCGTCGCCTCGACGACGCGCCGGCCTTTCGCCGTCGTGTCGGGATAGGTGTGGTGGTCGAGGAATTTCAGTCGTGCGTCGGGCTGCTCGACATAGGTTTCGACGAACTGCTCGTAGATGCGCTTGGCCGGCACTTCCTTGCCCTCGGCGTCGGTAATGGCCTGGATCGCCTGGCTGAACTCGACCTGGAGGTTGCGGGGCAGGTTGAGCCCGTAGTCGGCTTGCAGCACATAGGCGATGCCACCCTTGCCCGACTGCGAGTTGATGCGGATGATCGCCTCGTAGGAGCGGCCGACATCCTGCGGGTCGATCGGCAGGTAGGGCACCTCCCACAATTCCTTGTTGGCCTTCTTGAGCGCCTTCATGCCCTTGTTGATGG
>CAZBBT010000173.1:0-5741 GCA_964490065.1 uncultured Mesorhizobium sp. | reverse complement strand
GGGCATCATGCGGCCGGTGAATTCGTCGATGATGACGACCTCGCCATTGCGCACGATGTAGTCGCGGTCTCGCTGGAACAACTGGTGCGCCTTCAACGCATTGTTGACGTGGTGGACCATGGCGACGTTCTCGACGTCGTAAAGCGCTTCGCCCTTCAGCAGGTCGGCGCCGCGCAGCATGTTCTCGACCTTCTCGGTGCCGTCCTCGGTGAAGATCGCCGTCTTCTGCTTCTCGTCGACCTCGTAGTCCTCCGGCTTCAACTGGACGATGAAGGCGTCGACGGTGTTGTACATGTCGGAGCGGTCCTCGAGCGGACCGGAGATGATGAGCGGCGTGCGCGCTTCGTCGATCAGGATCGAATCGACCTCGTCGACAATCGCGTAATTGTGGCCGCGCTGCACCATCTGCGCGCGCTCGTATTTCATATTGTCGCGCAGGTAGTCGAAGCCGAGCTCGTTGTTGGTGGCGTACGTGACGTCGCAGGCATAGGCCGCGCGGCGCTCCTCGTCGTCCAGACCGTGGACGATGATGCCGACGCTCAAGCCCAGGAACTTGTAGACGCGACCCATCCATTCGGCGTCGCGTTTTGCCAGATAGTCGTTGACGGTGACGACGTGGACGCCCTTCTCGGCCAGCGCATTCAGGTAGACCGGCAGCGTGGCTACCAGCGTCTTGCCTTCGCCGGTGCGCATCTCGGCGATGCCTGAGTTGTGCAACACCATGCCGCCGACCAATTGCACGTCGAAGGGGCGCAGGCCGAGCACGCGGCGCGCCGCCTCACGCACGGTGGCGAAGGCGGGAATCAGAAGGTCGTCCAGCGTCGCGCCGTTCTTGAGGTCTTCGCGGAATTTCACGGTGCGGGCGGCGAGATCGGCGTCGGAAAGCGCCTTCATCTCGTTTTCCATGGCGTTGATCGCTTCGACGCGAGGCCGGGTCGATTTGACGCGCCGGTCGTTCGCGGAGCCGAAAACCTTGCGGGCGAGTCCGCCGAGACTGACCATGCAATGGTCCCTTTCGCTTGCATTCCTGACCGCGCCGCGGGCTCAAAAAGCCCCGTCAAGCCCAGCCTGAACGGATGAAACACCGAAAAGCGCCCATAAAACGGTTCTGGACGCAAAGTCGCAGGACAGATAAGAGGGGCCACAATCGATGTCAACGCCGCGCACGTTCCCTTGAACGCGCGAAAATCCGCCACATTTGGGCTGATCTGAGAGCCAATCAATTCCCATCGGAGTCGAGTTCATGACCTTGTCCCTTCGCGCGTCCGCCCTCCTTGTCGGAGCGGCTGTCGGCCTTTCGTCGCTCGCGCTCTCGCCGCTGGCGGCTCAGGAAAGCCAGCCGGCCGAGGCCGCTCCGGCAGCGCCGGCCACCGTCGACCCCAACGCCGTGGTGGCCACCGTCAACGGCGAGTCGATTACGGAAGCGGACCTGACACTGGCGGAAGGCGAACTGTCCCAGCAGTTCGCGCGCCTGCCCGCGGACCAGCGCCGCGCCGCGGCATTGTCGGCGGCGATCGAGATCAAGGTGCTGGCGGCCAAGGCGGTTGCCGACGGGCTGGACAAGGATCCCGAATTCCAGCGCCGTGCCGCCTTCCTGCAGCAGCGCGCGCTGCATGGCGAGATGGTCGAGAAAGAGGTTGTCGGCAAGATCACCGACGAAGAGGTGCGTGCCCGCTACGACAAGGAGATCGCCGCCCAGCCTGCGGTCAACGAAGTGCATGCCCGTCACATTCTCGTGAAAACCAAGGAAGAGGCCGAAGCTATCATCAAGCAGCTCGATGGCGGAGCCGACTTCCAGAAGCTTGCCAACGAGCACACCACCGATCCGAGCGGCAAGACCAGCGGCGGCGACCTCGGCTATTTCGGGCCGGGCCAGATGGTGCCGGAATTCGAGAAGGCGGCGATGGCGCTGGAGCCGGGCTCCTACACCAAGGAGCCGGTGCAGACGCAGTTCGGCTGGCATGTCATCAAGGTCGAGGACAAGCGCCCGCAACAGCCACCCGCCTTCGAGCAGGTCAAGGAGCAGGCGCGTTCGGCGGTGATCCGCGACAGGTATTTCGCCCTTGTCAAGGAAGCACGCGCGGCCGCCAAGGTCGAGATTCCGGACGAGGCGCTGAAGAAGGCGGTCGACGCGGCGGAAGGCGGCGGACAGTAAGGTTCGCAGCCGGTTTCTGCGTTATCCAGAAAGTCGAGCCAAGCGCAGCAAGGACCGGCCATCCGGGGTTCACTCCGGGTGCCACCAAGGTCACGGCATGGGGTTCCGGCTCTTGCTTCACGCCTTCGGGCATTCTGTGGCGGCCGGGATGACGGGCGACAATGCGGCTCAGGCGTCGCCTTTTTTCCTGATGCCACCCACGATGGCGCGCACAACCGCGCTCAGTTCCTCTTCTCCGGCCTCGAGCCTGCCGGTCAGCAGATGCCCCCAGGCGAAGGACGAGAGGAGGTCGGCGACAATCGCGGGGTCGACCTCGGCAGCGACTTCGCCGCGTGTCCTGGCTCGTTCGATCATTTTCCCGGTTTCGGCACGCCGGTCGGCGGCATAGGCGGCGAGCGCCTTCGCGGCGGCCTCGTCGGACTGCGCCTCTGCGACAATCGAGCGGAAGATCGACCCGGATGCGGTGTCGCGCCAGTTCGCCAAAAGGTTCCTGAGGAAGCCGGCGAGGTCATCCTCCAGTTTCCCGGTATCGGGGTAGGCGAAGCGCTTCTGGCGCTGATAGACATCGAGCAGCAGCGCCGCCTTCGACGGCCACCAGCGATAGATGGTCGGCTTGCCGGCGCGGGCGTGACGCGCCACCGCTTCGATGGAGAACCCCGCATGGCCGGCCTCGAGCAGCACGGCTTCCGCGGCTTCCAGGATCGCCTCGGCGCTAGCCGGGTTGCGGCGTGCGCCGATCGACTTTCGCGCTTTTATCTCCTCGCTCACTGAATGGCTCCCGATCGAACATGGTGGGTCATCATATACCGCCTCTTGACGAAACGAAACGGCTCGTTCTATATATGTAACGAAACGTATCGTTCCTATGGAGAGTAATCATGACTGCCCTTTCCGCAAAATCACCTGCCGTCGAGTTCTCGCCCCCGCATGAAGCGCCGATTGCTCGGCGGCGTTTCTCGCGGCCGCGCTTCGCCTTGCTGGTGCTGGCAGGCGTCTACCCGCTCATCACGGCACTGCTCTATCTCGTCCTGCCGCTGCTCGAAGGCTGGCCGATCTGGCAGGAAACGCTGGTCATCGCGCCGATCATGGTGACGATCATGGTGTGGGGCCTGATACCCACCGTCCAGCGCATCTTCGCCGGCTTCCTCAATCCGGCGGCGACCTGACGGGACCGGCTCAGTTGTCCGGCGCGCCGGCAAACAGGACCGCACCGTCGCCGCCATCGGCCGGCCAGCGGCGGATGGTGCGGTCGACACCGCCGGTCAGCAACGCGCCGTCGGGCGCGAAGGCTACGGAGTAGATCGGCCCGGTGCCGGGATCGAACATTGCGATCTCGTTGCCGCTCGCCATGTCCCACAGCCTTGCCGAGCCGTCGAGGGAGGCGCTGGCGAGGCGCTTGCCGTCGGCCGACAGCGCCAGTGCGTAGACCGTGCCGGAGTGGCCGTTCAGGCGGCCCAGTTCCTTGAACGTGTCGAGATCCCACAGCTTGATTGTCAGGTCGCCGCTGCCGGTGACGGCGTGATGACCGTCGGCCGTGAAGACCGCGCCATAGGCGCCGCGCTCGTGCCCGTGCCAGCGGCGCAGCAGGCGGCCTTCTTCAATGTCCCACAGTCTCAATTCGCCATCGATGTCGCTGGTCAGGGCGCGCCGGCCGTCCGGCGAGACGGCAACCGAGGAGATCGACCAGGCGTGGCCGGTCAGCACGTGCAGCGCCTTGCCGCCATCGATGTCCCAGACGATGATATTGCCGGTGTCATGACCGCTGACGGCCAGCTTGCCGTCCGGCGCAATGGCCAGCTTGCGGGCATCGCCGTTGTCGCCGGCTGCGAAGACGTGCAGCACCGTGCCGTCGGCCAGGGTTCTCAGCACGATCTCGCCGTCGTCGCCGGCCGTCAGCGCATGCAGGCCGTCGGGCATGAACAGGGCGGTGCGCGCCATGTCCTTGTGCACGCCGAGATCGCGGATCAGATGCTTGCCGTCGATGTCCCACAGTTTGATGGCGCGGTCGGTGCTGGCGCTGAGAAGCGCGTGTCCATCCGGCGCGACGTCGAGCCAGACGACGGCGTCGTGATGACCGTCGGCTGCCGTCGCGAGTTTCGGTGGTTGCGGCAATGGTGCGGTGGTGACCGGCGGCTCGGCCGGCGTGGGTGCGCTTTCCGCCGGCGGGGGCAGGGCGGTTTGCTCCGGCGATTGTTCGGGAATAGCGGCCTGTTCCGGCGTCGGTGAGGCGGCCGGCGGATTGACCAGGTCCGGCGGCGGTTGCGAAAGGTCTGGCCCGGTGCTCGGCGGGAGGGCCGGTTCAGGCGGCTGCGGAGCCATCGCATTCTGCGGAGGAACTGGCTCCGGTGGCGGCGTCACGGCTTCTTCCCGAGCCGGCGGAGGAGCGGCCGGTGCCGCGGGCGCGGGCTGTTCGGAGCCGCCGGGCGGCGGTAAGGCCCCTTGCCCGGAATGATTGACGACGGCTGCTGCCAGCACAATGACGGGCAAAGCCAGCAGCGAAAGCCGGAAGCGTGGGCCGTCTGCGGATTTCGGTTGGGCGTTCCGGCCAAACAGGGCCGCGGAGCGCGCCGTTGCGCGATCCGGCTCGCTCCACAGGCTCACGGCGGCAAGAAGACAGCCCAGTACGCAGCCGATGAAAATTGCAACGAGGGCGAAAGAGGCGATCCCGCCGCTCGCCGCAACGTCAGCCTCGCCGAAGCGAAAGGCGAGAAATGCCTCAACCGCAGAAAAGATCGCGATCGCCAGCAGGAACAGCGCCGGCAGCTTCGTCCCAAGCCTGCTCTCGCCCATCGGACCCTCCTGGCGGCGCATCCCATGCCGGGGCGCCTGGAACTCCTAGCGCAAAACCGGACCCGCGCCAATCGGTGCCGGAGGCCGCATGCCGGCACGCACCGTTGTATGGCAGGCCCTTGCGCGCTCCGCCGCTATCGGGCAAACCGGCGGTCTTCCGCTTTTCCCGCCCGAGGCATCGATGTCTGCAACCATTTCCCCGCTCGCGCCGAAGAAATACCCGAAAATGCCGGTAGTCGAGGGCGTCCGCATCGCCACTGCCGAAGCGGGCATCAAGTACAAGGGCCGAACCGACCTGCTCGCCATGGTGTTCGATCCTGGCACGACGGTCGCCGGCGTCTTCACCCGTTCGAAATGTCCGTCGGCTCCGGTGGATTTCTGCCGCCAGAACCTGGCTGCAGGCAAGGCCCGGGTGCTGGTGGTGAATTCCGGCAACGCCAATGCGTTTACCGGCAGGAAGGGCCGGGAGTCGACGGCGATGACGGCGGAGGCCGCGGCCAGGGCGGCCGGTTGCGCGGCCGGCGAGATTTTCCTGGCCTCGACCGGTGTCATCGGCGAGCCGCTCGACGTGAAAAAATTCAGCCATCTGCTGGACGGGCTGGTGAAGGACGGCAAGCCGGACCAGTGGACCGAGGCGGCGAAGGCGATCATGACCACCGACACCTACCCCAAGGTGGCAACCGCGACGGTCAAGCTCGGCGACGCCGACGTCACGCTCAACGGCATCGCCAAGGGCGCCGGCATGATCGCGCCGGACATGGCGACGATGCTTTCCTTCGTCGCCACCGACGCGCCG
>CAZBBT010000172.1:0-5752 GCA_964490065.1 uncultured Mesorhizobium sp. | reverse complement strand
CCCAGCGCCGCCACCAGAAGGTGATCGAGGAGGCGCCGGCGCCGGGCAGGACGCCCGAAATGCGCGCGGCGATGACACAGGCGGCGGTGACGGCCGCCCAGGCGATCGCCTATTCCGGCGCCGGCACGATCGAATTCATCGTCGATGCCTCCGGGGGACTGCGACCCGACCGCTTCTGGTTCATGGAGATGAACACCCGGCTCCAGGTCGAGCATCCGGTGACGGAGATGGTCACCGGCGTCGACCTGGTGGAGTGGCAATTGCGCGTGGCGGCCGGCGAGAGGCTGCCCTTGAAGCAGGACGAGATCCGTCTGAACGGCCACGCCTTCGAGGCGCGGCTCTATGCCGAGGACGCGGCGAAGGGATTTCTTCCCGCCACCGGCACCCTGCACCATCTGCGCTTTCCTTCTGCCGCGCCGGCAGGTGCTGTGATGCGCATCGAGACCGGCGTGCGGGAGGGCGATGCGATCTCGCCCTGGTACGACCCGATGATCGCCAAGCTGGTGGCGCATGGACCTGACCGGGCCTCGGCGCTGGCGGCGCTCGGCGCCATGCTGGCCGACACCGAGGTCGCCGGCTCGACGGTCAACACGGCTTTCCTGGCGGCGCTGGCGGCGGATTCCGATTTCGCGGCCGGCGATGTCGACACCGGCCTGATCCTCGCCAAGCAGGAGGCGCTGACCGCCGTGCCGCCGCCCGGCGCCGATATCGTCACGGCGGCGGCTCTGGCGGCCGCTGGGATCGACGAGGACCGGCCCGCTTCGAACGAGCCGTGGGCGGCCCTGGCGGGCTACGCGCATTTCCATGCCGTGCCGAAAAAAGTCGAGTTGCACTTCGGCGATGAGACGATCGAGACCGAAATCTCGGCGCAGGCGGATGGACGATACGAGGTCGCCGTCGATGGCGGCGCGCCTTCCGCACCTTCCGAAAGGGCGGCGAAGCCATTTGCAGGCGACGAGAATGCCGAGCCGGTGTTCGACATGGCTTTCGATGGCGAGCTGCTCGACCGTCCGCTTTCAAATGTTCGCACCGTCTCCCTGGCACCAGGTTCCGCGCCTCGCCTTGCCCGCTGGCCGGGGCATGTGACGGTGTTCGACGGCGCGGTGGGCTACACCTTCGGCGTGCCCGATCCGCTGGCGCGCGCGGACAAAGCGGCGGCCGGCGCGGATTCGCTGCGTGCGCCGATGCCCGGACTGGTCAAGGTGGTGCGTGCAGCGACCGGCGAGCATGTCGCCAAAGGCCAGCCTCTGCTCATCCTCGAAGCCATGAAGATGGAGCACACGATCGCGGCCCCGCATGACGGCACGATCGCCGAGATCGCGCCCGAGGGGGCGCAGGTCAGCGACGGCACGGTGCTGGTCCGGTTCGCAGAAGAGGATACCGAAGCCTGAAACGAAATGGCCGGGACGAACCCGGCCATCGAAGTTTCGGCGGCGGCCCCGATCAGGGCTGGATCGGCGCGTATTTGCCGTCGTGCCACTGGTTGATGTCGTAGCTGGCGTTCTTCATGTCGCCCTTCTCGTCGAAGACGACGTCGCCGACGACGGTGTGGATGGCCTCGCCGTTCTTCAACGCCTCGGCCACCTTTGCCGGATCCTCGCTGCCGGCGCGCTCGATGCCTTGCGCGAAGGCCTGGATCACCGCGTAGGAGAACAGGGTGAAGCCTTCGGGCACGAAGCCGCCGGCCTTGATCTTCTCGACCGCCTCCTTGGCTTCCGGCTTTGCCTGCGGATCGGACGGGAAGACGAACAGCGTGCCTTCGCCGGCCGGACCTGCGACCTGCCAGAATTCCGGCGAGGCGATGGAATCGGGCATGATGAGCTGGAACTTGAAGTCCTGCTCGGCCGACTGACGCAGGATCAGCCCGGCCTCGGGATGGTAGCCGCCGAAATAGACGACGTCGGCCTTCAGTTCCTTCAACTTGGTAACCAGCGCCGAATAGTCCTTCTCGCCGGCGTTGATGCCGTCATAATAGACTTCCTTGAGGCCGTTGGCGTTCATCGTCGCGCGCACGGCGTCCGCGATACCCTGGCCGTATGCGCTCTTGTCATGCAGGACGACGACGTTCTTGCCGGCATACTTCTTGGCGATCCACGGGCCGATAAAGGCGCCCTGCGCATCGTCGCGCGTGTAGAGGCGCATGATAGTCGGCCATCCCTTGGCGGCGGCATCGTCCGTCATCACCGGATTGGACGAGGCCGGGCTCATCATCAGCGCGCCGCCCTCGGCATAGACGGCGGAGGCCGGGATGCTCGAGCCCGAGCAGGCATGGCCGTCGATGAACATGACGCCGTTGCCGAGGATACGATTGGCGATCGACACGGCCTGCTTGGGATCGCACTGGTCGTCCTCGAAATCGAGCTTGATCTGCTTGCCCATGACGCCGCCCTTGGCGTTGATGGCGTCGGCGGCTGCCTGCGCACCCTGCTTGAACTGGTCGCCGATGGTGGCAAGCTGCCCGGTCATCGGCCCGGCCACCGCGAAGGTGATGTCGTCCGCCCAGGCCGCCGAAGCCGACAGCATCATGCCGAACAGCGCGGCACCCAGGTATTTTGCCTTGTTCATAAAATTGCCTCCCATGATTGCGCGGCCGGAACGGCGGCTCGCTTTCGGATCGGGCGGCAAGATTCCATCGCCGAGCCGCCCTGTCTTGGCGCATCGACGTCGCGCCATTGGACCTGCATGTTACAGCGGGCGATTAAAAGGCGAAAGCCGTGCCGGCCATGCGGGCCGGTCACGGCTTTTCCTTGAAAGGAACCAGCCCGACGCCCCCGGCCCCGGACAGGTTCCTGCCTTCCCTGTTATGGCCGGCTGACTCTTCGATCGGTCGCCGTGCTCTCTCCTTGGGACGGGACACTGCCCGCCCGGATTGCGCCTGAGACGCGCAATTCTCGCCGGTTGTCCGGCCCGTCCGTCAGTGAACCGTCATCCACTCGCGCGCTTCGCGCAGCGCCTTGGCGATCTCGGGCTTCGACATCGTCACCGACAGTTCCGAGCGCAGTTCGGCGGCGCGCATGGAGCCCTTGATCGCGGCGATGTTGAACCATTTGTGGGCGGCGACGAGGTCGGCCTCGCAATCGCGACCGGTCGCGTACATCATGCCCAGTTCGAAAAGAATGTCGGCTTGAGCGGTGGCGCCCATGGCGCCGACACCATCTTCAAGCATCTCGAAACGTGCCATTGTGCAATCCCCTGTTCCAGTCCCTGTCTTCTCCCGAGAGCTCCTTCCGTTGTCCCCTGGAAGGTTGCCCTTGCGATGATTTCGAGAATGCCGGGGACGCTTGAATTGCGCGTTAAGTGGCGTGCTTAATTTGAGGAAAACAAAGTCAAAACAACAGGTAAACGACAGAAACCGTTAAGGATGGAAAGTCCGGCGATTGCGCGGTTTCGTGGAAGATTCGATGAAAATGCCGGCGGTCGAATTCAACGTTCCGCTAACCACGCGAGCACCTCATTTTCGCGCTGACAGACATTTTCCACGACGGACGCCGCGATGCCGGCCCCGAGAAATGTGCGGGATTTCCCCAACGGCACCGGCTTTTCCTTTGCCGGGCGCCGCGCTAGCTTACGTTTGCGTAAACGTCGCAGCGGAACGGCTGCACAGGGAGGAAGGAACATGCTTCGCAAAATGAGCCTGGCCCTTGCGGCTACACTTGTCATGGCGGGCACGGCGCTGGCCGACCCGATCGAGGGTAACTGGAAGACGCAATCGGGCGAGACGGCATCGATTGCCGGCGGCGGTTCGTTCTCGATCACGCTCAAGACCGGCAAGCATGCCGGCAAGAAGATCGGCTCGCTCAAGGCGGCAGGCGGCGGCAAGTATACCGGCTCCATCACCGACCCTGCCTCGGACAAGACCTACAGCGGCAAGGCGACCATCTCGGGCTCGAAGATGAAGATGAGCGGCTGCGTCCTCGGCGGCCTGTTCTGCAAGAGCCAGACCTGGACGAAAATGTAAGTGCGGAGGGCAGTAGGGCAGTAGGGCAGTAGGGCAGTACGGAAAAACTACTTCCCTCCCCGGTACTTCACAACCGGTCGAGACGATCCCGTCGGCACTTTGCCTGCGGGATTTTTCTCGCACGCTGCTTAGTCGTACTGCCCTATTGCCGTACTGCCCTACTATCGTACTGCCCTGCTGCCTCCCAAACCCGTCAACCATTTTGAACCCCACATGAACGGCCGCCTCAGAGGCGGTTCAGGCGGATTTCGGCATTTTCGCGTCACAAAGAAGGAGACGCCGAAATGCTCGCCCGCCGCTTCACCATCGTCTGCCTGTTGATGATGCTGTTCGGCATGGCCTTTGCCATCCTGGTAGCGGAGTCCAGCCGTGGCCCGCGCCATTGGGAGGAAATGCGCAGCCGCAGTTGCGGTGCCTTCTGCGTGAACCTTTCGCGCAATTGAAACACCCAACATCAGGGACAGCAAAAAGGCATCAAGCCATGAGCCGCTTCAATACCAATGTCAGGACGATCCTGCGGCTTCTGCCGCGCACGGCGATCATGCTGATGCTTCTGGCCGCACCGGTGCTGGCTGTGCCGAGCATGCAGCCGGCCAGGCAATCCACCATCGAGGCACCGGCGCTGAAGAAAACGGGCGCCGGGCTGGTGCTGCTGGTTTCCCTGCAGCGCGGCTGAATGCAGAAAAGCCTTGGTGGCGCGGAGGCCCCCTCCCAACCGTCATAATTCACCTTTATGATGGGTCATGGAAAAGCGAATCTATCCCCAGGCCATCGAATCGGTCGTCATGCCGGAACCGTATTCCCGGCAACGCTTCGACGACGCCGAGGACGCGGTCAAAGCTCTCAAGTTTCTCTACGACCGCAATACGCGTTTCCTGCGCGACTCCTTTGCCTCGCTCGCCGCCGGCGGCGATTCCACGAAGCGCTACCGGGCGTTCTACCCGGAAGTCGGCGTCACCACGAGTTCCTTCACCCAGGTCGACTCGCGCCAGGCCTACGGCCATATGCCGACACCGGGGCATTTCTCGACCACCATCACCCGGCCCGACCTGTTCGAGAGCTATCTCGTGGAACAGTTGCGCCTCATCATGCGCAATCACGGCGTGCCGGTGACCGTTTCGGAATCGGAGACGCCGATCCCGCTGCATTTCGCCTTCCTGGAAGGCACCTATGTCGACGCATCGGCGGCCGAACGTATCAAGCGGCCCATCCGCGACCTGTTCGACGTGCCCGATCTCGACGGCACCGACGACCAGATCGCCAACGGCACCTTCGAGGTGGCGCTGGGCGAACCGAGACCCCTGGCACCGTTCACCGCGCAGCGCATCGACTATTCGCTGCACCGCATGACGCACTACACGGCGACCAGCCCGCAGCACTTCCAGAACTTCGTGCTGTTCACCAACTACCAGTTCTACATCGACGAGTTCTGCGCCCAGGCGCGAGAAAAGATGGCGAGCGGCGGCGAGGGCTATTCCGAGTTCGTGGAGCCGGGGAACCTGGTGACGCGCGCCGGGGAGACCGAGCCGTCGGAAGGATTCGCCCCGCCGCGCCTGCCACAGATGCCGGCCTACCATCTTAAGAAGCCGAACCATGGCGGCATCACCATGGTCAATATCGGCGTCGGCCCCTCCAACGCCAAGACGATCACCGACCACATCGCGGTGCTGAGGCCTCATGCCTGGCTGATGCTCGGCCACTGCGCGGGTCTGCGCAACACGCAGGCGCTGGGCGACTACGTGCTGGCGCATGCCTATGTGCGCGAGGACCATGTGCTCGACGACGACCTGCCGG
>CAZBBT010000171.1:0-5755 GCA_964490065.1 uncultured Mesorhizobium sp. | reverse complement strand
CCTCGCGGCGCGGCATCATCGTCATGAACACGCCCTTCGGCAATTCCATCACCACAGCCGAGCATGCGGTTGCCATGATCTTCGCGCTGGCACGACAGATTCCGGAGGCCAATTCCTCGACGCATGCCGGCAAATGGGAAAAGAACCGCTTCATGGGCGTCGAGATCACCGGCAAGACGCTCGGCGTCGTCGGCTGCGGCAATATCGGCTCGATCGTGGCGCAGCGCGCGATTGGCCTGAAGATGCACGTGATCGCCTTCGACCCGTTCCTGTCCGACAAGCGCGCCGAGGAACTCGGCGTCGAGAAAGTGGAACTGGACGATCTGTTCACCCGCGCCGACTTCATCACCCTGCACACGCCGATGACCGACAAGACCCGCGGCATCATCAATGCCGAGGCCATCGCCAGGATGAAGGACGGGGTGCGCATCATCAACTGCGCCCGCGGCGGACTGGTGGTCGAGGCCGATCTGGTCGCGGCGCTGAAGAGCGGGAAAGTGGCGGGCGCCGGCATCGACGTGTACGAGAACGAGCCGGCGACCGACAATGCCCTGTTCGGCCTGGAAAACGTTGTGGCCACGCCGCATCTCGGCGCTTCGACCTCGGAAGCGCAGGAGAACGTCGCTTTGCAAATCGCCGAGCAGATGTCCGACTATCTCATCAAGGGCGCGGTTTCCAACGCCATCAACATGCCGTCGATCACGGCCGAGGAAGCGCCGCGGCTGAAGCCTTTCGTCAAGCTCGCCGAAGTGCTCGGCGCCTTCGTCGGCCAGGTGACGGAAGACCCGATCAAGGAAGTGGAGATCCTGTTCGACGGCGCGACCGCGCAGATGAACACGCGCGCTCTGATCTCCGCCGCCCTTGCCGGGCTGATCCGGCCGCAGGTCTCCGACGTCAACATGGTGTCGGCGCCGATCATGGTGAAGGAGCGCGGCATCATCGTCGCCGAGGTCAAGCGCGACAAGTCGGGCGTGTTCGATGGCTACATCAAGCTGACGGTCAAGACCGAGCACATGACGCGGGCAATCGCCGGCACCTGCTTTTCCGACGGCAAGCCGCGCTTCATCCAGATCAAGGGCATCAATCTCGACGCCGAGGTCGGCCGGCACATGCTCTACACCACCAATGCCGACGCCCCCGGCATCATCGGCCTGCTCGGCACGCTTTGCGGCCAGAACGGCGTCAACATCGCCAACTTCCAGCTCGGCCGCGACCGGCCTGGCGGCGATGCGATCGCGCTGCTCTATCTCGATGCACCCTTTCCAGAGAACTTGTTGGCCCAGGTGCGGGGGCACCCCTCGATCGATTCGGCCAAAAGGCTGCAATTCGACGTGGGCGAGATATAGCCTGCCCCCTACATTGCAAATGGGCGCGGCTTTGGTCGCGCCTTTTTGTTTTCCTATTGGTGCAGGCCGGACTGCCAGAAGCATTTTAGGCCCACTCGTTTCAGGGCCGGCCAACAGAAATCCGCTTCTGTGACAACGCGCGGATACAATCCGGTGCGAGGGTCGCATCGGAACGAAGCGCAGGAGGGAAAAATGGCCGGCCTTGATCGCATCCCTTCCGACGGCACCCTTCTCGGCCGCGCGTTTGCCGAAGGCTGGCCGCATCCGGCGCTGGTGACGGTGCGCGACGGCGTGGTCCTGGACATAACCGCGAAGGCCGCGCCGACCAGCCGTGACGTCTGCGAGCTGGACGATCCGGCCGCCTATGTCGCGGCGGCGACCGGCCGGGAGGTCGGCTCTCTAGCCGACCTTGTGGAAAACAGCATGGCGGCGCGACAGAATCCGGCGAAGCCCTATCTGCTTTCGCCGGTCGACCTGCAGGCGGTGAAGGCCTCCGGCGTCACCTTCGTCGTCTCCCTGCTCGAGCGCGTCATCGAGGAGCAGGCGCGCGGTTCGCCGGAAAAGGCAGATCTGATCCGCGCCGACATCGCCGGCCTGATCGGTCATGATCTTTCGCAGTTGAAGCCGGGCTCGGCCGAGGCCGCCGGCGTCAAGGCGCGTCTCATCGCACGCGGTGTCTGGTCGCAATATCTGGAAGTCGGCATCGGTCCCGACGCCGAGATCTTTTCGAAGTGCCAGCCGATGGCCTCGGTCGGCCACGGCGCCGACGTCGGCCTTCATCCGATCTCCACCTGGAACAATCCCGAGCCGGAGATCGCCATCATCGCTTCCAGCGCGGGCAGGATTGTCGGCGCGACGCTCGGAAACGACGTCAACCTGCGCGATGTCGAAGGACGCTCGGCGCTGCTGCTCGGCAAGGCCAAGGACAACAACGCCTCCGCCGCGCTCGGCCCGTTCATCCGGCTCTTCGACGGTACTTTCTCTCTGCACGATGTGAAGGCGGCCGTTGTCAGCCTTCGGGTCGAGGGCGACGACGGCTTCGTCCTCGAAGGATCGTCCTCGATGGCCGAGATCAGCCGCTCGCCCGAGGAACTGGTCGCGGCGGCGATGGGTGTGCATCACCAGTATCCCGACGGCATGGCGCTCTATCTCGGCACCATGTTCGCGCCGGTCAAGGATCGCGGCGAGAGCGGCAAGGGCTTTACCCATCGCAGCGGCGACATCGTCACCATCGCGACCGAGAAACTCGGCGCGCTCGTCAACCGTGTCGGACTGTCGACCGAGTGTCCGCCCTGGACCTACGGAGCCAGCCACCTGATGCGCGACCTGGCCAGGGCCGGGCTGCTCTGAGGCCCACCCTGCCGGTGGCCTGCCAAAGCATGTCTCCCGAAAGTGGGAACCGGTTTCGGGACAAAGACATGCGTAAAAACAAGAGTCTAAAGCGCACGAAGCGAATCTGAAAGATCGCGACGCGCCTTAGGGTGCCGGCGCCGCGGCCCTGCGGCCGCTGTATTCGGCGAGGAGAACGCCGCCCAGCACCAGAAGCAATGCCAGCGCATGGTAGCGCTCGAAGGATTCGCCGAGGATCAGAACCGCCAGCAGGGCGCCCCACAGCGGCAGGAAGTTGATGAACAGGCCGGCGCGGTTGGCGCCGATCAAGCCGACGGCGCGGATGTAGAGGGCTTGCCCGGCCAGCGACGGAAAGGCGACGACATAAAAGACGATGACCATTCCGGTCGCGTCGGGCAGGATCGTCGCGCCGGCCATCGCCTCGGCGATCACGAAAGGCACGGCACCCAGCGTCGCGCCCAGGCAAAGCACGATCATCAGGCTCATCCAGTGCACCGGCGGCCGCACCTTGATGGCGGCGGTGTAGATACCATAGGCGACGATGGCGAGCATCATGAGCGCGTCGCCGAAATTGACGTCCAGGCTGGACAGGCGGCCGAAATCGCCATGGATTGCCGTCACCAGGACACCGGCGAAGGAAAGGACGAAGCCGACGACCTGAGCGGGACGCGTCCGCGTACCGAACAGCAGGAAGGAAGCGGCGAAGACGAAGGCGGGCATGCCGCCCTGCTCGATGCTGACATTGGTGGCGGATGTGTAGAGCAGCGCACAATACATGGCCACGCTGAACACGGTGAAGCCAAGGAAGCCGAGGAACAAGAGTAGCCAAAGGTGCTCCCGAAGCAGCGGCCAGTCGCGGGCCAGATGGCGTCGCCCCAGAAGCGCCAGAACGGGAATGACCAGCGCCCAGCGAAGAGCCGACAACAGCATCGGCGAAACATGCCCGATCGCCAGCTTGCCGGCGATAGCATTGCCGGCCCAAAACAGCATGGTCGTCAAAAGCAGGGCGTAGGCTTTCCGATGCATCTGGTTCCGGTCCCGATGGGTCAGCCCTGACGGCCTATGGCGCCGGCGCGGCCAAGTAAATCGTGCGCAAGCCGGAAATTGTTATGCCTGAGCTGCCGCGTGGCGGCAAAGAAGGGTCGCGTGGCGCGTATGTTGCGGCTATAGAGGCGTGAAATTCCGCTGTCCCGCCGTTGTCGGCGTCGGCATTCTCGAATCCGAAGGAAAGAAAAATGGCCAACGTGGTGGTCGTCGGCTCGCAGTGGGGCGACGAAGGCAAGGGCAAGATCGTCGATTGGCTGTCGGAGCGCGCCGACGTGGTGGTGCGATTCCAGGGCGGCCACAATGCCGGCCACACGCTGGTGGTCGACGGAAAGGTCTACAAGCTCTCCCTGCTTCCCTCCGGCGTGGTACGCGAAGGCAAGCTCTCCGTCATCGGCAATGGCGTCGTCTTCGATCCGCACGCCTTCGTCGCCGAAGTGGAGAAGCTGAAGGGTCAGGGCGTGGAGGTGACGCCGGATCGCCTGAAAATCGCCGAAAACACCGCGCTTATCCTGTCGCTGCACCGGGAGCTGGACGGATTCCGCGAGGACGCCGCCTCCAATTCCGGCACGACGATCGGTACCACGCGCCGCGGCATCGGCCCTGCTTACGAGGACAAGGTCGGCCGTCGCGCGATAAGGGTCATGGATTTGGCGGATCTCGAAACATTGCCGCTGAAGGTGGACAGGCTGCTGACTCACCACAACGCGCTCAGGCGCGGGCTCGGCCATCCGGAAGCCGCGCACGAGGCGATCATGGCCGAGCTGACCTCGGTGGCGGGCGATGTGCTGCCCTATATGGACCGGGTCTGGAAGGTGCTCGACGAGAGCCGCCGCGCCGGCGAGCGCATCCTGTTCGAGGGCGCTCAAGGGACGCTGCTCGATATCGACCACGGCACCTATCCGTTTGTGACCTCGTCCAACACGGTGGCCGGCCAGGCGGCTGCCGGAGCCGGCGTCGGCCCCAACGCGATCGGCTATGTGCTGGGCATCACCAAGGCCTACACCACGCGCGTCGGCGAAGGTCCTTTCCCGACCGAGCAGAAAAACGATATCGGCGAATATCTCGGCACCAAGGGCCGCGAGTTCGGCGTCGTCACCGGAAGGAAGCGCCGCTGCGGCTGGTTCGACGCCGTGCTGGTGCGCCAGGCCGTCGCCGTCAACGGCATACACGGCATCGCGCTGACCAAGCTCGACGTGCTGGACGGCCTGCCGGAGATCAAGGTGTGCACGGCCTACCGGCTCGACGGCCAGGTGATCGACTACCTTCCGGCCAGCCAGGGCGCGCAGGCCAGGGTCGAGCCGGTCTACGAGACGCTGGAAGGCTGGTCCGGCACGACCGCCGGCGCACGCTCGTGGAACGACCTGCCGGCGCAGGCGGTTAAGTACGTTCGCCACATCGAGGAACTCATCGGCGCGCCCGTCGCGCTGCTCTCCACCAGTCCGGAACGGGACGACACCATACTTGTGACCGATCCGTTTCAAGACTAATTATGACCCCCTTTCCGGGCAAAGCGGCTGATTTGCGGGGATTCGGCCCGGAGCAAGACAGGTTCGTTGCGGTTCTGAGGAAGACGCTCGACGGGCTCGGCGAGACGACGCCGGAGGTGCGCGCCAAGGTCTACGACAAGGCCCGTTCCACCATCGCCGCCAAGCTGGCCGCCATCAACCCGCCGCCGCCGGCCGCGGTGGCCGAACGCCAGAAGCGGACGCTGGAGGACGCCATCGCGACCGTCGAGAGCGGCTACGCCAGGCCCGCTGCGCCGGCCAGCGACCCGCTGGCGGAACTGGAGAACATCTTCTCCTCCATCGACCGCAACAAGAACCAGCCCAATCATGTCAGGCCGCAGCCGACGACGGCACCGGCCACCGCCCGCATCGAGCCGGCCTGGCAGCCGCCGCAACCTGCTTCCGAGGCAGCGCGGCCGAAGACGACGCCGACCGAGGCGGATTGGCGCAAATCCGCCGCCACCGAGGTCTCGGTGGCCAAGCAGGCCCAGACCGCGCCCAACGGCG
>CAZBBT010000170.1:0-5786 GCA_964490065.1 uncultured Mesorhizobium sp. | reverse complement strand
CGCGCAGCCTCCTCCGCGGGCATTACGTCGTGATGACCTGATCGCCCTGCTTGGCCGCCATCTGCATGCCGACGACGACCGCTTCCTGGCCGATATAGAGGTGGCAGAAGCCGCCGATGAAGCCCATGCCGTAAAGCTGGCCGGCCTTCTCCTCGAAACGGCGGATCAGCAACATGCCGCGATAGGCGGCGAGTTCCTGCTCCTTGGTGAAGTCGGCAGGCTTCGGCGTGGAAAGTGTTGAGGATTTCCCGTCGGATTTCGACCTGGAGCCGGCGGATTTCGATTTGGCAGGCGCTTTTCTGGCGGCGGTGGCCATCAATCACTCCCTGTTGGCGTCTCTTCGCGGACTTCGAGGGAGATCGTGCCCCCTTTCGATGGTTTGAAGCTAACACGCAACCTAGCCTTCCGCCATGCGGAAAAACGCATGGCAGTCATGCAGCTAAGCGATTAAAATTATTGAATCTTAGGAAGATTAACCGGTATTCGGTTAATTCGCGACGCGTGGAAGCATGACGATCACTTCGTCGGGGTGGGAGACGTTGAGTGCGCGGCGCGCCTGCTCGTCCAGCATGTCCTTTTCCAGGGTGCCATCATGCAACAATTGAACGCGCCGCTCAAGCTCCATGCGGCGCGCCTTGACGGTGTCTAGCCGGCCTTGCAATTCGGCGGTCCGGGCTTGCAGACGGTACTTGGAATAGATGCCGTATTCGCCGTGATAGGCATGGAAGCCGAAATAGGCGAGGAACGCCACGCAGAGCGTCGGCACGATCAGCCGACCGGTATTCCTCTGCTTGTGCTGGCGTGTCCACATGAGCGCGATCCTCGTTCGCGCCATTTCGCCCGATTGTGCTTAATGGACGGTTACGGGAGCGCGGATTTCGCCCTGCGAGGCGTGGGGTGAATATCGCCCCTCGCCGCAACGGTCATCCCTTCACCGCCGCGCGGCCGGCATAGCTCGCCTGCTTGCCCAGTTCCTCCTCGATGCGGATGAGCTGGTTGTACTTCGCGATGCGGTCGGAGCGCGACAGCGAGCCGGTCTTGATCTGCCCGCAATTGGTCGCCACCGCGAGGTCGGCGATGGTCGAATCCTCGGTCTCGCCCGAACGATGCGACATCACCGCGGTGTAGCCGGCCTTGTGCGCGGTCTCGACGGCGTCGAGCGTCTCCGACAGCGAGCCGATCTGGTTGACCTTGACCAGGATCGAATTGGCGACGCCCATGCGGATGCCGTCGCGCAGGCGCGCCGAATTGGTGACGAACAGATCGTCGCCGACGAGCTGGACCTTCTTGCCGACCAGGTCGGTGAGGTATTTCCAGCCCTCCCAGTCGTCCTCGGCCATGCCGTCCTCGATCGAGACGATCGGATAGTCGCCCGCCAGCTTGGCGAGATATTTTGCTTGCGCCTTCGGGTCGCGCGTCTTCTTCTCGCCCTCGTAGACATAGGCGCCGTCCTTGAAGAACTCGGTCGAGGCGCAGTCCAGCCCGAGCGCCACGTCCTCGCCGGGCTTGTAGCCGGCCTTTTCGATCGACTCCATGATGAAGTCGAGCGCCTGCGGCGCGCTCTTGAGGTTCGGCGCAAAGCCGCCCTCGTCGCCGACATTGGTGTTGTGGCCGGCATCCTTGAGCCGCCTCCTCAGCGTGTGGAACACTTCCGAACCCCAGCGCACCGCCTCGCGCAGCGACGGCGCGCCGACCGGCATTATCATGAATTCCTGGAAGTCGATCGGATTGTCGGCGTGGGCGCCGCCATTGATGATGTTCATCATCGGCACCGGCAGCACATGGGCGCCCGCCCCGCCGACATAGCGGTAGAGCGTCAGGCCGGCCGCTTCCGCCGCCGCCTTGGCGACCGCCAGCGACACGCCGAGGATGGCGTTGGCGCCGAGCCGGCTCTTGTTCGGCGTGCCGTCCAGTTCGATCATGGTCTGGTCGATATGGATCTGGTTCTCGGCCTCCATGCCGCCGATCGCCTCGAACAGTTCGCCATTGACCGCCTCGACCGCGCGCTCGACGCCCTTGCCGAGATAGCGGCTGCCGCCGTCGCGCAGTTCCACCGCCTCGTGCGCGCCGGTCGATGCGCCCGAGGGCACCGCCGCGCGGCCCATCGAGCCGTCTTCCAGAACGACGTCGACCTCGACGGTCGGATTGCCGCGGCTGTCGAGAATTTCACGGCCGATGATGTCGACGATGGCGGTCATTGGATGGCTCCCGGGCTTGCCGATTGGAATGCCGCCGTCTTAGCCAAAGCGCCGCAAAAGGCAATCGCCGTACGGAAATATTGCCTGGGCCCGGCAGCCGAAGGAGCCTGATGAAAGGAAAGCAACCCCTCATATGGCCCCTCAACAGAAAGGCCCTGCAATTCGCAGAGCCTTTCCGTTCTACTTCGTCCGGTTGCCCCGTGGACGACGGCACGAACCGTTCAGTGCCAATAGGGCTGGACGCCGTAGTAGCTGTAGGACTCGTCGCGCGCCGCCTCGCCGTCGCCGGCGGTCAGTTCGTTGATCGAATGGACGGGAGCCGCCTTGAGCTGTTCCTTGGTGAACGGCACGACATAGCCGCCCATGTCCTTGTCGTAGTCGAGGCTCGCCCACGGCACGGCATGGAACTTCTCGCCCATGCCGAGGAAGCCGCCGAAACCGATGACGGCGAACATGATGCCGTTGGACAGCTTGTCCAGCATCACGTCCTCGATCTCGCCGATGGATTCGCCGGCCGCGTTGTAGACCGACGTGCCGATCACGCGCGACGCGGCGATGGCTTCGGTATGTCCTGTCTGGGTCGTCATGATGCGCTCCTCGCTGTTGCTGTTGGTAAGACAACAATGAGACGCGCAAACGAAGGTTCCGGCCTTTTCCGATCACTTAATCCGTCAGGACGAAGGTCACCTTCATATTGACGCGGTAGGCGACGATCCGGCCGTCCTCGACTTCCACCTTCTGCTCCTGGACCCAGGCGCCCTTCACGTTCTTCAACGTCTTTTGGGCCCGCTCGATGCCTTTTTCGAGGGCATCCTGAAAGCTCACCTTCGACGATGACGTGATTTCGGTGACGCGAGCGACGGACATGGTTTTCTCCTGCGGTTCGCTTACCCCCTCGGGAAGCCTATAGCCGCGGCTCGCCTGTCACAAGGGCGGTGGCCTCAGGCCTTGGCGATCCGGTCGAAGGCCATCAGCCGCTCGATCAGTTCCGGCATGTCCTCCAGCGGCACCATGTTCGGACCGTCGGACGATGTGGAATTGTCGGGATCCTGATGCGTCTCGATGAAAACGCCCGCCACGCCGACCGCGACGGCGGCGCACGCCAGCGTCTTGACGAAGCGCCGCTCGCCGCCGGAGGAGCCGCCCTGCCCGCCCGGCTGCTGCACCGAATGGGTCGCGTCGAAGATCACCGGCGCGCCGATGTCGGCCATGACCGGCAGCGCGCGCATGTCCGACACCAGCGTGTTGTAGCCGAAGGACGCGCCGCGCTCGGTCACCAGCACGTTGGGGTTGCCCGAACCGGTGACCTTGGCCACCACGTTCTTCATGTCCCACGGCGCTAGGAACTGGCCCTTCTTGACGTTGACGATCTTGCCCGTCCTGGCGGCGGCGACGAGAAGGTCGGTCTGGCGGCTCAGGAAAGCCGGTATCTGCAGCACGTCGACATGCGGCGCGACCAGCGCGCACTGTTCCTCGCTGTGGATGTCGGTCAAGACCGGCAGACCGAACTCCTTGCGCAGGTCGTCGAAGACCGGCAGCGCGGCATCGAGCCCGGCGCCGCGCGTCGCCGTCAGCGACGTGCGGTTGGCCTTGTCGTAGCTCGACTTGTAGACGAGGCCGATGCCGAGATTCTGCGTCATCTCCTTGAGCGCGCCCGCCATGTCGAAGGCGTGCTGGCGCGATTCGAGCTGGCACGGCCCCGCGATCAGGGAAAGCGGCGCGGTGTTGTCGAAGCGGACATTGCCGACGGTGACGGTGCGGTTGATCTCGGTCATAGGGCCTCGAACGCGAAGATGGCGCCCTGGCCGGGCGCGGGAAGGACGATGACGCGGCCGCGATACTTCTCGCAGTCGAAGCCCTTGGAGCGAAGATAGGATTGCGTCGCCTTGAGGTCGGCCACGCCGAAAACGATCGCGCGCGCCTGCAGGCCGCGGTCGTTTGCCGAGAGCATGCCGTAATTCTCGTTCAGCGTCTGATTGGTCACCATCTCTATCCGGCCGTTCGGAACCGGGAGGCTGTACCGGTTGTCATGAAAGGTGTCGATCTCCGAGTTTGATACCGTCCGGATCAAATGCCCGAAGCTGAACGGATCGGGCGCGGCGAGCACAACCGCCTTCAGCCGCGCCGCGCCGTTCTCATGCCGCTGCAGCGCCGTGCGGTCGACATTGGGCACGCCGATGCGCTGGCAGGTGAAGAAAAAGCAGTCGGGCGCGCGGAGATCGGCGGCGAAGGCGAGCCGGAACGCGGCCTTGTCCTTGCGCCCTTCGGCGTCGATGAAATCGCGCTGGAATTCGAGCATCGAACCGGCCGAATATCCCTCCTCGACAAAGGCGGCATGGTCGGCCTCGGCATCCTCCGTGCCGAAGACGACGGCTGAAAAACCTTCCTCGCCGCGGCGGAAGCGGTGGGCGAGGTCGCGAGCGGCGAAGACATTGCCCTTGCGCGCCGCCTCGATCTGACGGCGCTCGCCCGCCGTCGCGAGCGGTTCCAGAAAAGTACCGTCGGCGAAATAGACGCAGGCGTTCTTCGTGCCGA
Organism: uncultured Mesorhizobium sp.; assembly: GCA_964490065.1. Classification (GTDB taxonomy): domain Bacteria; phylum Pseudomonadota; class Alphaproteobacteria; order Rhizobiales; family Rhizobiaceae; genus Mesorhizobium. Next base: position 1,053 of record CAZBBT010000170.1, on the reverse strand, counting down.
AGGGATGCCTGCCCTCGGGTGCTACCGTGAAGCCGAGCTTGGTCAGCCGCGCGCGTGCGGCGGCGAGCTTTGCCGTCGGCAGCACGACATGGTCGATCGGGCGCGGTACGTTCATGATGCTGCGATGTGCCTCAATCCTGTAATGCGTTCAAGCGCCGTCGTCGCCACGCTGCGGAAATCCGCCCTGGCCATTGACAATGAATGCTCACGGTCCGTGGAGGACCCGAGGAGAAGTCGGGAAGCGGCGCATGGCCGGGCCTGGCCCGGCGGAGCGCCGGTCTTTCGCTCAGGACGTGTCGGGCGCGGACGGCGCCGGGACGCCCGGCCAGCGAAGCGCGGTGCCAAAAATCCCGTGCGACAGCCGGCGGGCTTGCGGGCCGACGCCACCCGGGAGGGCGAGTAGTGCTGTCCTCGCCAGCACGGCGCACAGCATCAGCGCCAAGGCGCGGAAACTTGCCGCGAGCCGCGCCGCGTCATCGGCCTCTCCCGGTGCATACGCCGCAACCTGCACATCGGGCGGCAGGCCCATGACGAAGGCCCAGGCCTCGGCCTCGCCGTGGCTGAGAATCCCGAGCAACTGTTGGCGACGCAGCCAGGGAAGGCAGGCGGCAAGCTCGGCCAGGCAGGCCAGCGAAAACAGCAGAGCCACGATGCGCTCCAGCACATCGCGGTTCCAATCTGCTTTCCTGTCCCAACCAGCCATTCCGGTCTCCATTTCGGTCGGGCCAAATATACGGGAGGTGCAGGGGGGTGTGGAAAGACCGCGACGGCTGGTGACCTTAACAGCCTGAAAGGGCTTAACAATTTGTTTGAGCGGTTGTGAAACTGTCCACAGGCTGACGGCGCGCCGGCTCTATCACCGGCAGGGCACGGCAATCGCATATGGAATTTTTCGAGCGTCGAGCACCCCCACCCCTGTCCCCTCCCCACAAGGGGGAGGGAGACGCCGACACCGCTGCCTTGCCAGAAAATTATCGGCGTTGGCGGGCTGTGGCGCTGCCGCGAAGTCCCCCTCCCCCTTGTGGGGGTCCGAAGGACGGGCGAGACCCGTGG
>CAZBBT010000169.1:0-5855 GCA_964490065.1 uncultured Mesorhizobium sp. | reverse complement strand
GGACCACGCGCCGCACACGCTGGCGGAAAAGCAGAAGATCTATCCGGCCTCGCCGTCGGGCATGACCGGCGTGCAGACGCTGGTGCCGGTGATGCTCGACCACGTCAATGCCGGGCGGCTCACCATCGAGCGCTTCGTCGACCTCACCAGCCACGGCCCGCAGCGCATCTTCTCCATGGCGCGCAAGGGCCGCATCGCCGCCGGCTACGATGCCGATTTCACCGTCGTCGACCTGAAGCGCCGCGAGACCATCACCAACGCGAGCCAAGGCTCGAAAGCCGGCTGGACACCGCATGACGGTCGTGTCGTCACCGGCTGGCCGGTCGGCACGATCATCCGCGGCCGCCGCGTGATGTGGGAGGGCGAGATCGTGACGCCTTCGCAGGGCAGGGCGGTGGAGTTCTCCGAGGCGCCTATCTCCCCCCTTGCGGGGGAGAACGCGATTTCAGCATCTTAGCGGCGCCGGACGAAGTCCGTCTTGCGCTGCTAAGTGCTAGAAATCGCAAGTGAGGGGCATTTGAGAGGTAGGCGGCCGAAAAGCCCCTCTCCTGGATTTTCTACGACTTAGCGGCGCGAAGATCAGTCTTCGGCTGAGCGCCGCTAAGACCGTGAAAATCCATTCTCCCCCGCAAGGGGGAGATAGGGCGCACTTATTCATCGCCACGCCCGGGTTTTCGTCCGTCTGGCTATTGTCAAAGAACGCTCCCGGTCCGTTTGACCTGAGGAGAAGTCGGGTGGCGGCACGTGGCCGAGCCAAGCCCGGCGGAGCGCTGGTCTTTCGCTCAGGACGTATCCGGCGCGGGCGGCGCCGGGGCTTCCAACCAGCGAACTGTCTGCCCGGAAATCTCGCGCGACGGCTGATTGCCTTGTGTGTTGGTCGCACCGGGCGGAGCGAACCGCGCGGCTTGCGCCAGCAGGGCACAGAGCACCAGCGCCAGTGCGCGGAATCGGACCGCGAGACGCGCCGCGTCGCCGGCCTCTTCCAGCGCATCGGTCGGAACCGGCGCGCCGCCGAAGAGGAACGCCCGCGCCTCCACCTCGCCGTGGCTCAGAATACCGAGCACCTGCCGGCGGCGATGGGAAGGAGCGCCGGCGGCGAGGTCGGCCAGATTGGCAAGCGCGAACAGCAGCGCCACGATGCGCTCCAGCACATCGCAGTTCCAGTTCGCTTGTCCTTCCCAGTCTTCCATTCCGGTCTCCATTTCGGGCCGGACACAGTATGGGAGAGGTGCAGGGGGTGTGGAAAGATGTCGGCGGCCGGCGACCTTAACGGCCTGAAAAGGCTGGAGAAGTTTGTTCGAGCGGTCGTAGACCTATCCACAGGTCGATGCCGCGACGGCTCTATCTTCCGGCAGGGCACGGCAATCGCGTATGGAGTTTTCGAGCATCGAGCACCCCCATCCCTGTCCCCTCCCCACAAGGGGAAGGGAGACGCTGATACTGCCGCCCTGCCCGAAAATTATCGGCGTTGGCAGGCTGTGGCGCTGCCGCGCCCTGGTCACCCTTCCCCGTGTGGGGAGGGGTTAGGGGTGGGGGTGCGCCGCCATAGGCGATTGCCCTGCCGCAAGGGGAGATAAGGCGTTTCGCCGCCCCGCCGGCGGCCGCTGTCGAGCTCCCCCGGATCTTGTCTCCGGCAAGCCCGAGGGCAGGCGCCGCGGCGGAGACGGATGATGGTGCTGGAAGAAGCACTTGCCGTGGCGGTGAAACCGCTCAGTCGCCCGCGACGAAGAACACCCAGCGGCCGTCGGGGGCGATGCCGGCGCGGTAGAAGATGTAGGCGCCGAACTGCTTCATGTTGTCATAGTCGCCGGCGGTGACCAGCTTGAACAGTTCCACCCGCTGCCGGGCATCGAGCTTGTCGAGCGGCATGGCGAAGAAATAGGGCCAGACATAGAGTTCCTGCGGGGTGCCGGCGTCGAGATGGACATAGCCGGCATTCATGACCTCTTCCATGATGGCGAGGATTTCCTGGCCTTCCGAATCGCCGGACAGGCTTTTCAGGAACGCGATCGCGTCGCCGTCGATCTCGGTGAGCGAAAGCTGCGTCATGGACGTGCCGGAGCCGATCAGCGTGCGCAGCTTCTCGACGTCGCCGCTCTTGCAGGCCTCGACGATAAGGTCGTGCATGCGCCGCACCGGTTCGGGCAGCTTCGAAAGGTCATAGATCACTTCGGGAAGCGGTTGGTCGGGGTCGGTGCGCGGATTGGTGACGTTTTCGTCCTGTCCCGGCTTCGTCGGCTCTTCCTGCTGCGGCTCGTCCTGGTCCCCCGGTGTATCCGGCTGGTCCGTAGCCGGTGGCGTCGTCAGCGGATCCGGCAGCGGCACTTCCTCGCTCGGAGACGGCTGGTCGTCGCCGGCGGGCGGGGACGGCGCGACCGTCGGCAGTTCCTCGCGCTGGATTTCCGAGAGGGCGATCGCCGGAGAACTGCCGGCGAACAGGGCCGGCGCGGTTAACAAAGCGATCGACAGGACCGATACGGCGGCGCCGCGCCGCCGGCATGAGGTCGGAAAATCCACGCTCCGCATCTCCCTATCGCCCGGCGGGGCTTCCGGGCGATGCCTCGTGGCCGGCGAGGTTCCCGCTCTCCGGCGCGCCGGTCAGTGACGGACCTGGTCGGGTCCGAAAGCGCCGGCAATCACCTTTTCACGCATCCGGTCGAGAAGGGCAAGCGCCGCCGTCTCGCCGCTGGCGCGCAGCATCTCGCCGAAGGCGGTTTCCAGAGCGGCTTCGGCGATGATTTCCGGCTCGATGCCGGCGCAAAGCCCCTCGGCCCAGGCTTCGCTGTGACTCTCGACCGCGGTCAGGCGTTTTTCTTCCCTGACCAGGGCGTCGATATCGCTGGCGGTGTGTTCCATACGCGCTTCCACCCTCTTGCACCCGCGATCCGTCAAATGCGGATCAAACTTGAGGTGTCCCTTTAATGTCCCGTTAAGACTCTAGCACAGCATTGCGGCACTGCACGCCGGCATTGGCAAAAAAGTTAACGCAGCCTTAATTGCCATAGCGCGAGGCGATGTCGCGCGACAGGCTTTCGCCCTCCCGCATGTAGCGATTGATGGCCTCCGTGGCGGATGGGGTACACTGCTTGTAGGTGCTGCCGAACGAGCGGTAGCCGCGGTTGAACGAGGCGATGAGGCGGGCGCGGCGCGCCGGATCGGGATTTTCGGAGTCCAGCAGCTTCTGCATCTCGCCCCGCCACTGGTCTCCCTTCTCGCCGCACAGATTGCGCAGGAAATGCAGCGAGCCGAGAATCTCCGCCAGCCGCATCAGCCCCGGCTCGAACGGCGCCTCGGCCGCGCGCGCCGAAATCGGCGCAACCGCCAGGGCGGCCGCCACGATCAGCGCGAAAAAGGATGGACGCGTTGCCATAAGCCTTTGTGTCGAAACAATTTGCCGCCTTCAAGGCAGAGATGGTGGCCGGCCGCCGTCATTTTCGCTCGAAGCGAGCAATTCTTCCGCGATGGTAAAGACCGAATCGGCGAGCGGCATCGCCGCCATTTCGGCAAGCGTGTAGAAAGCGGCGGTTTCGGCATCGTCGGCGGCTACCGGCTCGCCTCCGGCATAGGCGGCGTCGAACACGGTGAGCCGATAGTCGACGGGATGGCCTTCGCCGGAGCCTTCGATGAAGATCGTCTCCGCGGGCCGGAAGTCTCGCGCCTCCAGCCCCGTCTCCTCCAGAAGCTCGCGCCGTGCTGCCTGCTCGAGCGTTTCGCCGGGCTCCACCTTGCCGCCGGGAAAGGCATAAAGCCCCTGCGAGGGCGGCCGGGCACGCCTGACCAGAAGCACGCGCCGGCCGCGCACGACGGCGACCGAGACGGCCGGCAGTTCCGGCCTCGGTTTCATCGCTTTGCTGTCCTGGGCGTCCAGGGCAGATGCGGATGACGTGAACCCCCACCCCTGTCCCCTCCCCGCAAGGGGGAGGGAAATTCTGCGGCGGCGCCATGTCGCGCCGACACTGGCGATTTCAAGCGGAACGGCGGCGTCGGCGTCTCCCTCCCCCTCGCGGGAAGGGGACAGGGGTGGGGGTAAAGGCCCGGCGAATCCGACGAAGTTTCCATATTGCGGCGACTCTCCGCGATGCGATGCCTGTGGATGGCTTCAGGCAGATGGTTTTAAAGGTTGAAGCGCCGTCCTTCCATGACCACTTTCGGGTTTCTCCGAAACAGGAAAGGCCTGTTCATGTGCGGACGTTTTGCCCTGACGGCGACGACGGACCAGACCGCCGCGTTTCTCGGGCTCGGCGAGTTGGAGGAATTTCCCGCCCGCTACAACATCGCGCCGACGCAGCCGATCCTGGCCGTGCTCTCGGCCGGTCCGCGCGCGCCGGGCGCCAATACGCCCGATCGCCTTGCCCTGCTCGTTCGCTGGGGCCTGCTGCCGTCCTGGGTGAAGGACACGCGCGATTTTCCGCTGCTGTTCAACGCCCGCTCGGAGGAAGCCGCAAACAAGGCTTCCTTCAAGGCGGCGATGCGCCATCGCAGGGCGCTGGTGCCGGCGAACGGCTTCTATGAATGGAGAAAGCAGCCGAACGGCCGGCGCGGCCAGCCCTATTGGGTGCGGCCGCGGCATGGCGGGCTGGTCGCCTTCGCGGCGCTTGTCGAGACCTATATGGAACCGGGCGGATCGGAGATGGATACCGGTGCCATCCTCACCGCCAATGCCAATACCGACATCGCCCATATCCATGAGCGCATGCCGGTGGTGATCGAGGAAAAGGATTTCGCCCGCTGGCTGGATTGCCGGGGCAGCGAGCCGCGCGACGTGGCCGACCTGCTGAAGCCCGCGCCGGCCGGCTTCTTCGAGGCCGTGCCGGTGTCGGACCGCGTCAACAAGGTTGCCAACACCGAGCCGGATATCCAGGCGGCGTTCGTTGCGCCGGAAGCGGGCGAGCCGCCGGAAACGACGAAGCGCCGGAAACCCGGCGCCGACGATGGTCAGATGAGCCTGTTCTAGAGACGTGGGTGCGATCAGGCCGCGCGCGGCGAAATGATCTTCTGCACCGGCTTCTGCTTCTTCGCCGTGTGGAGAAGCGCCGCCACGATGGCCGCCGGGCCGATGGCGCGATACTGGCTGGCGAGCGTCGGTTGCTTGACGCGAGCGTCCTTTTTGCTGCGAGGCATTTCTTCTGTCCCTTGTCCCCGGGGAAGCTTCCCCTTTCGAGCGGCTGCACATGATGGCCGATTCCGACCAAATCGTGACGGCTGGGCGGAGTAGCCGGCGAATGTTTCGACGCTGTGCCGGCATGTTTAAGAAAATGTTGCAGCAAGCGGTTACCGGCTTGCGCGAGGCCGTTTCGCCGCAAGTTGCGACTTGACGGCAACACCCGCCAAGGCGATAAAGCCGCGCATGAGAACGTCTTTCGCCATTTCTGGCGCCATTTGCGGCATTTCGATTATTGGCTAGCGCACGCGCTGGTCCGGACGTTTTCGCCTCATCTTTCACCAGACAGGACAAACGCCCCGGCCAGCAGGCCGAGGGAGATTTATGTCCGAGACCAACGCATTTCGCGGATTGCGCCTCACCAACACGCTGACGCGTGCGAAGGAGGATTTTGTCCCCATCGATCCGGCGAACGTGCGCATGTATGTCTGCGGGCCGACGGTCTACGACTTCGCCCATATCGGCAATGCGCGGCCCGTCATCGTCTTCGACGTGCTTTACCGCCTGCTGCGCCACCTCTATGGTGCCGACCACGTCACCTATGTGCGCAACATCACCGACGTGGACGACAAGATCAACGCCCGCGCCCTGCGCGATTTCGGGCCGGAGATCGAAGCCGGACAGATGACGCTGAACGAGGCGATCCGCCGGGTGACGGAAAGGACGGCCGGCCAGTTCCACGAGGACGTGGCGG
>CAZBBT010000168.1:0-5931 GCA_964490065.1 uncultured Mesorhizobium sp. | reverse complement strand
ACGCATATGCTGGTCGGCGGCGCCTTCCAGACCGAGCACCCCGACATGCTGCTCGGCTACGAGTTGGCCGGTTATCTGCATCGCGGGCCGTGGAAGCCGGTATGGCAACGCCAGAGAGCGGAAGGCGGCGGCGTGGTGACGGGATCGGGCGGCGCGTTCCTCGTGCTGGAGAGCCGGGAACACGCCGAAAAGCGCGGCCGCAAGGCATATGCAACGCTCGGCCCCGTGCATTCGGACCGCGCACGCCGCACTCGCGGCGAACTCGACGACCGCATCGCGGCGCTGCTTGACGCCGCCAACCTTCCGGACGGCGAGTTGCTGGCGATTTCCGGCGCCTCCGGTGCCCACAATGCGACGGCGGCCGAGAAGGCCGCGCTCAATGCCCGCACGGATGTCGCCGCGCGTGGCTTCGCCACGCTGACCGGGCATATGAAGGAAGCGCAGTTTCCCTTCGCCGTGGCGCTTGCCGCGCTCGCAGTGGCCAACAGGGCGCCCTACCCGGCTTTCGATGAGGGTGAAAAGCCGTTCGAAAAAATTCCGCAACAGGTTCTGGCGACAAGTATCGGCTATCACCAGTTCGAGGGTGCGGCGCTGGTCGGCGCCGCCTGACCACCACCCGCTGGAGTTCGCATCATGGCCAAGCTGAAGGATCACCTCGGAAGACCGGTCGTCGCCGTCACCGGCATCGGAGTTCTCACCTCGCTGGGCGTCGGCAAGGCCGAGAACTGGGCGGCGCTGACCGCCGGCAAGTCCGGCATCCATCCGATCACCCGCTTCCCGACCGACCAGTTGAACACCCGCATCGCCGGCATGGTCGATTTCCTGCCCTCCAGTTCGAAGGGCGCCAGCGCGCTGACCTATGAGCTGGCCGAGACGGCGGCGGTCGAGGCGATCGGGGAAGCCGGCCTTTCCCTCGATGATTTCGGCGGCCCGCTGTTCCTGGCCTCGCCACCGGTCGAACTCGACTGGCACGACCGGCTCGCGCTCTACAAGGGCGGCGACAATGAAGACGCCTCGAACCGCCTGCTGGAGGTGGCGCGCGCGCAGAATTCGCTCGCCATGTTCGACACCTCGCAATTCGGCTTCATCGCCGACCGCCTGGCCGACCGTTTCGGCGCGACAGGCCTGCCGATCACGCTTTCCACTGCCTGCGCCTCCGGCGCCACTGCCATCCAGCTCGGCGTCGAGGCGATTCGCCGCGGCGAATGCGAACATGCGCTGGCGATCGGTGCCGACGGCTCGGCCACGGCCGAGGCGCTGATCCGCTTCTCCCTGCTGTCGGCGCTGTCGACCAACAACGACGTACCGGAAAAGGCCTCCAAGCCTTTCTCCAAGGACCGCGACGGCTTCGTACTGGCCGAAGGCTCGGCAGCGCTCGTGCTGGAATCGCTGGAAGCCGCCCTTGCGCGCGGGGCGACGGTGCTGGGCATACTGCGCGGCTGCGGCGAGAAGGCAGACGACTTCCACCGCACCCGCTCCAAGCCGGACGGCTCGCCGGCCATCGCCGCCGTCAAGGCAGCGCTCGCCGATGCCGGCCTCTCCGAGGACGAGATCGACTACGTCAACGCGCACGGCACCTCGACGCCGGAAAACGACAAGATGGAGCATCTGTCGCTGTCGACCGTATTCGGCGAGCGCATCGCGAAGATCCCGATCTCGTCCAACAAGTCGATGATCGGCCACACGCTGTCGGCGGCCGGCGCAATCGAGGCCGCCTTCTCGCTGATGACGATGCGCGAGGGTGTCATCCCGCCGACCATCAACTACGACAATCCCGACCCGGCGATCGCGCTCGACGTGGTGCCGAATGCGAAGCGCGAGGCGTCCGTGCGCACCGTGCTCTCCAATTCCTTCGGCTTCGGCGGCCAGAACACCTGCCTTGTCATGGCGCGGGAACCCGTTTAAGCGACCGGTTCCTATCCATCTGGATTTCGCACGCCATGCGCGCATTGCAGCTTATTGAGGATCGACGGCTCGAGACCGTCGACCTGCCACCGCCTCCACCCCCGGCGCTTGGCGAAGTGACGCTTCGCATCAAGGCGGTGGCGCTCAATCACATCGACGTCTGGGGCTGGCGCGGCATGGCTTTTGCCAAGCGCAAGCTGCCGCTGGTGGTTGGCGCCGAAGCCTCGGGCGAAGTGGAGACGGTTGGCCCCGGCGTGTCGAACCTCGTTCCGGGCCAGCTCGTATCGATCTACGGCGCCCGCACCTGCGGATTATGCCGCGCCTGCCGCGAAGGCCGGGACAATCTGTGCGAAAACGTTTCGGGCGTGCACGGCTTCCATCTCGACGGTTTCGCGCAGGAAAAGATCAACCTGCCGGCGCGCCTTCTGGTGCCCGCACCTCCCGGGGTGGACGCCATCGGCGCGACTGTCGCGCCCGTCACCTTCGGCACCGTCGAGCACATGCTGTTCGACAATGCGAAACTTCAGCCCGGCGAAACCATCCTCGTCCATGCCGGCGGCTCCGGCATCGGCTCGGCGGCGATCCAGCTTGCCAAGCGCATGGGCTGCACGGTCCTGACCACCGTCGGCTCCGACGAGAAGATCGACAAGGCGAAAGCGCTGGGCGCCGACCATGTCATCAACTACCGCGAGGATCGCTTCGAAGGCGTGGTTCGCAAGCTGACGAAGAAGAAGGGCGTGGACGTCGTGTTCGAGCATGTCGGCGCCGATACCTTCGCCGGCTCGATGCTTGCCCTGAAGCGCGGTGGCCGCCTGGTCACCTGCGGCTCGACCTCAGGCGTCTCGACGCAAATCAACCTCATGCAACTCTTCCAGCAGCAGCTCAAACTGCTCGGTTCGTTCGGCTGCCGCATGGAGAACATGGCCGACGCCATGCTCAAGATGGCGGCAGGCCAGGTCGCGCCGGTCATCGACACAGAGGTCGATTTCGACGGCATCGACACGGCGCTGAAGCGCATGGAGGGCCGCGACGTGTTCGGCAAGATCATCCTGCGCGTCGGCTGAGGCGCACCCTTGGCCAGGAAAAAGACCAGCGGCCTGCGTTTCGGCCTGGCGCTCGGCCTCCGCAAGGCGAACTACTGGCTGATCGCACGGCTTGCCATGGCCGCCATGGCCCTGCTGCGCCGCCTGCCGCCGGACCGGGCGCTGAACTTCGCCGATCGGGCGGCACGCCGGATCGGCCCGTTGACCGGCCGCCATCGCGTGGCCCTGGACAATCTACGCAAGGCCTATCCGCAAAAGAGCGAGGAAGATATCCGCGCCGTCGCGCTCGACATGTGGGGCAACATGGCACGGCTCGCCGCCGAATACATCTTCCTCGACCGGTTGTTCGACTACGATCCGAAGGCGACGACATCAGGCCGGATCGAGGTCGCGCCCGAAAGCATTGCCCGCTTCGAGCGGATCGCGGCCGACGAAGCCAGGCCGCACATCCTGTTCACCGCGCATCTCGGCAATTTCGAGTTGCTGCCGGTGGCGGCCGCGACCTTCGGCATGACGATCACCGCGCTGTTCAGACCACCGAACAACCCCTATCTCGCCGATTATATCCTTTCGACCCGCCGCTCCTCGATGGGCGGATTGCTGCCGTCGGCGAGCGGCGCCTCCTTCACGCTCGCCGGCATCCTCGAGAAGGGCGGCAACGTCGGCATCCTCGTCGACCAGAAATTCTCGCGCGGTATCGAAACGGTCTTCTTCGGCCGGCGATGCCAGAGCAACCCTCTGCTGGCCATGCTCGCCCGCCACTACGACTGCGACGTCTATCCGGCCCGCAGCGTCCGCCTCCCAGGCAATCGATTTCGCCTCGAGATCGAGGAGAAGCTTGCCTTGCCGCGCGACGGGAAAGGCAGCGTCGATGTCGGCGCAACCACCCAGATGCTTGCCGATGTCGTGGAGCGCTGGGTGCGTGAAGACCCAGGCCAGTGGATGTGGTTCCACAAACGCTGGCAGATCACCGGGCGCGCCCGCACCGTCCGCAATGCCTGAATCAGCGCCCACGGAGCATCGGCGCTCCCTGGGTCGAAGCGATCAGGCGGCTTCGGCCACGACCTCGTTGTAGGCGTCGAGATCGACATAGAAGACCCGGATGATTTCCCGAATCAGGTCGTCGTCTTCATATCCCTGCGATTTCAGGATGTTGATGGCCGTCAGTATGTCAAGGCGCTCTGTCAGGCGCTGCTTCTGGTAGTCTTCGAAAAACCGCTCCATCGGCTCCCCCTGCCCGCTTGCCCGATATGCCGGGCACCCCTCGATTACGGATGAAGCGTAGGAACGGTCGCTTGCGCGGAACTTGCCGGGCGCCGCCATCCCCGCTTGATCTGCCCCAAACCAGACTCGGAAAAAGCGGCCGACTCACCAGGCCGCGGCAAGGATATCACGCAACATGCCGCCCGCCAGAACTGCGCAACTCAGAGAGAGCCAGCGCGAAGTCTTTCGACGCATTTTTAAGCCATTGCTGATTTCGCGCTTGGAACACGCGCTCAGGACGGCATAATCAGCGCATGTCCCGTCTGGCGATCATCATCGTCGTTGCGTTCATGCTTGCCCCTGTCAGCGACGTCCGCGCCGACTACGCAGGCTATGCCGACGGCCGCTTGCCCGACGGGGTCTATCATTGCGAGGTCTACCTGCTGGGCAAGTTCCTCAGCCTCGGCGACATTACTATAAAGGGTGATGTCTACAGCGGTCCGACATACGGCGGACGTGCGGCGCAAGGCTATAACTATCAGATGAACAGCAACGGCGAGATCACGTGGCTGGGGCCGCTCGGCGGCTTCACCACGGGCGGCAATAGCGTCTCGCTCAGCCAGGCGACACTGATGGACGGCAAGCTTCCGTCCTTCGACATCATCATGCGCCAACCGGACGGTGCCTTCACCGCCTCGACCTGCACCCTGAACCGGATTCTATGAGGTGGCCAGGCCCAACGCCAGCCGCGCCATATCGGCAAACAACGCCTGACGCTCCGAGTAGTCCGTCTCCTCGCCGGTGACGATATTGTCGACGACGGCGCAAATCGACAAGGCGCGAGCCCCGAAATGCCCGGCGATGCGGTAAAGCGCGCTGGTTTCCATATCGACGGCGATGGCGCCCGCCGCCTGTGCCGGGGCGAAGCGCGCCCGTCCCTTCGGGTGATAGAAGATGTCGCTCGATATGGTCGGCCCGACATGATGCGGAATGCCGAGTTCGCCCGCCCTGACACGCGCCAGGGCCAGCAATGCCGGATCGGGACCGGTGTCCGCCTCGTAAAGGCCGAACACCTGGCCGCTGGTCGCGTCCTCGCCCTGCGCGGACTGGGAAATCACCAGGCTACGCAGACCGATTTCCGCACGCAAGCCGCCACAGGTGCCGATTCGGATCAGCGTTTTCGCACCAAAATAGTCCAGCAGTTCATGGGCATAGATCAGAAAGGAGGACGCGCCGATGCCGGTGGACTGCAGGCTGACCGGCCTGCCCTGGAAATCGCCGGTGAAACCAAGCGCACCTCTGCGCGCATTCACGCACCGCGGCGCCGTCAGGAACGTTTCCGCAATCCACGCCGCGCGCTGCGGATCGCCCGGCAGGAGCACCGTGTCGGCATAGTCCCCCTTGTTCGCCTCGTTGTGCGGCGTCATGACCCCTCGCAGATCGGCCCCCACAGGCCGGACCCGTCTGCCCGGATCATGCCACGGCCGCGAACGGACGCAAGCCGCTTGCGGTAGCCTGAGCGATCAGGCTTCGAGCACTTCCTTCACGACGGTCGCCAACTGCTTGAGAGAGAACGGCTTTGGCAGGAAGCCGAACTGGGCGTCGTCAGGCAGGTTCCGGGCAAAGGCATCCTCTGCATAGCCAGACACGAACACGAACTTGATGTCCGGCTGGCGTTTGCGCAGTTCGCCGAGCAGGGTCGGCCCGTCCATTTCCGGCATCACCACATCGGAAACGACGATGTCGATCTTGCCGTCGAGCGAATCGAACACTTCGAGCG
>CAZBBT010000167.1:0-5985 GCA_964490065.1 uncultured Mesorhizobium sp. | reverse complement strand
CCGCACGAAGTCTCCGGCGGCATGGGCCAGCGCGCCATGATCGCCATGATGCTGATCGCCGGACCGGAGCTGATGATCGCCGACGAACCGACCTCGGCGCTGGACGTGACCGTGCAACTCGACGTGCTCGCCATCCTCGACCGGCTGGTGGAGGAACGCGGCATGGGCCTGATCTTCATCTCGCACGATCTGCGCCTCGTCTCCTCCTTCTGCGACCGCGTCGTCGTCATGTATGCCGGCAAGGTAGTCGAGCAACTGCCGGCCTCGGAGCTTTCAAGGGCACAGCACCCCTATACGCGCGGCCTGCTCGACTGCATGCCCAAGATCGGCGCCGACCGACACCCGCTGCCGGTGTTGGCACGCCAGGCGGAGTGGGCTGAATGACCGCAGCGCTCGAAGTCTCCGGTCTCGAAGTGGTGTTCGATCATTTTCGCGCGCTGAAGGGCGTAACGCTCTCCGTGCAGCCGGGCGAATCCTTCGGTCTGGTCGGCGAATCCGGCTCTGGCAAATCGACGCTGCTCAGAGCTGTCGCGGGTTTGGCGCCCGTCACCGCCGGCACGATCGCCGTCAACGGCAAGCCGCTCGGCCGCCGCCGCGACAAGGCGTTCTACCGACAGGTGCAGATGGTGTTCCAGGATCCTTACGGCTCGCTGCATCCGCGCCAGACCGTGGACCGGCTCTTGCAGGAGCCGCTTGCCATCCACGGCATCGGCGACGGCGAACAGCGCATCCGCCGTGCGCTGGACGAGGTGGGGCTGGGTTCCGGCTTCCGCTTCCGCTACTCGCACCAGCTTTCCGGCGGCCAGCGCCAGCGCGTCGCGATCGCCCGCGCGCTGATCCTGGAGCCCTCGATCCTGCTGCTCGACGAGCCGACCTCGGCGCTCGACGCCTCGGTGCAGGCCGAGGTGCTCAACCTGCTGGAACAGGTGCGCCGCGACCGGCACCTGACTTTCCTGATGGTCTCCCACGACCTCGCCGTCATCAACCACATGTGCGAGCGGCTGATGGTGATGCAGGGCGGCGAGGCGGTGGAAAGCCTGGAGGCGGCGGACCTCGCCACGCACCAAGTTGATAAAGACTATACACGCCGTCTGCTCAAGGCGAGCGAAGGCTTTGTCCGGGAGGCGGAGCCTTCTTGAGCCGCTATCGTTCAGGATAGACGCGGCTGGCTGCCGCCCTGGCTATCGCCTCGGGCAGACTCATCGCCCAGCGGTCGCGACAATAGGCGCGAAAATCGAAGCAGGGCAGGCCTGGACAGACCTCGAACTCGATCAGGTGGACCGTGTCGTCGGCCTCGACACGCAGATCGAGCGAGAAGACGTCGCGTAGGCCGAGGCGCTCCATCAGCCTTGTCGCCAGAGCGCGGATGAGCGCGTCCGCCGCCGGCCGGATGGCCGCGACCGGCACGAGTTCCGGTTCGGCGTACTGGCCCTCGGCCCTCGCCGCCGCGCCTGTGTCGCCATAGAGCACCAGACTGTCCTCCATGGTCTGGAAATCGCCGCCGGAATCGACGAAGGCAATCCCGAACGTATCCTCGCTCGCCTTATCGGGGTAGACTGCCAGAAAACTCACCCGCGCGTTGCGGCCCGCGACATAGCGCTGCACGATGGCATCGTCGCCATAGGCGGAAAAGATGCGCCGGCTAAGTTCCAGCGCATGCGACAGCTCCCGGCAATGCGAATCCGGCCAGATGCCGATCTTGGCGCCGAGCCTGTTCGGCTTGACGAACCAGCCGTTCGAGGATGCCGGCGGCAGCGCCAGCCATGCGCCGTCGCGCGCCAGCCCAGCCGGCGGCACCGGCGCGCCGAGCGCGGCAAGCACCGCGCCGGAGCGGAACTTGTCCTGGCAGAGCGCGAACAAAGAATCGTCGGAACCGACCGTCCTCAGCCCGTTGAGCCGCGCCAGCGCCGGTGCCGCGCCGCCACGGAAATAGGCGATGCCGTCGGTCAGCGTCCATACGAGCGTTCTTTCCGGGTCGCGGCCGGCCAGCATGGCCGCGGCTTCGTCCAGTTCCACGGGCAGGAAGTTCACGCCCTGCGCGATGCAGCCGGCGGCGATGGCGTCGAACTCGGCGGCGAGGTCCGTGGACTGCGCTAAGTAGGAGGAAATCTCCGCCGCGCGTCCCGGCTCATGGCCATCGGCGAGCAGGCGGTCGCGGCAGGTCCGTTCCGGCTCGTAGACGAGAATGAGTTCCGGGAGCGGCATGAAACGAACCCCAATTGACGCGATGATTCTTGCATCGGAGGAGCCACCACTGTCTGGAAAATCCGACCTCGCGCCGTAGCCTGCGCGACACGGAGCACCAGACTAGATCAGCACGCGCGGCTCGAAGCGCCCCTTCACCGGCAGATCGATCAGGAAGGTCTTTCCCGCCTGCGGATCGGCCGCCCGCTGCTTCTCGTCCATGCCGGACCAGGCGGAGGTCACCGCCAGCCGATCCGCGTCCGGACCATAGAAGGCGGGGCACGAACACTGCACCGCCGGCATGGCAATCGAGCGCACCAGCCTGCCGTCAGGCGCATAGGCGGTGACGCGGCTTTCACCCCAGCGCGCGTTCCACAGCACACCTTCAGCGTCCACCACCGAGCCGTCATGGTCGCCGCTGCCGCCGCCGCGGTCGGCGAACAGTTTCGGCTCGCCCTCGGGCAGGCCAGTCGCCGGATCGCATTGCGTGCGCATCAACAGGCCCCTCGCGGAATCGGTGTAATAGGCCACAGTGCCATCGGACGAGAAGGCGATCGAATTTGGGATCGAGACCCCGGCAAACAGCCGCCGGAGTTCGCCCTTGAAGAACCAGTAGATCGAACCGGTACCGGTTTCGGCCTTCTTGCCCATCGTGCTCACCCAGAAGGCGCCGCAGGGATGCACCCGCCCGTCATTGGAGCGCGTGACCGGATTGTCCGCCTCGATCGGCGTGTGCAGCGAAAGCCGGCCGGTCGCGCTCTCGCGCAGGTAAAGCCCGTCCTCGGCGGAAATCAGTTGCCGTTCGCCGTCGATCACGGCGATGGCGCTGGCCATGCGGCCGAGCTTATGTATCTTGGTTTCGTTTCCGGAACGATGCTCCAGCAGCAAGCCGTTCAGGATATCAAACCAGTAGAGCGTGCCGGTCGCCGGATCGTAGCTCGGCCCCTCGCCGAGCTGGCAGACATGGTCGGACAGGATGGAGGTGGCGACCTCATCCATCATTTGTCTCCGAACACGGCGTCCCAGCCGGCCACGGCGGCCCGGGCACGCTCACCCACCTCCGCGGCACTCATGCCCGGCTTGAACAGGCTGGAGCCCAGCCCGAACACGTTGATGCCGGCGGCGCGGTATCCGGAAAAATCCTTCTCCGAAACGCCGCCCACGGCGCCGACCAGCACGTCCCTGGGCAGCACGGCCCTTACCGCGGCGATGCCGCCCGGTCCCAGCACGCTGGCCGGAAAGAATTTCAGCGCCGAGGCGCCGAGCCTGATCGCCTGGAAGGCTTCCGTCGGCGTGAAGACGCCGGGCATCGTCACCAGGCCGTGATCCGCCGCGCGCGCCATGACGCCCGCATCGATGTTCGGGCTGACCAGAAGCTTGCCGCCGGCCTGATAGAGATCATCGACATCGCCCGGCGAAAGTACCGTACCGGCGCCGACCAGCGCGGTCGCCGGCAAAGCGGTGACGAGCTGCTCGATGGAGGCGAAGGGCTCGGGCGAATTGAGCGGCACCTCGATCGCCTCGATGCCGGCCGCGTGCACCGCCTCGCCGACGGCGACCGCTTCCTTCGGTGTCAGCCCACGCAGGATGGCGACCAGGCCGCGCCTCAGCTTCGGGAATGGCGCGGTCTGGTTCATGCGGAAGCCCCCTTGGCGATCATGCCGTTATGTTGTGCCGCCTCGAACAGGCCGGCGCGGACGGCCTCATCGGCATCGACCGGGCGGATGGCATGGCCGGCCAGTCCGAGTGCCGCGGAATAAAGCACGCCGAGCGCGCCGGAAGCGACCAGCACGACCGGCGTCTTGCCGGCTTCGTAGCGGCGACCGGCGGAGGCGATCTCGCCACCGATCAGCAGGCCGGACAGGCAGGCTGCGGCGTCAAGCTCGCCAAGACCCTGGAGGAGGCCGGCGGCGCGGATGGCGAACAATTTTGACGACACGTCGCCGCCCTCTTGCAAAGCGGCCTCGCACCAGCGGCGGAAATGCGGATTGTCGGCGCTCACCGCGGCGGGATGCTCGCCCAGCGAATGATGTAGAATGGAATGCGCCGCCAAAACCGAGAACAGCTCGCCGGTCGGCCAGGTGCCGAAACCGGCGACGGCGCCGTCCTCAACAAGCACCCATTTCGAATGCGTGCCCGGCATGCAGACGATGTGGCGGCCCCTGCCCGTCAGCCGCGCGCCGGCAAGCTGGGTCTCCTCGCCGCGCATCACGTCGGGCGCGTCGGCGAGCCGCTGCGCCATGCCGGGCACGATGCGGATGTCGCGGCTTTCGTCGGCGACCCGCGCAGCACCTTGCAGCACCGCTGAAAGCGATGCCGGCACGTCGACATAGGGCGCCTCCAGCCAGCCCTGGCGCGAGCCGGCCATGCCGCAGATGATGACCGAAAGGTGCCTCGGCGCACCAAGCGCGGCAAGGTGACCTTCCAGCACAGCCGAAAATCCCTTGTCGCGGGCGCTGATGAGGCCGTCGTCGCCGCGCCGCTCGGCAAGCACCTCGCCGTCGGCGCCGAGCAGCCAGAGCCTCAGCCGCGTCGTGCCCCAGTCGACCGCGGCGATCGCCGGCGCTGCGCTCAAAGCAGGCCTCCGTCGACGATCAGCGTCTGCGCCGTCAGCATGGAAGAGGCGTCGGAGGCCAGAAACAGGCAGGGGCCGACCATGTCGTCGGGCAGCATCATCCTGGAGATCGCCTGGCGCGCGATGTGGCCGTTGAGCTTTTCCTCCGTCACCCACAACTCCCGTTGCCGCTCGGTGATGACCCAGCCCGGGGCGATGGCGTTGACGCGGATGCCGTCCTTGCCGTAGCGGCCGGCCAGCCCCTTGGTCAGGCCGATGATGCCGGCCTTTGCCGCCGTATAGGCCGGCATGTCGCCGATGTTGAGCATGAAGGAGGTCGAGGTGAAGTTGACGATCGCACCGCCGCCGGCCGCCTTCATGCCAGGCGCGACGGCCTGGATGGTGAAGAAATGCGGCCTCAGATTGATCGCCAGATTGCCGTCCCAGCTTTCGACGGTGACGTCCTCGGCGGCGTGGCGGTCGTCGCGCGCCGCGTTGTTGACCAGAACCGTCACCGGACCGTGTGCGGCGGCTGCCTGTGCCACCGCGTGACGCAGCGCCTCGATGTCGCGCAGATCGGCCTTGATGTAGAGCGGGCGGGAACCAGCCTCCTTCTCGAGCCGGGCGCACAGCGCCATGCTCGGCTCCTCGGCGACGTCGATGAAGGCTACCTTCGCGCCTTGCCGGACGAAACCCTCGGTCAGCGCGGCGCCGATGCCGGAGCCGCCGCCGGTGATCAGCACGGAAGCGCCCTCGAGGTCGGCGAAACGCGCCGATGGCATCATGATCGTATCCTCCTGACCCGCGGCACGGCCGCAACCGGCGCGCATCCTATCCGGCACGGCCTTCAGGGCAAGCGTCAATCACGCAGTTACGCATGTTTTTGTCGGACAAAAATGCGCCGGCGAAGAAAGCTGAAACCAGTCGCTCAGACCGCCGTGGCGCGCAGAGCGCCGCGGAAGGAATCGCGCAGATAGCCGAGCGTCGCGTCGGCGTCGGCCGGCTTGCCGAACAGGTAGCCCTGGCCGCCGCCGCAGCCGAACTGCACCAGCCGGTCGGCCTGCGCCTCCTCCTCGATGCCTTCGGCCACG
This sequence comes from uncultured Mesorhizobium sp., assembly GCA_964490065.1. Taxonomy (GTDB): domain Bacteria; phylum Pseudomonadota; class Alphaproteobacteria; order Rhizobiales; family Rhizobiaceae; genus Mesorhizobium. The sequence continues at coordinate 156 of CAZBBT010000167.1, read as the reverse complement.
ACATCCATGCCGAGCCCCTCGCACATGGCCAGAATGGCACGGATGATGTGCTCGGACGGGCGATCGTCGAGGATCGATGACACGAAAGCCCGGTCGATCTTGAGCTTGTCGAAATGGAATTCGCGCAGACGGCCAAGCGAGGACTGGCCGGTGCCG
>CAZBBT010000166.1:0-6025 GCA_964490065.1 uncultured Mesorhizobium sp. | reverse complement strand
GCTCGGCGACGCCAAGAAGATGACCGAGGACATCGTCAAGGCGATGGACCACTGAACCCGATATGAAAAGCCCGGCTTCGCGCCGGGCTTTTTGCTGGGACATCAGCGCCAGAAAAGCAGAAACAGAATGATGATCGGGATCGGCACGCCGAGCAGCCAGAGCAGGATTCCGCGACCCATGATAACCTCCGCCGTTTGAACATTGTTGGTGTTTGACAATGCGGAGAAGCAGGCTTTGTTCCACGCGTCCGCGCTCCCGGCGGCGGGAGGTTTCTCCGCCAGGTTCTGAAAAAGCCGTCGCCGTTCGGGCATGGATGCCGCGCCAGGCGAAGCGCCGGGCTACGTGTCCGGCGCCGGCAGCGCCGTCAAGCCCGGCCGGCGAAACGCCGGCGCGGGCATCTTTTGCAATAGCCTGCCGGCTCGCGAGCGGGTCGCGTCGGGAAGCGCGAACCGCGCGGCCTGCGCCATCAGCGCGCACAGCACCAGCGCCAGCGAGCGGAACCGGGCAGCAAGCCGCGCCGCGTCGCCGGTATTCTCCAGCGCATCGGTCGGAACCGGCACGCCGCCGAACAGGAAGGCTCGCGCCTCGACCTCGCCGTGGATTAGAATCTCCAGCACCCGACGGCGGCGAAGATAAGGAACGCCGGCGGCGAGATCGGCCAGGCCGGCCAGCGCGAACAGCAGCGCCACGATGCGCTCCAGCACATCGCAGTTCCAGTTCGCTTGTCCGTTCCAGTCTTCCATTCCGGTCTCCATTTCGGGCCGGACAAGTATGGGGGAGGTGCAGGGGGGTGTGGATAGATGCCGGCGTGGAAGACGGACCGGTATCCTTAACGGACTGAAAAGGCCTGAAAAATTTATTTGAGCAGTTTGAAGGTATCCACAGGCTGACGGCGCGCCGGCACTGTCTCCCTCGCAAGGGCACGGCGATCGCATGTGGAATTTTTCGAGCGTCGCGCACCCCCACCCTTGTTCCCTCCCCACAAGGGGGAGGGAGACGCCGACGCCCCAGTTTGACCCGAAATCGCCAAGGATGGCGCTGCCGCGAAGTCCCCTCCCCCTTGTAGGGGTCCGAAGGACGGGCGAGACCCGTGGCTCGCCCCGGCAAGGTTAGGGGTGGGGGTGCGGCGCCTTGGGCGATTGCCCGGTCGCAAGGGGAGGTAAATCACCCGAATATCGCGTGAACGTTGGCTCCTCTCCACATTCCGCCCTCGCGACGAGGACCGCCGAGTTGATGAAGGAGGCGGAGCGGGTGCAAATTGCGGTGAGAATATCGTGCCGGCTATCGAGCCGCGCTCATCCGCGCAAGGAAAAGCACCAGCACAACGGCCGTCAAGGCGGCCGCGAACAGCACGCCGAGCATGGCCGAAGCGCCGCCGTGGTCGAGCAGCAGCGCGCCGATGGACGGCGCGGCGGCCTGCACGATCAGGCTCGGTGTGGCGAGCCGCCCCATGATCGAAGCGTAGTAGCGCGGGTTGAACAGGACCAGCGGCAGCGCGCCGCGGGCGATCGTATGCACGCCGTTTCCCGCGCCATAAAGGATCAGGGCGAGCGCGGTCACCGGCAAGCCGGTGAGCAACAGCCCGGTTCCGACCGACAGCAGCAGCACCGACGCGAGCATCGCCCACATCGGATGGTGATGTCTGCCGACCACCATTTCCACGACACGGGCGCCGACCTGGGACGGACCGATCAGCGTGCCGAGACCGACCGCGACCGCCAGGTCGATGCCGCGAAGCTGCAGGACGGTCAGCAGATGCACGGACAGCATCGAGCCGATCATGGGCGCCAAGGTTGTGATGCACACAATGAGAATGAAGGTCGGCCGGTGAACCGCCGAACCTGAATCCGGCGTATCCGCAACGGCCGCAGAACCGGCAAAGGCCGGAGCCTTCGGGACGAGCAGCAGGAATGCCGGCAGGCTGATCGCGAGCTGGATGCCGGCATAGGCGAAGCAGGCGGCGCGCCAGCCGAAATGCTCGACCAGGAAGGCGCTCAGAGGCCAGCAGACGGTGCTGGCGAAGCCGCCGAAGAGCGTGAGCGAGGTGATCGCGCCGCGGGCGTCCTTGCCATACAGGCGGCCAAGCGTGCCGAAGCCGGCATCGTAGAGGCTCGCCGACATGCCGACGCCCATCAAAACCCAGGCGAGAAGGTAGATGGGCAGGTTGGGAGCAAGCCCCATGACGACGAGGCCGGATGCGAGCAGACCCGCGCCCGCGATCAGGACCGAGCGCCCGCCCTTGCGCTGGATAAGGCCACCCGTGAATGCCGAGACCAGTCCGGAGCACAACAGGCCTGTCGAAAGGCCCGCCACGACCCAGGTGAACGGCCAGCCCGTATCGGCGGCGATCGGCCTGGCCAGCACGGCGGGCAGGTAATAGGAGCATCCCCAGGCAAGGATCTGCGCGATCCCGAGCGCGGTGATGACGAGGCGACGGTTCATGCGGCCGTCGCGTCGACAACCTCGCCGTCTTCCTTCACGAGCCGGCCGATCGCCGGGTTCGGCAGGATTTCCAGCACGGCTTCGGAGGGCCGGCAGAGCTTCACGCCTTTCGGCGTGACGACGATCGGCCGATTAATCAGGATCGGATGCGCCATCATGAAGTCCAGCAATTCGTCCTCCGACCATTTGGGATTGCCGAGGTCGAGTTCGGCGAAGGGCGTGCCTTTCTCCCGTAGCAGGTCGCGCACCGAAATGCCCATGGCCGCGATCAGTTCTTTCAACCGGTTTCGGCTTGGCGGGTGCGTCAGGTATTCGATGACCACCGGCTCCTCGCCGCTCGCGCGTATCATGGCAAGCGTGTTGCGCGAGGTGCCGCAGTCGGGGTTGTGATAGATCGTGATCGTCATTGCCGCTTGCCGTCCGTCGGCGCGCAGCAGGACGCCGCGAAGGCCGGCTCCCAGATCTCCGGCCGACCCGAGCAGCAGTCCTCCATGAGGAAGCGCAGCAGGCCAGACAACGCATCGTATTCGGCGCTGTAGACGATCGAGCGCGCGTCACGCCGGGCAGTCACCAGTCCGGCCCGCTCCAGCTCCTTCAGGTGGAAGCTGACATTGGAGGGCGACACGTCGACCTTTTCCGCAAGCGTTCCTGCGGCAATGCCGTCCGGCCCGGCAACGACCAGCAGGCGCAGCAGCCGCAACCTTGTTTCCTGCGACAGCGCGCCGAAGGCGATGAGGGCTTGACGTTCATCCATATTTCAACAATCCTAGAAATGTAGAAATGATGAGTAGCGCAGATGCTGGAGACAATCAAGGAACAATGCCGTCCCGTGGCCTTCGCCGAGCCGAACGACATCAAGCTCGACGAATTGCTTCGCTTCCTTGGCGGCTATGCGGATCATCCGCTGGTGTTTTCATACGATGGAAGTCCTATCAAGCGCGGCTACCACGTGACGGAGGTCAAGGTGGGACGGTTCGATGCTCTCGATTGCGGCGCCAACCCCGAATGCTGGACGGAGATTTTCGTGCAGCTATGGGATGTCGAAGAAGGCGAGCGCGTTCATATGCCGGCCGGCAAGTTCTCGGCCATCATCCGGAAAGTCACGGAGTTCCTGAGCCTCGACCAGAGCGCGAAGCTGACCTTCGAGGTCAGTGACGGCGTCAGGCCGATGCAGCTCTACCGCGCGGCCTTGCCGGAGATTTCGGACGGCGCGATCCATATCGAACTGTCGCCGCGGCCGGCAAGCTGCAAGCCGCGGGATCGCTGGCTTGTGGAGCAGCGGAATCAGGCATCCTGCTGTGATGCGGCGAGCGCGAAGCCGTGCTGCTCAAGCTGACGCCGCTCTACACGTCCAGGTTTGCCACGCTCAGCGCGTTTTCCTGGATGAACTCGCGGCGGGGTTCCACCTCGTCGCCCATCAGCCGCGTGAACAGGTCGCCCGCGTCGGCGGCGTCGGTCACCGTCACCTGCAGCAGCGAGCGCACGTTTGGATCGAGCGTCGTCTCCCAGAGCTGCTCGGCGTTCATCTCGCCCAGCCCCTTGTAGCGCTGCATGGTCAGCCCCTTCTTGCCGGCGGCGAAGACCGCGTCGAGCAGCGCCATCGGTCCGGAGATCGTCTCCGACGCCTCCTTGCGCCTCAGCACCGGCGGCACACGATAGACCTCGCCGAGGCGGCCGGCATAGCGGTCGATGGCGCGCGCGTCGGCCGAGTTGATGAGCCCCATGTCGAGCGCGACGAACTCCTTCACGCCGCGCACGGTGCGCTCGAATATGTAGCCGCCGGCGCCCTCGTTCGAGGTAGCGGTGCGGCCCTGCCATCCGCGCTCGGTGTCCTCGGCGATCAGGTCGAGGCGCTGCGCGATCTTCGCGGCCATCTCGTTGGCGCGGCCGAGGTCGTTGAAGACGTCCGGGTTGAGGCCGCCGGCGATCGCCGCCTGCTCGACCACGGCGCGCGAATAGCGCGTGTGCAGCCCGTTCATGAGCTGGCGTACTGCCAGCGCGTCCTGGATCGTGGCGGAGAGGTCCTGGCCGGCGCGCACTTCGCCGGAGCCGAGGGTGAGCGAGGCGTCCTCCAGGCCGGAGTCGATCAGGTATTCCTCGAAGGCGCTCTCGTCCTTGAGGTATTGCGAGCTCTTGCCGCGCGAGACTTTGTAGAGCGGCGGCTGGGCGATGTAGAGGTAGCCGCCCTCGATCACCTCGGGCATCTGCCTGAAGAAGAAGGTCAGAAGCAGCGTGCGGATGTGGGCGCCGTCGACGTCGGCGTCCGTCATGATGATGATCTTGTGGTAGCGCAGCTTGTCGATGTTGAACTCGTCCTTGCCGATCGAGGTGCCGAGCGCGGTGATCAGCGTGCCGATCATGTCCGACGACAGCATGCGGTCGAAGCGGGCGCGCTCGACATTGAGGATCTTGCCGCGCAAGGGCAGGATCGCCTGGTTCTGGCGCGAGCGGCCGCCCTTGGCCGAGCCGCCGGCGCTGTCGCCCTCGACGATGAAGAGTTCGGATTTCGCGGGATCACGCTCCTGGCAGTCGGCCAGCTTGCCGGGCAGGGAGGTGATGTCCAGCACGCCCTTGCGGCGGGTGAGTTCGCGTGCCTTGCGCGCGGCCTCGCGCGCGGCGGCCGCCTCCACCACCTTGCCGATCAGGGTTTTCGCCTCGGCAGGATGCTCCTCCAGCCAGGTGCCGAGCGCCTCGTTGACCAGGCTCTCCACCACCGGGCGCACCTCGGAGGAGACCAGTTTGTCCTTGGTCTGGGAGGAGAATTTCGGGTCCGGCACCTTGACCGAGAGCACGGCGGTGAGGCCTTCGCGGCAGTCGTCGCCGGTGAGCTGCACCTTCTCTTTCTTGGTCAGGCCGGACGTGTCGGCATAGCCGGTCACCTGCCTCGTCAGCGCGCCGCGGAAACCGGCCAGGTGCGTGCCGCCGTCGCGCTGCGGGATGTTGTTGGTGAAGGCGAGCACGTTCTCGTGGTAGCTGTCGTTCCACCACATCGCGACCTCGACGGTGATGCCGTCGCGCTCGTTCCTGATGGCGATGGGCTTCTCGATCAGCGGCTTCTTGGCGCGGTCGAGATATTTGACGAATTCCTCCAGCCCGCCCTCGTAGTGCAGTTCCTGCACCTTGACGTCGGCATGGCGCTTGTCGGTCAAGACGATGCGCACGCCCGAATTCAGGAAGGCGAGTTCGCGCAGCCGGTGCTCCAGCGTCGCATAATCGAATTCGGTGACGCCCTTGAACGTGTCGGGGGATGGCAGGAAGGTCACTTCCGTGCCGTTGCGGCCCTCATAGGTGCCGGCCTGGTTGTCTGGCGTGTAGGAACCGATGACCTTCAGCGGCGCGTCCGCGTCGCCATGGCTGAAATTGATCTCGTGGATCTGCCCGTCGCGACGGATCTTCAGCTTCAGCCAGACCGAGAGCGCGTTGACCACCGAGACGCCGACGCCGTGCAGGCCGCCGGACACCTTGTAGGAATTCTGGTCGAACTTGCCGCCGGCATGGAGCTGGGTCATCACCACCTCGGCCGCCGATACCCCTTCCTCGGCATGCATCTCGGTCGGGATGCCGCGCCCGTTGTCGCGCACC
>CAZBBT010000165.1:0-6112 GCA_964490065.1 uncultured Mesorhizobium sp. | reverse complement strand
CACTTCGGAGAGGTTGTGCGGCGGGATGTTGGTGGCCATGCCGACCGCGATGCCACCGGCCCCGTTGACCAGAAGGTTCGGGAAGCGGGCCGGCAGCACGCGCGGCTCGCTGTCGGAACCGTCGTAATTCTCCTGGAAATCGACGGTATCCTTGTCGATGTCCTCCAGAATCTCGTGCGCCACCTTGGTCAGCCGCGCCTCGGTATAGCGCATGGCCGCCGGCGGATCGCCGTCGATCGAGCCGAAATTGCCCTGCCCGTCGATCAGCGGCACGCGCAGCGACCAGTCCTGCGCCATGCGCACCAAGGCGTCGTAGATCGAGGCGTCGCCGTGCGGATGGTACTTGCCCATCACGTCGGAGACGGGACGCGCCGATTTCACATGCTTGCGGTTCCAGTGGTAGCCGCTCTCATGCGAGGCGTAGAGGATGCGCCGGTGAACGGGCTTCAACCCGTCGCGCACGTCGGGGAGCGCGCGCGACACGATCACGCTCATGGCATAATCGAGGTAGCTGCGCTGCATTTCCTCGACGATGGAAATCGGCTCGATGCCGGAAGGGCCGTCCGGCCCGCGCGGTGTATTCTGGTCGGTCAAAACGGATCACGCAAAAGTGGGAATCATTGACTGCTTATATAGGATCGCAGCCGGTTTCTCCAATGCGCGAGGCGCTTTTTCAGGCCTCGAACCGCGCTTTTCCAGCACTCTTTTCGCCATTTCTTTCAACGGGATATGAAGCCGCGTCGAAATGCGGCGCAAAGAAGGCGCGGATCGCTTCCCAGGGGGCCGCTCCATACCTTCGGATGGAACGATCCCGATCGGATCGGAAACCGCAAAATCGGTTCAGGCGAGAAACTATCGGGGTGAAAGGAAAGCTCCGCGGAGACGGCCGGGGCCAACCCGGTGCGAGAGGAAATTCAATGCCGCCGCTGTTTCCACCGCCCCTGCTTTGCTCTACCAATGAAGTCCGCAGCAACGGTCCGGCGGGTGGCCAGACATGCCGAGTTTCGACAGCCTGTTCAACGCCTTCGTCACCATATTGGTGACCATCGACCCGCCGGGCCTGGCGCCGCTGTTCCTTGCCGTGACGCGTGGCATGAATCGCGAGCAGCGCGGCCAGGTGTCCGTGCGCGCCTCGATCATCGGCTTCGCCGTGATCGCGCTCTTCGCGATCGCCGGCGCCTCCATCCTCTCGGTCTTCGGCATCACGCTGCCGGCCTTCCGCGTCGCCGGCGGCTTCCTGCTGTTCTTCATCGCCTTCGAGATGGTGTTCGAGCGCCGTCAGGACCGCAAGGAGAAGATCTCCGACGTGGCGGTCACCCGCGACCACATCCAGAACATCGCCGCCTTTCCGCTGGCGATCCCGCTGATCGCCGGGCCGGGCGCGATCTCGGCCACCGTGCTTTTGTCCGATTCCTTTCACGGCATAGGCGGACGCGCGCTACTCGTCGGCATCATCTTTGTGTGCCTGGCCATCACCTATCTGGTCTTCGTGCTGTCCGAACACATCGACCGGATCCTCGGCCAGACCGGCCGCTCGATCCTCACGCGCCTGCTCGGCGTCATCCTCGCCGCGCTCGCCGTGCAGTTCGTCGCCGACGGGATCAAGGCGCTGATGGCCGGCTGATCTCTGCGAAACCGGCACGGCAGCACTTCGTTGCGATCAGACAGCGGACGGCGGTTCTCTTGCAAAAAATTCACTCGCCGCCGGACAATAACGCGTGGCCGTCCTGGCAACCGGGAAATCGCAGGTCCGGTTTGGCGTCCCGCTACGGCGGGTTGCTGTTACGAGGAAGGTGGCGTACCCCCTGGACGGTCACGCCCTCGCGACGAAAATTCACCCATAGGCAATTTCATCGGCGGCCGCATCGAGCCTACGCTGCCGTATCGACCACCTCGAAATCATGGGTGATCGTCGCCGTCTTCGCCATCATCGCCGAGGCGGAGCAGTATTTGTCGATCGAGAGATCGATCGCGCGCTTGACCTTGGCATGCGAAAGCCCGCGCCCCTTGACGATGAAATGCAGGTGGATGCGGGTAAAGACCTTCGGATCCGTCTCGGCGCGGTCGGCGTCGAGCTCGACCACGCAATCCTCGACCGCCTCGCGGCCTTTCTCGAGGATGTGCACCACGTCATAGGCCGAGCAGCCGCCTGTGCCGATCAGCACCAGTTCCATCGGGCTCGGACCCGGCGTCCCGCCTTCCGGTCCGGGCGCCGTCCCGAGCACCACCTTGTGACCGGAACCTGACTCGCCGACGAAGGTCCGCTCCTCGACCCACTTGACCCGTGCTTTCACCTGACATGTCCCTCAAATCGAAGCGCGGTCGGGTTGCCACCCGACCGCTGCGCGCTTCTGTCCGGAAGCCTTGCGCCGGCCGGCAGCCGGTCAAAAGGGAATCTCGTCGTCCAGTTCGCGCGAGACGTTGCCGCCGCCGCCACGGTTGCCACCGCTATTGCCGCCACCGCCACCACGGCCGCCATAGCTGTCCGACTGGCCGAAACTCTCACGGCTGCCGCCCGAATAGCCGACCTGACCGCCTTCGCCCTGACCGCGCGAATCCAGCATCTGCAGTTCGCCGCGGAATTTCTGCAGCACCACTTCGGTCGTATAGCGGTCCTGGCCCTGCTGGTCGGTCCATTTGCGGGTCTGGAGCTGACCCTCGACATAGACCTTCATGCCCTTTTTCAGATACTGCTCCGCGACCTTGGCAAGCTGGTCGTTGAAGACCACGATGTTGTGCCATTCGGTCTTTTCCTTGCGCTCGCCCGAATTCTTGTCGCGCCAGGTTTCCGAGGTAGCGATGCGGAAATTGACGACCGGGTCGCCTGAATTCAGACGACGTATCTCGGGGTCGGCGCCCAGATTGCCCACCAGAATAACCTTGTTGACGCTGCCAGCCATGATACTTCTCCGCGCTCGTCCGAAACCAAACTCTCCGCCGCACCTTACAGGCTGCGCGCCCGCGATGCCCGCCTCGCGGCCGCTTTCCCACAGCGTTTTTGTTCTCTTTATGTTCTAATCAAGCCACACCGATCTGTCAAGATCGGTCAGCAGTGTCCGGGCACGCACCCTGGAGGCGAGACATAGGTCGCTATTCCGCCTTGCCAAACAGATAAGTGTAGGCTTATATTTTTCCCATGAACGAGACCGACCTGTTTCGCGCCCTTGCCGACCCGACCCGCCGCGCCGTCTACGAGCGGCTGGCCGGCGGCGAAATGACGGTTTCCGAGCTACGAGCCGGCATGGGCGTGTCGCAGCCTGCCGTGTCGCAGCATCTGGCGGTGCTGCGCGGCGCCGGGCTGGTAAGCGAGCGCCGCGCCGGCCGCAACGCCTATTACCGCATCGAACCGGGCGGCCTCGACCCTCTCGCTGGCTGGATCGAGCGTCATCGCAGGCAATGGCCCGACCGCATCGAACGGCTGAAAACCGTCCTGAAGGAGATGGATCAATGAACCAGATGACCTTCGAGGCAGCTTCGGATGTCCTGACATTCGACACCGAACTGCCCGCCCCTCCCGAGAAGGTATGGCAGGCGCTGACCGTGCCCGAACTGCGCGAGGCCTGGCTGGATGGACCGGGGACGGACCCGGACGATCCGACCTGCGTATCCGTGACGGAATACGAGGTGATCGAGGCCGATCCGTGCCGGCTGCTGCGCCTGGCATGGCACGAACGGGGACCGGATGGCGCCATGGACAGCGTCGTCACTTTCGCGCTTGCCCGCACGGCTTCGGGCGGCACGCATCTGAGCATCGTTCACGACGGCTTTGCCGCTACCATGCGCCCCACCGTCATGGCCGGCGGCTGCCGACTGTCGCTCGGTGTCGGGCAGGGAAAGCCACCTCCCGTGGCCGCTAACGATCCGCGCCTGCTGGCGCGCGCCGCGTAAATCCCGAGGAGCGGACCATGAGCGGACTGGCCAATCTGGTGCCGATGGTGATCGAGCAGTCGAGCCGCGGCGAACGCGCTTTCGATATCTTCTCGCGGCTGCTGCGCGAGCGCATCATCTTCATCAACGGCGAGATCAATGACGGCGTTTCGGCCCTGGTCTGCGCGCAGCTCCTGTCGCTGGAGGCCGACGACCCGGACAAGGAAATCTCGCTCTACATCAATTCGCCCGGCGGTGTCGTCACCAGCGGCTTCGCCATCTACGACACGATGCAATATGTGAGTTGCCCGGTTTCGACCGTGTGCATGGGCTTTGCCGCCTCGATGGGGTCGTTCCTGCTGATGGCGGGAACGCCGGGCCGGCGTATCGCGCTGCCGAACGCCCAGATCGTGGTGCATCAGCCACTTGGCGGTTTCCAGGGGCAGGCCTCGGACATCGAACGCCACGCCGAGAACATAGTGCGGGTCAAGCGCCGCATGATCCAGCTCTACGGCGAGCATTGCGGACGAAGCCTGGAAGAGGTGGAGCGCACGCTCGACCGCGACCATTTCATGACCGCCGCCGAGGCCAAGTCATGGGGCATCGTCGACCACGTCTACGACACGCGAAAGCGCACGGCGGCATAAGGAACGAACAGGCCAGTCAAAGCGCGGGGCAGGCAATGGCGGCGCGTCTGCCCTGCTGGCCAATGGGCCGCCTCGGCGGGCGAGCAACGGGCGTTCTGACGAATTCAGCCCGCCGCTGCAGCTTGGTTCCTTGGTCGCATTTGTTCGACGACAATGCGATTCCGTCAGGCTGCAAAATGCTCTATATGAAACCTATGATCCGAAAGGCCTCGATATTCCGTCTCTGTGTGGCGACCGTGTTTGCCCTGGCGTCAGGCGCGGCCTTCGCCAAGGATGCGCCCAAGGCGGCCGCGTCCGGCAGCCTGCCGGGCGTCAAGGGCGGCCACATCATCGTCAAGCCTCTGCCGGAGCCGGACGATGAAGCGAACCCCGCATCCGGCCAGTTCCGTATCGGTGACACGGAGGTGCGGATCGGCGGCAGCGTGACGGTCGACATCGGCGTCGGCTCGGTCGGACCGACACGGCACTGAAGGATTCTTCGTCCGCCCGCACGCCCCCCGTGCTCCGCGATCCGACGCGCCGATGATCCCGACGGCCCTGAATTTTTGACATCAAGCGCCGCCCTCGCCCATCTGCCGCCGCAATCGGGAAGGATGCCGGTAGAGCGACGAAGGGACGGCGTCCGGCCGTTTTCCGGCCTCCCGGCCTGGTGGATTTCAGCAAATAAATCGGCCCCGCCGCTGCCTCAGCAATGCGGACGGGGCCTTGTCGGGCTTTACCCAGGACTTTCGCCGGGAGGGTTTCACCGGCTTTGGGTTTCGGATGCTTCGCGGCGCGGGGCCGACGATCCGACTATGGTCTCTGATTGTGCGAAATCGGCATGTATGGGTCTGCAAAAAGCGCTTGCGCTGCCTGCACCTATGCCTGCCGCGGCTCCATCAAGCGTGGAGCCTCAAGGGACTGTCCGGCGGGGTCATGCCTCCTCCTTTGTCCGTTGCTCCTGTCGCCGTCCGAGGCTCTCATTCGTGGCTTGCGGCGCCTCGCAAGCCGCCGCTCGACCGGCTCGAAGACCGCCTGAGAAACTCCTTTTGGCGGTCGGCCTCGGTGACGGATCGGAGTCTGGACCCGCACGGCCGCAGCGTCAACCTTTGCCGGCTCTTTGCCTGAAAATGTGATCGCAACGCGGCGTTCAGATACGCCCCTTAGGCTCCCGGCTCCTGCCAAGATGGTGTCAGGAGCCTGTTCGGCATTTGTTCTTTGCGCTTGCTCCCGCCGGTTAAAGCCGGGTAAACCTCTGTGCCGAGGCTACGCCTCGATTTGGCGGCGAAAATACCTACATGACGGAACGGCCGGGCGGACCGCGCCAATCCGACATTTCACATCTGAGGCGGCGAACCGGCCATGGCCGATCACAAATACATATCCATTCGCGGCGCGCGCGAACACAATCTCAAGAACGTCGATCTCGACCTGCCGCGCGACTCGCTCGTCGTGATGACCGGCCTGTCCGGCTCGGGCAAATCCTCGCTCGCCTTCGACACGATCTATGCCGAGGGCCAGCGCCGCTATGTCGAGAGCCTCTCGGCCTATGCCCGCCAATTCCTGGAGATGATGCAGAAGCCCGACGTCGACCAGATCGACGGCCTGTCGCCGGCCAT
>CAZBBT010000164.1:0-6115 GCA_964490065.1 uncultured Mesorhizobium sp. | reverse complement strand
AGCCGCAGCGGAGCCGAAAAGAAGGCTCTTGATGTTCATTTTCTGACCTCCAGTCAAAAGTTTAAAAACGGGTCTGGGTAATTCTTTGCTGAAGGACAGCTTTCCCTGCCCCATCCCCACTGCTGAAAAAGATGCGCACCGCGCCCCTTCTTCGAAACTGACATTACCCATCGCCCCACGCCGTTCAACAGCGATCGTGCCGGCAACAGGTCCCTCCCGGTGCTATACGAAAGCGATGTTGCACAAATGACACGTTTTCGGGCACGGCGGAAAGCTCTCCTTAACCATGCAGGCCAGATCGGGCTTGCGAACGGCTCGAATCGCTGGCCACGAGCCGGAATCAGCGAGTCCGCCGAATTGGCCGGGAAAACCCGCGTATCTCATCTTTTTGCCATGCCGCGAACGACGCTTATTGATTGTCCGCCGCCTTTTCTTTATCCAGCGCGGCACGGAGAGGTGGCCGAGTGGTCGAAGGCGCTCCCCTGCTAAGGGAGTAGACCTCAAAAGGGTCTCGTGGGTTCGAATCCCATCCTCTCCGCCAGTTTCCATATCTCACGCCAGTTCGCTTCGCTCACGACTCCGAACGGGCGGCCTGACCGGCCGGCGGGCGGTCGCCCGCTTGGCTCCGAGTTCGAACTTCGTCCGGAACTCTCCGCCACCTGGAGCCCGCAGGCGCAGGGCGATCTCCCGAAGCTGCAAAGCAGCGCAGGGAGACTGGTGCAGTCTACTGCTAAGTCCATTTTCTTCAGTCTGCCCGCGGCGCGCGGGTGACTGACGCTATGTGGTACGTCTACTTCCCGCGACTCGGTAATGGGAACGTCCATGTCGGGTCGAGGAATGACCTCAGGCGCCGGTTCGGCGCGCATCAATCGGGCCAGGTAACCACCAGGACCCATCTGCCGGCAGCACTGCAAGCCTGTGTCGCGGTGCGGACCGAGGCCAACGCCCGGCAGCTCGAGCGATATTTCAAATCCGGTTCCGGCAAGGCATTTGCGGGGAAGCGTTTCTGGTAGGCAATTCGATTGCGGACGGTCACTTCCTTCATCGCTTTGAAAAGAAAAAAGAATCCGGAACGGGACCTGAAATTTCCGGCTCTTCGGTCGCGATTCAGACTGGAGGTCAGAAAATGAACATCAAGAGCCTTCTTTTCGGCTCCGCTGCGGCTCTGGTCGCAGTCTCCGGTGCGCGCGCCGCCGACGCCGTCGTCGTCGCCGAGCCGGAACCGGCTGAATACGTCAGGATCTGCGACGTATACGGCGCCGGCTACTTCTACATCCCCGGCACCGAGACCTGCCTGCGCATCGGCGGCTATGTCCGTTACGACATCGGCATCGGCGACCTGGAAGGCCACACCGACGTGACCGACCATCTCGACGGCAGCGACAACGACACCTACCACAAGCAGGCCCGCTTCAACCTGAAGACCTGGACCGGCACCGAGACCGAGCTCGGCACGTTGAAGACCTACACCGAACTCCGCTTCAACAGCCGCGACACCTACCATGCCGAGAGCAGCACCTGGTCGCTGAACTTCGCCTGGATCCAGCTCGGCGGCTTCCGCGTCGGCAAGGACGAGTCGGCCTACACCACCTTCCTCGGCTATGCCGGCAACGTCATCGACGACACGCTGGTCCCCTACGGTCCGTTCGGCACCAACGTCATCCAGTACTACTTCGACGCCGGCAACGGCTTCTCGGCGGTGGTCTCGCTGGAAGAAGGCGCCGTTTCCGACGTCCGTGGCGCGGCTCAACCGCACGACTACACGCTTGACAGCTATGTCCCGCATGTCGTCGTCGGCGCCAAGTACACCCAGGGCTGGGGTTCGATCGCCGCCGTCGGCGCCTACGACTCCGTCCACGAGGAGTGGGCCGGCAAGGTTCGCCTGGACGTCAACGCCACCGAGCAGCTCGCGCTGTGGGTGATGGCCGGCTACGGCACCAGCGACGACGATCTGGTCGCGGAGTACAACTACTACAAGCCCTGGGATGGCGACTGGGCCGTCTGGGGCGGCGGCACCTACCAGGTGAACGAGAAGACCGCGTTGAACGCCCAGTTGTCGTATGACGACGGCGAGACCTTCGGCGTGGCCGCCAACGTCGCCTACACCGTCGTTCCCGGCTTCGTCGTCACCGCCGAAGTCGACTACATGAACTGGAGCGACAACAAGTACCACTCCACGGCCATCGACGACGATGCGATCGGTGGTATCCTGCGCTTCCAGCGCAACTTCTAAGCGAAGCTGCGATGTAGCTTGAAATTGGGCCCGGGCGCGAAAGCGCCCGGGCCTTTGCTTTCGTAGCCGGGCTTGGCGCGAGGAAATGGAGGGGGGATCGATAGCTGAACAAGCTTGCGGGCAGATTCATTCGGGATTCCGCTTGGCGCGGTGAATCCATCTGTCTGCAAACTTAGACTTGAAAGGACGTGATCGGATGACTATGAACGAATCCACCATTCGGGGGGGATGGTCAATAATGTCAAACGACGCAGTCCAAGAGGGGCGAGTTCCGGATCCGTTTGTTGTATTTGACACTCAGAAGCCGAAGGTAAAATATACTTTCGGGACTATACGAGAAGTAAAATCCTACAGGATCAGCGAACTCTTTTCAGCTTATCGTGATGTACTTTGGGATGATGGGCGACATAAATACAATGTAAGCTCGTTCATTGGGGAAATTGACGAGATTCTCCTTGGCGAGCGTTTCAGCGCCTTCGACCAAAGCACGCTTGACGACCTTATCGGCACCTTGCGCCAGCGCGGCAACAGCAACGCGACCATCAACAGGAAGATGGCCGCTCTCAGCAAATTGCTACGCAAGGCACACAAGATGGGGGATATCCACAGCCTGCCCGAATTCCGCCGCCAGAAGGAGCGGGCGGGCCGCATTCGCTTCCTCGAGCGGGATGAGGAGGCGCGGCTTTTCGCGGCCGTCAGGAGCCGCAGCGAAGATGCCTGGCGCCTTTCCGTTTTCCTTGTCGATACCGGATGCCGCCTCGGTGAAGCCCTCGGCCTGATCTGGAACGACGTCCACGAGGGCCGGGTCAGCTTCTGGATCACCAAATCCGGCCGCAGCCGAACCGTGCCGCTGACCCAGCGCGCGCTGGACACGGTTCGGGTCCAGTTCGAAGGCGGCAGGCCCAAGGGTCCCTTCTCGATGCTCAAGCAGCCGTCGTATCGCGCCATCTGGAACGAGGCCAAGGCGGAGGTGGGGCTGGGCGGCGACGACCAGGTCGTACCGCACATACTGCGCCACACCTGCGCCTCGCGGCTCGTCCAGGGCGGCATCGACATAAGGCGCGTCCAGATGTGGCTCGGCCACCAGACGCTGCAGATGACCATGCGCTACGCGCACCTGGCCACGCACGATCTCGACGGTTGCGTCACCGTGCTGGAAGCGTGCCCGACGCGGAATTCCAAGACAGGCCGGCGGCAAGCTTCGGTCTAGAGCATTTTGCAGCCAGACGGAATCGTCTGGCGTCCGCACAAATGCGGCTGAAAAACCAGGCTGGAGCAGTGGGACAGCGTTCGTTCAGAACGCTCGCTGCTCTAGCAGCATACCTTCCCGAAAACGAACATCGCTTTGGGGACATGCGCCGAAACAAGGGCTTAAAGCGCGTGGCGCGAATCTGAAGGATCGCGACGCCTTTCAGCAACTATCCGCTTCCCCAGTACCTTTCCCGACACGTCCCGACATTCCGCCGAGCGGAGGATGTTCCTGGGAACCTTGCCGTTGCCGTGGCGTTGAGACAGCGATCGTGGCTTGGACGATCTGCATACGTCAAATGCCATAAGGAAAGGATTCAGCCATGAATATGAAGACGTTAGCCCTCGGCATCATGGCCGCCTCGCTGGCCGGCGGCGCAGCGCTCGCCGCCAGCGGAGGAAACACCTCTGCCCTGGACGACCCGGCGAAGATGGGAGCGTTCTACACCGACTCCGACATGAAGACGATGAAGAGCGACGATGAGTTCAAGGCTGCCTGGATGGCGCTGACCGACAGCGATCGCGGCGCGATCACGACGGCTTGCGCCGACGAACTCAAGGACGCCAACGCCACGAACACGCATCCTGAGTTTTGCAGCAACGTCAAAGCCCTGGGTGGTGAAGAGGGCAGCGGCGGCTGAGCATACCCCGATTGTCTGGACATGATGGCGGCGGCGGAACACTTTCCGCCGCCGCCATCATATTTGCAAAGGCCTCAAGCATTCCCCGACCGATCGAGCGGCCGACAGTTCCAGCCCGCTTGCACCGGCGGCTGGCCCGCTGTAGCAAGAAAGCCCGCTCAACGAGCTTGCCCGCATGCGCATCCGCCCTCCCCTCACGCCGGTCATCGAGGCCTTGCCGGCCACCGTTCCCTTCGTCGGCCCCGAAGCGCAGGAGCGGGCGCGCGGTCGGCCGTTCCGCGCCCGCATCGGCGCCAACGAATCGAGCTTCGGCCCATCGCCCAGGGTGATCGCCCACATGGCGGAGGCCGCCAAAGACCAGTGGATGTATTGCGATCCGGATAATTCCGATCTCAAGGCAGCGGTAGCCGCGCATCTCGGCATCGGTCCCGAGAACGTCGTCGTCGGCGAGGGCATAGACGGCCTGCTCGGCTTGATCGTGCGCATGTATATCGCGCCGGGCGATCCGGTGGTCACTTCGCTCGGCGCCTATCCCACCTTCAATTTCCATGTCGCCGCTTCCGGCGGGCGGCTGGTGACGGTGCCTTACGAGGACGACCGCGAAAGCCTCGACGGGCTGCTCGCCGCGGCCCGCCGGGAAAAAGCGCCGCTGGTCTATCTCTCCAATCCCGACAATCCGATGGGAAGCTGGTGGAGCGCGGCGGAAATCGACCGGTTCGCCGCGGCGCTGCCGGAAACCACCATGCTGGTGCTGGACGAAGCCTATGGCGAGCTCGGGCCGGCCTCGGCGCTGCCGGCGATCGACGTGGCGCGGCCGAACCTGGTCAGGATGCGCACCTTCTCCAAGGCCTACGGACTGGCCGGGATCCGGCTGGGCTACGCTTTCGGCGAAGCACAGGTGATCCGCGACTTCGAAAAGATCCGCAACCACTACGGCGTCAGCCGCATGGCGCAGACGGCGGGGCTCGCGGCGCTGGCCGACCAGGCCTATCTCGACACGGTCATTACCCGCGTCGCGGCCGGACGCGCGCGGATCGCCGAAATCGCCGAAGAGAACGGGCTGAAGCCGCTGCCCTCGGCAACCAACTTCGTCACCATAGACTGCGGCGGCGACGGCGCCTTTGCCCTGAAGGTGCTGGAGGCCATGCTCGCGCGCGACGTCTTCATCCGCAAGCCGATGGCGCCGAAGCTCGACCGCTGCATCCGGGTCAGCGTCGGACTGGACAGCGAACTCGACATCTTCGCCGAGGAACTGCCCGGCGCGCTGGCGGCGGCACGCGGGAACTGAGGGCGGCGACCTCTCCGTCCCCTCGAGACCGGTTGCGGGAAATAGGGCGCACCGTTGCGCTCCCGGCGGCACGAGATTTGTCCGCCAGGTTTCAGAAAAGCCATCGCCGTCCGTGCATCAATGCCCCCGGTCCGCCGGGACTTACGACGTGTCGGGCGCGGACGGCGCCGGGGCACTCCGCCAGCGAACCGCCGGCCCGGAAATCCCGTGCGACGGCTGGCCGGCTCGCGAGCCGATGGCGCTAGGAAGAGCGAACCGCGCGGCCTGCGCCATCAGGGCGCACAGCACCAGCGCCAGAGCCCTGAAGCGTACCGCAAGCCGCTTCGCGTCACCGGCCTCTCCCGGTATATCGGCCGGAACCGGCGCGCCGCCGAAGAGGAAGGCGCGTGCCTCGACCTCGCCGTGGCTCAGAATCTCCAGCACCTGCCGGCGGCGAAGGTAAGGAGCGCCGGCGGCAAGGTCGGCCAGACTGGCAAGCGCGAACAGCAGCGCCACGATGCGCTCCAGCACATCGCAGTTCCAGTTCGCTTGTCCGTTCCAGTCTTCCATTCCGGTCTCCATTTCGGGCCGGACAAGTATGCGGGAGGTCTTGGGGGGTGTGAAAAAACGACGGCAGCCGGCGACCTTAACAGATTGAAAAGGCTGGATAGTTTGTCCGAGGGGTTGTGAAACTGTCCACAGGCTGACGGCGCGCCGGCTCTATCC
>CAZBBT010000163.1:4314-6120 GCA_964490065.1 uncultured Mesorhizobium sp. | reverse complement strand
ACCATCGGCGTCACGTTGATTTCCGACATCAGGCCGTGATGGCGGCCGCGCCGCCTGTGGCCGCGCCCGCCACGTCCCGAGCCACCCGCGCTGACTGACATTCCCATGATCGTTCCTCAGGCTGCCCTGGCCACGACTTTCTCATCGATTTGGCGCGAGAGTATGGCGGAGAACTCGTCGGAGAAGCCCTCCATGCGCACCGCCAGTTTGCTGGCGTCGGACGACAGCTTGTTGTAGGCGATGACGGCGGGGATGGCGGCGAGCAGGCCGATGGCCGTCGCCAGCAGGGCTTCCGCGATGCCCGGCGCCACCACCGAAAGGCTGGTGTTCTTCGAGGCCGCGATAGCCTGGAACGAGGTCATGATGCCGACCACCGTGCCGAACAGGCCGATGAAGGGCGCGGCCGAGCCGATCGTGGCGAGGAAGCCGAGCCGGCCTTCCAGCCGTTCCATCTCGCGCGTCAGCGCCAGGTCCATCGCCTTGTCGATGCGCGTCTGGAGGGCCAGGGGAGACTTGGCGCCCTTCTCGAAGCTCTTCTTCCATTCCCGCATGGCGGCGACGAAGATCGCGCCCATGCCGGTGGTCTTGCGGTCGGCCAGCGTGCGGTAGAGCTCCTCCAGCGACTGACCTGACCAGAACACCTGCTCGAAGCGGTTGAGCGACAGGCGCATGCGGGCATAGGCGATCAGCTTGTCGACGATGATGGCCCAGGTCCAGACCGATGCGGCAAGCAGGCCGATCATGACCAGCTTGACCACCCAGCCGGCCTGCATGAACAAGGCCCAGATCGACAACGACGCCGTCGGTTCGACGAGTGCGAGATTTTCCATCAGCAAGAATCCTTAAGATTTCCGGGCGTGGCTCGCGGCTGGCCCCATGGCGCTTTTCCTGTGGTCCCGTTCGCCCTAAGCTTCCGGAAGTGCCCAAGATCTGCCGTTGGCGGCGTTTCTTAGAGCAAATGTTGGTGAAACGAAGGCGCTCGGATTCCTCCGATTTTCACCAATCCGTTCATGAACCGTTATGGTTAAGGATGCGTTAGAGAGTGCGACGCCGGTTCCCTCCCCCTCGAGGGGAGGGTGGCCGCATAGCGGCTGGGAGGGATGACCTCAACCGCGCCGACGCTATTTCGAGGTCGAGTTCCACGGCTGGCGACCCTCCCCGGCTCCTATGGCGCCGAGCCTTCCCTCATGGGGGAGGGATCGGTGCGGTCGGCATGAACGCCGCGATCCATTCCTTCGGAAAGCGCTTCGGCTTGCCGTTTTCACCGACAATGGCGGCCTCCACTTTCGCCCGCACCAGCAATTCGCTGCCGCGCTTCAGTTCCTGTGCCATGAAGATGCGGGCGCCGGATATGGAATCCGCGCGGGTCTCGACGGTGAGAATATCGTCTATGCGGGCCGGCTGGACGAAATCGATCTCCATGCGGCGCACCACCCACACGATCCGCTCGCCATGCCTGCCTTCCATCAATTCGGTATGGTGCAC
This sequence comes from uncultured Mesorhizobium sp., assembly GCA_964490065.1. Taxonomy (GTDB): domain Bacteria; phylum Pseudomonadota; class Alphaproteobacteria; order Rhizobiales; family Rhizobiaceae; genus Mesorhizobium. The sequence goes on along the minus strand of CAZBBT010000163.1, from coordinate 4,635 downwards.
GCCGGCGAGCCGCAGGAAGTCGGAACGGCCGCGCTCAAGGAATTCGAGGTAGCGCGCGTGGTAGACGACGCCGGAAAAGTCGGTGTCGGCATAATAGACGCGTGCGACGAGCCGGTGACCGTCCGGCGTCAGCTCGCCGGCAAGACCGACGCTCGGCGCGAGTTCGCCATCGGCCACGCTCACGGCTCCTCCTGGAACAGGCTGATCTGCTGCTGAACGAAATCCTTCGGCGCCTCCAGGCCGAGATGGCGCCAGGCATTGGCGGTGAGCACCCGGCCGCGCGGCGTGCGCTGGATGAAACCCTGCTGGATGAGGTAGGGC
>CAZBBT010000163.1:0-4304 GCA_964490065.1 uncultured Mesorhizobium sp. | reverse complement strand
ATGATGTCCTCGATCGCATCGCGCGGCTCGGACAGGCCGGCGGCAATGGTCTCGATGCCGACCGGCCCGCCGCCGAAATTGCGGGCGATCATGGAGAGATAGCGACGGTCGAGCGCGTCGAGGCCCAGCGCATCGACCTCCAGGCGGATCAGCGCCTCGTCGGCTATCTTTCGCGACACGATGTCGACGCCGGCGACGGTGGCGAAGTCGCGCACGCGGCGCAGCAGCCGGCCGGCGATGCGCGGCGTGCCGCGGGCGCGCCGGGCGATCTCCGAGGCGCCGTCGTCGGCCAGCGGCATGCCGAGGATGCGCGCACCGCGGCGCACGATCTGCTCCAGTTCCTCGACCGTGTAGAAATTGAGCCGGACCGGGATGCCGAAACGATCGCGCAACGGGTTGGTGATGAGGCCGAGCCGCGTGGTCGCGGCCACCAGCGTGAAACGCGCGAGGTCGATCTTGACCGAGCGCGCGGCCGGCCCCTCGCCGATAATCAAGTCGAGCTGGAAATCCTCCATCGCGGGATAGAGAATTTCCTCCACGGCCGGATTGAGACGGTGGATCTCGTCGATGAAGAGCACATCGCGGTCTTCCAGATTGGTGAGCAGGGCGGCGAGATCACCGGCCTTGGCGATGACCGGCCCGGAGGTCGAGCGGAAATTGACGCCCATCTCACGCGCCATGATCTGCGCCAGCGTCGTCTTGCCCAGACCCGGCGGGCCGACGAAAAGCACATGGTCGAGCGCCTCGCCGCGGCCTTTGGCGGCTTCCACGAACACCTTCAGATTGGCGCGCGCCTGCGCCTGGCCGACGAACTCGTCCAGCGTCTGCGGCCGCAGGCTCTGCTCGGCATCCTCGCCGCGCTTTTCCGAGGAGATGAGGCGGGAGGAGACGGTCAAGCGAGGAGTTCCATTCCTGGCACCGATTTCGCGGCGCCCTTGTCGAAAGTGACGGTCGCCAGTGCGCCAAGTTCGCGGTTTCGCAAGGCGATGACGGCATCCGAAAAATCCGCTCCGCCACTCTCGAAGATTGCGAGCGCTTTGCCAGCCACATGCAAAGCTTCGAATTCGATATGCTCGACACCGAGCAAATCCCTCAGCATCGAGGCCAGCCGTCCACTCGGCAGTTTGTAGCGCGATCGCAGAACCCAGAAGAATTCAAGCAGCACCGGCAGGTTGACGAAGCCGGGGCGCTCCTTGCCGAGTGTCTTCAACAGCCTGCGCGCAGCCGGAGACTGCACGGCATCGTCGTTCAGTGTGGCGCGCAGCAATATGTTGGTATCGAGACCGATCAAGAGCGTTCCTTGCCTTCGTGTTCCCGACCTTCGACGTGATCGCTGATACCCTCGCCAACAGCCTGACGATAGTCGTCTACCCTGGTGTCGGGAATCGCGTAATCAGCCAGGGCGCCGAACAGAATGTCGACGGGCCGATTGCGTGGGATGACCAGAAAACCCTGTTCCATCTCAATGAAAGCGATCCGGTCACCCGCTTGAAGCCCCAGCTTTTCGCGAACTTCAACCGGTATCGTCGTCTGACCTTTGCTCGATATTCTCGCTTCGATGCCCATTGTAAGGAATTCTCCGATCTCCTTACTTCGTAGCACAAGACGGCGAATTTTGCAATTTGCAGGAAATCACCGTGCCAATTCCTTCAACCCGAAGCGGATGAGCTTGGCCGAATCCGCACCCTCGCCCGCCGACTTCATCGCGGCGGCGACCGCATTGGCGGCGGTGTCGCGCGAATAGCCGAGATTGACCAGCGCCGAGACGGCGTCGGCGACAGGCGCCGGCGCGACGCCCTCGCCGATCTCCTGCTTGAGGCCGATCGTGCCGGAGGCGGCACCTGCGAAGGCAGGCGCCTTGTTCTTCAGTTCAGTGACGATGCGCTCGGCCACCTTCTTGCCGACGCCCGGCGCGCGCGAAACCATGGCGATGTCGCGCAGCGCGATCGCATTGGCGAGATCGGCCGGCGAAAGCGTCGACAGCACCGCCAGCGCCACCTTGGCGCCGACCCCTTGAACATTGTTCATCAACAGCCGGAACCATTCACGCTCCAACGCGGTCTGGAAGCCGTAAAGCCGGATCATGTCCTCGCGCACATAGGTCTCGATGTAGAGCACCACCGCCTCGCCCGGCGAAGGCAGCGTCGCCAGCGTGCGTGCCGGACAAAACGCGACGTAGCCGACGCCATGCACGTCGACGACGCAATGGTCCTCGTCGATCTCGTCCAGCGTGCCCTTGAGCTTGCCGATCATGGATATGTGTCCGGGGAGACGAGTTCGAGCGTGGGAAAGTATTTTCTGTAGCGAACGGGATCGCGCGTCAGCAACCGATGTCCGCCATGCTGGGCATGGGCACCGATGAGGAAGTCAGGTAGCGTCCGTTCACGCGTTCCACCCGCCCGGCGGTATCGAGCGTGGGCGAGCCCCGCCTCATAGGCCGCTTCGAAGGGAAAAGTCTCGCGGTCTATTTCCAATTCATCCGCGTAAGCGGAGAGACGTTCCGATTCCAGCAACGGGGCGACTTCAGACCAGACGATGACGTTGACCAGCAACGCTCCGTCTTCCCGACAGCGAATGAGCGCGTCCCTGGACCAGTCGGTCCAAGGTCTAGGAGAGCCCCACACATCGATAAGGATGTTCGTGTCAATCAGGGTCGAGGTCTTCATAGGGTCCCCTCAACCAGTCGACATACTCCTTGCCGTCCATGCCACCGGAATCGAAGGTTCCGGCCATTCGATCCAGCGCTTCGCGAAAACGCCGCAAGCGACTTTCCCGTGTCTCGCCCTGATTGCTGACGACCAATCGTACCCTGTCGGCGTCGCGCACGAAATCCACATCCGATCCTGGCCGGATGCCGAGATGGTCACGGATGTCCTTCGGAATGGTGACCTGACCTTTTTCGGTGACGCGCATGGTAATACCTCTGCGGTATTACTTATCGAGCCGACGGGAACAAGTCAAGAACAAACAGGTGCTACCCAGCCACCGCCACGCGATAGGCCACGCTCTGCCGGTGGTGCGCGTGGCAGACGGCGATGGCCAGCGCATCGGCGGAATCGTCGCTGTCGAAGGAGGCCTTGGGCAGCAGCACCTTGACCATCATGTGGATCTGCTTCTTGTCGCCGTGGCCGACGCCGATCACCGCCTTCTTGACGGCATTGGGCGCATATTCGGCCACGACCAGTCCCGCACGCGCGGGCACGAGCATGGCGATGCCACGCGCCTGGCCGAGCTTGAGCGTGGCGGAAGCGTCCTTGTTGACGAAGGTCTGTTCGACGGCGGCCTCGTGCGGCACCATGCCGGCGAGCACCTCGGCAAGCCCGTCGTGCAGTTGGCACAGCCGCGCTGCAAGAGCGGCCTTGTCGTCGGAGCGCACCGTGCCGGCGGCGACGAAGCGCAACGAATTGCCGAGGCTCTCCACGACGCCCCAGCCGGTGCGCCTCAGCCCCGGATCGATGCCGATGATGCGAATCGCCTGTTGCATGAAGCCGAGTTTATCCGCCCGGCAAAGGCATGCCAGCCAAATGTGAACAAACGGGAAACGAAATTAATGCGGCGGTCGGAACGCTCAGCCGCGCGCGAAGGCCGTGTTGAGCAGGGTGATCTGGTCGGACACCGGATTGGCGCGGCGGCCAGCCACCGGCAGCGCCGCGACGTTGGCGGGACCGTAGATCTCGTCGTCCATGCGCCGCACCAGCGCCTGCAGGCGCAGCGAGCGGGTAACGAGATCGACGAATTCCGAGGGCAATTCGTCCCAGCCTGCCGCATCCTCGTGCGCCGAAGCGGTATCGAGACGCACCTTGGATTTTTCCGAGGCGACCTGGTCGCGCGTCATCTCGCCGGAATTGGCGGCGCGCTGCAACAGCAGCCAGGACGCGATCTGCATCAGCCGCGTGGTCAGGCGCATCGATTCGGCGGCATAGAGCGTGGCGCCGAGCCGGGACAGTTTCTTGGCCTCGGCGCGCCCCTGGCCGTCGAGATATTCGGCCGCCTGCTCGACCAGGCCCATGCCCTCATTGTAGAGCGGCTTGAAGGATTGGGAGAAGACCCGGCGCTCCGCCAGCTTCACGGGTTTCACGCTTTCCCTCGAAGATTCGTTCATCGTCTTATCCGCCTGAAGCCGGCCGATTCGGCCGGTGCCGCCGCGGCCCGCGCACCCTACACGACGCCATCGCAAAAATGCGCCTTGCCGGATACGAAGGCAAGCGCATGTTTAACAAAGGGTTAACGCGGCCGCACGGGCGCGGACAAAAAAAGAGCCGCGGATGAGGCGGCTCTCAGGAGTTTAACAGGGAGGCGTCAAA
>CAZBBT010000162.1:0-6208 GCA_964490065.1 uncultured Mesorhizobium sp. | reverse complement strand
GGATGCCGGCAAGCTCGGCATCGGCGTCGATTCCAATCAGAACGGCTTGCAGCCCGGCCATGTGCTGACCTCGATGGTCAAGCGCGTCGACGTTGCCGTCTACAACACCTTCATGGATGGCAAGAACGGCACCTTCAAGGGCGGCCTGCAGCATCTCGGCCTGAAGGAAGGCGGAGTCGACTACGCCATGGACGACAACAACAAGGATCTCGTCAGCGCCGAGATGAAGACGGCTGTGGAGAAGGCCAAGGCCGACATCATCGCCGGCACCATCGAGGTGCACGACTACACCACCGACAACCAGTGCCCGTATTGATTTCAGGCACTGCCGTTACCAGGGACCGCCGGGCTTCGTCCCGGCGGTTTTGTTTTGGGAGAGCCGATGACCGCCGTCATAGAACCCATGACAGAGAACGATATCGGGCCGGTCGCGCGGTTGCGCATGGCTGCCTTTTTCGAGGATACCGATCGCACGCTTGATGAGGATGCGGCGGGACTGCGCAGGATGCTGACCGCCGACGACGGCTTTGAAGTTTCGCTTGTCGCGCGGGTCGAGGGAAAGCCGGCAGGTACGGTTCTTCTCGTCAGGAACGAGCTCGATGCCTCACACAATCTGACACCTTGGCTCGCGGGGCTGGTGGTTGCGCGGAATTGCCGCCTGAAAGGCATTGGCACGATGCTGGTGAGAGCCATCGAGGCACACTGCGCTGCCCGGGATGTGAAGACGCTTCATCTCTATACTTGGGAGGCGCTGGGTTTCTATGCCTCGCTCGGTTGGCAGCCGGTCGAGCGCTTCCGACAGGACGGCGAGCCGATGATGCTGATGTCGCGCGATCTGCGGCTATAGTTTGCCGGCCAGATAGCCCATGACGAAAGCCGCGATAAGTCCGATGACAATCAGCAAGGCGCGTCGGTTTGGCAGGTCATGCAGGCCCATGCCGATCGGCCGGCGACCGAGCGGATCGATCACCGGGCGGGTTGCGGGACCGGCCTCCATTCCGGCGGGCCGCATCTGCGGCAGGTCGGCGATGCGGCGGGCAACGAGCTTCCAGCGCTCTCCGCCATTGCCAGGGACTTCCGCCCGGTCGAACAGGTGCATTTCATCGGCAATCCGCATCACCGCGTCGCGGAAGGCGGGATCGAATTCGAGGTCGCGCTCGGCCCGCTCACGCTCGACATCGTCCATCAAGCCTCGGACGTAGTTCCCGGCGCGTTTGCCGCGTTCCCCCTCCGCGCCCATGGCGCCCTCTCCTTCGCTACCAGCGCGGCGGCTTGGTCACCGGCACATCCGGCGCCGTCTGCTCCTCCAAAGCAAGGAAGCGCTCGGTCAGCGCATCCAGCTTCTTCTGCATCCGGTCGATCGTCTTCCACTGCTCCGCCAGTTGGCCGGACAGTTCCTCGATGGTCCGTTCCTGCTCGGCGGTACGGATTTCCAGCGTGGTCAGCCGGTCGGCGGGCATGGTCACTGGGCGATCTCCTGTGCGGATCGGGGCATCGGCCCCCGTTCGGATCAAGGAATACGCCCGATCCTGCCGCTTGGAAATTGACAACAGCACAGGGATTTGTCGAGAGTGAAGCGGGAGCAGCGCCGTTGGCAGAGACCGGACGGCGTGTTAGGCGTTTTTGACCAAACGATAAAAATACAACGGGAACGACTGCATGGCTGAGGCCGCAATCGAGCTGATCGGCATCAACAAGAGCTTTGGGCCGGTTCACGCCAACCGCGACATCAATCTCGAAGTGGCGAAGGGCAGCATCCACGGCATCGTCGGCGAGAACGGCGCGGGCAAGTCGACGTTGATGTCGATCCTGTACGGCTTCTACCAGGCCGACAGCGGCGAAATCCGCGTCAACGGCAAGCCTGCCTCAATCAAGACTTCCAACGACGCCATCGCCGCCGGCATCGGCATGGTGCACCAGCATTTCATGCTGGTCGACAATTTCACCGTGCTGGAAAACGTCATCCTCGGCGCCGAAAGCAATGCGCTGCTGAAATCGTCGATTTCCAAGGCCCGCTCGGAACTGGTGCGGCTGGAGCGGGAATACGGGTTGCAGGTCAATCCCGACGCGCTGATCGAGGAACTTCCCGTGGGTCTGCAGCAGCGCGTGGAAATCCTCAAGGCGCTCTATCGCGGCGCCGAAATCCTTATCCTCGACGAGCCGACCGGCGTCCTGACGCCGGCTGAGGCCGACCACCTCTTTCGCATCCTCAAGCAATTGAAGGAGCAGGGAAAAACTGTCGTCCTGATCACCCACAAGCTGCGCGAGATCATGGCCGTCACCGATACCGTCTCGGTAATGCGCCAGGGCACGATGGTGGCCACGCGCGAGACGGCGAAGACGACGGTGGAGGAACTGGCCGAGCTCATGGTGGGCAGGCGCGTCTTGCTGCGCGTCGAGAAGGGCGAGGCGAAGCCCGGCGGCGTCAAGCTCTCGGTGAAGAACCTGGTGGTCCGGGATTCGCGTGGCGTGACCATGGTCGACGACATTTCCTTCGACGTGCGCGCCGGTGAGATCGTCGGCATCGCCGGGGTCGCTGGCAACGGCCAGTCGGAACTGCTGGAAGCGATTTCCGGCATCCGCCATGCGGTGTCGGGCAGCGTGACGCTGGACGGCAAGCCGATCGACCTTACAGGTGCCGCCGATCCCGGTGAACTGCGCGACCGCGGGCTGGCGCATGTGCCGGAGGATCGCCATCACGTCGGTCTGGTGCTGGCTTTCGAGGAGAACGAGAACTCGATCCTCGGCTATCACGACGATCCGCGCTATCTCAAAGGCCCGCTGCTCGATGTCGACGCGATCGTGGCGGATGCCAAGGACAAGATCGAGAAATACGATATCCGTCCCTCCAATCCTCGGCTGAAGACCGCCAATTTCTCCGGCGGCAACCAGCAGAAGATCGTCTTGGCGCGGGAAATGGAACAGGATCCCGGCGTTCTCATCGTCGGTCAGCCGACGCGCGGGGTCGATGTCGGCGCCATCGAATTCATCCACAAGCGACTGATCGCCATGCGCGATGCCGGCAAGGCGGTGCTGCTGGTCTCGGTCGAACTGGATGAGATACGCTCGCTCTCCGACCGTATCCTGGTGATGTTCGACGGCCGCATCGTCGGCGAGCGCGGGCCGGAGGCCAACGAGGGCGAACTCGGCCTCCTGATGGCCGGCGTGGAACGGAAGGAGGCGGCCGAATGAGCACGCCCCACGCCAAGCTGCCCGCCTGGGCCGATTACGGGCTGATCCCGCTCATCAATCTCGCGGTCGCCTTCCTCGTCGCCGGGCTGGTGGTCCTGCTGGTGGGCGAGAACCCGTTGCGCGCCGCTATCGTCCTGGTCGAGGGCGCGTTCGGGCGCGGGCAGGGCATCGCCTTCACCCTGTTCTATGCCACGACCTTCATCTTTTCAGGCTTGGCGGTCGCCGTCGCCTTCCATTGTGGCCTGTTCAACATCGGCGGAGAGGGGCAGGGCTATATTGCAGGCCTCGGCATTGCCATTGTGTGCCTCAGCCTCGACAGCACATTGCCATGGTATCTGCTGTTTCCGATCGCGATCGCCGCCGCCGCGCTGTTCGGGGCGCTCTGGGCACTGATTCCGGCCTATTTGCAGGCCAAACGCGGTTCGCACATCGTCATCACGACCATCATGTTCAACTACATTGCCAACAGCATTATGGTCTACGTCCTTGTGTACGTCATAAAGCCGGTCGGCGCGATGGCGCCGCAAACCCGGCAGTTTCTCGACGGTGGGCAACTGCCAAAGCTGAACTGGCTCATCGAACTGTTCGGCTTCGCTCACATCCGTTCGGCGCCGTTCAACATCTCCTTCATCCTGGCGCTGGTGATGGCCTGGCTGGTCTGGCTGCTGATCTGGCGCACACGTCTCGGCTACGAGATGCGCACATACGGGTTCTCGCCCAAGGCTGCCCGCTATGCCGGCATTTCCGAGACCCGCATCATCATCATCACCATGATGATTTCCGGCGCGCTGGCCGGCATGATGGCGCTCAACCCGACGATGGGCGATCAGCACAATGTCTCGCTCGATTTCATATCGCAGGCGGGTTTCGTCGGCATCGCCGTGGCGCTGATGGGGCGCTCTCATCCGGTCGGCATCGTGCTCGCCGCCATCCTATTCGGAATGCTCTACCAGGGCGGCGCTGAGTTGTCCTTCGAGATGCCGAACATCAGCCGCGACATGGTGGTGATCATGGTCGGCCTCGTCATCCTGTTCGCCGGTGCTCTTGAGCACATGTTCCGGCCGTCGATCCAGGCTCTGTTCGCGTCGTTCAGTCCGAAATCCGTGGGCATGACGGAAGCCGGGAAAGGAGCCTGACATGGACGCCTTCAACATCATCGTCCAGACGCTGGACTCCACCATCCGCCTCTCGGTGCCGCTGCTGCTCGCTTGCCTCGCAGGGCTCTATTCGGAGCGCTCAGGCGTCTTCGACATCGGGCTTGAAGGCAAGATGCTGGCCGGCGCATTTGCGGGCGCAGCGGCGGCCTCGGTGTTCCATTCGGCATGGATGGGTTTGCTGGTCGGTATCCTGGTGTCCATAGCGATGTCGCTGGTGCACGGTTTTGCCTCGATCACCCATCGCGGCAACCAGATCGTGTCGGGATTCGCGATCAACTTCATCGCTGCCGGATCCACCATCATCCTCGGCCAGGCCTGGTTCCAGCAGGGTGGCCGCACACCTGCACTGGCGCCGAGCGAGCGCTTCGAAGCGATCATTTTCCCCGGCGCGCAGGCCATGCGCGACGTGCCGATCATCGGACCGATCTATGCAGGGCTGATTTCCGGCCATTCGCTGCTGGTCTATGTCGCTTTCCTGGCCGTGCCTTTCACCTGGTGGGTGCTGTTCCGCACCCGCTTCGGGCTCAGGTTGCGCGCGGTGGGTGAAAACCCGGCCGCGGTGGATACGGCGGGCATTTCAGTCGAATGGCTGCGCTATCGTGCCGTGATCTGCACCGGTATCCTCACCGGCATTGCCGGGTGCTATCTTTCCATGGTGCAGAATGCCGGCTTTGTGAAGGACATGACAGCCGGCAAGGGTTTTATCGCACTGGCCGCACTGATCTTCGCCAAGTGGAAGCCGGTGAACGCCATGTTCACCTGTCTGCTGTTCGGGTTTCTCGACGCATTCGCCATCCGCATGCAGGGCTCGCCGCTGCCATTGATCGGCAATGTGCCGGTGCAGGTCTTCCAGGCACTGCCTTATGTGCTGACCGTCGTCCTGCTCGCCGGCTTCATCGGCAAGGCGATCCCGCCCAAGGCAGGCGGCGTGCCCTATGTGAAGGAAAGGTAAAATGAGCGAATAACGAGTAGGGAATAGCGAATAGCGAATAGGAAATAAGCTATTCTCCTTTCCCTGTTCGCTACTCGCTACCCGCTCGAACAATCCATGTCTCACGATCTTTTCCTCGCCGCGCGCGATGCCATGGCCAAGGCCTACGCGCCCTATTCGAAATTTCCGGTGGGTGCTGCGCTGCGCACCGAGGACGGCCGCGTCTTTGCCGGCGCCAATATCGAAGTGGCCTCCTATCCGGAAGGCTGGTGCGCCGAGACCACCGCGCTCGGCCACTACATCATGGGCGGCGGCGGCAGGATCACGGAGGTCGCCGTCATTGCCGAGCGCATGGCCAAATGCACGCCTTGCGGCGGCTGCCGCCAGCGGCTGGCGGAGTTCTGCTCGCCGGACACGAAACTCTACCTTTGCGACGAAACCGGCGTCGCCGAAACCGTGACGATCGGCGACATGTTGCCTTATGGCTTCCGTGGGGACAATTGGGCATGAAGGAGGCGGTCGACCTTCTGGTGGAACGGCTCGACGGGCTTGCGCCGTCGGTCGCGCTGGTGCTGGGCTCGGGCCTCGGCGGGCTCGTCGACGAGGTGACGGATGCCGTTCGCATCCCGTATGCCGACCTGCCGGGATTCCCGAAGAGCGGCGTCACGGGCCATGCCGGCACGCTGGTCGCAGGGCGTTTCGCCGGACAGCCGGTGCTGATGATGGCGGGTCGCGCACATTATTACGAGCATGGCGACGCCGCGGTAATGCGGCCGGCGCTGGAGACGCTGGCCGGCATCGGCGTGACGAAGCTGATCCTGACCAATGCGGCTGGCTCTCTCGACCCCGAGATGCTTCCGGGATCGGTGATGCTGGTCACCGACCACATCAATTTCTCCGGCTCCAACCCGCTGTTCGGCGAGCCGAC
>CAZBBT010000161.1:0-6233 GCA_964490065.1 uncultured Mesorhizobium sp. | reverse complement strand
GGCGCTGGGCTGCACCAACGAGGAAAACCTCGACGCCATCCGCGCCTCGGTCGAGGCCGCCCGCACCGCCGGCAAGGAGCCGATGGTCGACTGCGAGCATTTCTTCGACGGCTACAAGGCCAACCCCGATTACGCGCTGGCCTGCGCCAAGGCGGCCCATGATGCCGGTGCGCGCTGGGTTGTGCTGTGCGACACAAACGGCGGCACGCAGCCCTCGGAAGTGCGCGCCATCGTGGAAAAGGTCATAGCCTCCGGCATTCCGGGCGAAAACCTCGGCATCCATGCGCATGACGATACCGGCCAGGCGGTGGCCAATTCGCTGGCGGCGGTGGAAGCGGGCGTGCGCCAAATCCAGGGTACGCTGAACGGCATCGGCGAGCGCTGCGGCAACGCCAACCTGATTACCCTCATTCCCACGCTGATGCTGAAACCGGCCTACGCCGATCGCTTCGAACTCGGCATATCGGCCGAGCAACTGGCCGGGATATCCCGTCTTTCCCGCGCCTTCGACGAGCTTTTGAACCGCGCGCCGGAGGCGCAGTCGCCCTATGTCGGCGCTTCCGCCTTCGCCACCAAGGCCGGCATCCACGCCTCGGCGCTGGTCAAGGAACCGGCGACCTACGAGCACGTGTCGCCGGAGGCGGTGGGCAACCGCCGCCGCGTCATGGTGTCGGACCAGGGCGGCCGCGCCAATTTCCTCGCCGAACTGAAGCGGCGCGGCATCGACGTGCCGAAGGACGATCATCGGCTGGATTCGCTTATCGCCGTGGTCAAGGAGCGCGAGGCCGAAGGCTACGCCTATGAGGGGGCGGACGCTTCCTTCGAACTCCTGGCGCGCAAGATGCTGTCCGGCCTGCCGGAGTTCTTCAACGTCACGTCCTTCCGCTGCATGGTCGAGCGCCGCTTCGACGCCAACGGCCAGTTGAAGACCGTTTCCGAGGCGGTGGTGAAGGTGCTGGTCGACGGCGAGGAAAGGATGTCGGTCGCCGAAGGCCACGGCCCGGTCAACGCGCTCGACATCGCGCTGCGCAAGGATCTGGGAAAATACCAGGCCGAGATCGCCGACATGCAGCTTGCCGACTACAAGGTGCGCATCCTCAACGGCGGCACCGAGGCGATCACCCGCGTGCTGATCGAATCGCATGACGGCACCGGCGCGCGCTGGTGGACGGTCGGCGTGTCTGACAACATCATCGACGCCTCGTTCCAGGCGCTGATGGATTCGATCCTGTTCAAGCTGATGAAGAACCGCGACATGGCGGGTCTGGTGGCGGCGGAGTAGGAGCACCTTCTTCCTTCTCCCCCGTGAACGGGGAGAAGAAATCCTTCCCATCACCCGAAATCCACGAACCATCAGAAATTTGCGATGGTCAGGGCCGTCACTCTGGGCCATAGCGTTGGGCCATGAGCGCACGGACCCTGCCAGCACAACCCGACGATGCCGCCCGCCGCGGGTTCCTCCTTGCGCTCGGCGCCTACCTGCTGTGGGGGTTGCTGCCCTTCTACATGAAGGCGGTGGCGCACCTGCCGCTTGCCGAGGTCGTCGCTCACCGAATCATCTGGTCGGTGCCGATCGCGGCCGCCGTGCTTGTATGGCTCGGCCGCACCGCCGATTTCAAGGCGGCGCTGCGCTCGCCGCGCATGCTTTCCATGGCGGCGCTGACCGCGACGCTGATCACCATCAACTGGAGCATCTACGTCTGGGCGATCGCCGTCGACCGCACGGTCGAGACGGCGCTGGGCTACTACATCAACCCGCTGGTCAACGTCATGGTCGGAGCGCTGGTGCTGGGCGAGCGCTTGAGCAGGGCGCAGATGGTCGCCGTGGCGCTGGCCGCTCTGGCGGTCGTGGTGATGACGGTGGAAGGCGGCAAGCTGCCCTGGGTTTCGCTGGGGCTTGCGTTCTCGTTCGCCGCCTACGGCTTCTTCCGCAAGACGCTGCCGATCGGGCCGAGCCAGGGCTTCCTGCTCGAAGTCGTCATGCTTTCGATCCCGTGCGTCTTCTATGTCGCCTATCTCGTCGCGACCGGGCAGAACCACCTTGTTTCCGGCGGCTGGCAGGACACCGCGCTGCTGCTCGGCTGCGGCCCGATCACCGCCGTTCCGCTGCTGCTGTTCGCCTTCGGCGCCAAGCTGCTCAGGCTGTCCACCATCGGCATCATGCAGTACATCGCGCCGACCATCGTCTTCCTGATCGCCGTCTTCATCTTCCACGAGCCGTTCGGCACCGTCGACGCGGTGGCCTTCGGCCTGATCTGGACGGCGCTGGCGATCTATTCCTGGTCGATGTTTGCCGGGCGCAGGGCAGCGGCCGCGTAGCCGGTCCTGGTGCCGAAGCGGGACCGAGGAGCCGCTACATCTTGTCGATGACGGTGCTTTCGCCCTCCGTCGGCGTCTGATCGGCGCTGACCGCCGCGAGGATGGCGGGGACGACGGCCTCGGCGCCCTCCACCACCAGCGGCTTCACCTTGCGGGCGGTATGGATGAAGCCTTCCGCGGCCATGTGGTCGAGCAACGCCAGCATCGGCTCCCAGAAGCCCCTGACGTTGACGAAGACGATCGGCTTGCGGTGATGGCCGAGCTGCGCCCAGGTCATGATCTCGATGATCTCCTCGACCGTGCCGATGCCGCCGGGCAGCGCCACAAAGGCGTCCGATTCCTCGAACATCCTGTGCTTGCGTTGGTGCATGTTGTCGGTGACGACCAGTTCGTCCAGCCGGCCAAGGGCGGCTTCGGTCGCCTCCTTGTTCATCAGGAAGCGCGGGATGATGCCCATGACCTTGCCGCCGGCCTTGAGCGCACCTTGCGCTACGGCGCCCATGATGCCCTTGGTGCCGCCGCCATACACCAGGCGCAGGCCCGAGCGGGCGATAGAGCGGCCGAGTTGATGGCCGGCCTCGATATAGATTTCGTCGCGGCCGGGAGACGAGCCGCAATAGACGCAGACGGATCGAATCGTGTTCATGTCTTGATTGGTGATAGGGACCGTCATCACGGTCAAGCCTTGCGGGGCTTTTTCTTGTCGCCTTGCGCAAAACCCGCTAGACCCTCGCTAGGCGGCTAAGGGCTGGGAGAACATGGCTGTTACACCTTTGAAGGCGTTTCTGTTCGCTGGCAGCGGTATCGTCGCGGCGACCGGGGTCGCTTACGTTTCCGGCGCGCTCGATCCGTATTTCAATCCGCAGCCGCCGGCCGAGATTGCCGCGCTGCCGTCACCGAAGCAGCCGGCGGAGGTTTCGCCCGGCACCGGCGTCCACGACGTGACGCCGCCGCCATCCGCCGCCAAGCCGGCGGAAGCGGCGACGCCGCCGGCGGACGGAAAGGATGCCGCCGCCCCCGCGACCGAGGCCATGAAGCCGGCCGCGCCCGCCACGGACGCCATGAAACCTTCGCAGCAGGCCGCCCCGGAAACGGATGCGATGAAGCCGGCCGCGCCTGCCGCCGAAGCCCCGGCGCCGGCCGAATCCGCCGCCGCTCAACCCGCGGCGCCACCGACGGCGGCCGGACCGGCCGCGCCGACCTTCGACGTTGTGCGCGTCGAGAGCAACGGCTCCCTGGTGGTTGCGGGCAACGCCCCGGCCGACGCCAAGGTCGAGATCCTCAACGGCGAGACGGTGATCGGCTCGACCACGGCCGGGCCGGACGGCGCCTTCGCCATCGTGCTCGACCATCCGCTGAAGCCCGGCGACTACCAGCTCACCCTGCGCGCGACCACGCCGGCCAATGCCGTCGTCGCCTCCGGTCAGACCGCCGTCGTGTCCGTTCCGGACAAGCCCGACGGGCAGGTGCTTGCGATGGTGGAAGAACCGGGCAAGCCGGCCGAACTGATGACCGTGCCCCAGCCGGCCAAGCAGCCGGACGCGGCCGCCGCTGGTAGTCAGCCGGTCGCCAAGCCGCCGGAATCCGCGCCAGCCGAGGCAGCTAAATCCGCGCCGGCCCCCGCCGAGGCGTCCAATGCGCCGGCTCCGGCTGAAACCGCTTCAAGATCTTCCGACCAACCGGCGCAGGCCACCGCCGAAGCGATGCCGGCCCCGGCCGAACCGCAGTCCCCCGCCGCTCCGGCAGCCGGGCCGAAGGTGGTGGTCGAGGCTGTCGAGATCGACGGCGACAAGGTCTTCGTCGCCGGCATCGCCGATCCCGGCCGCAAGGTGCGCGCCTACGCCAACGAGATCCTTCTCGGCGACGGCGTGACTTCGCCCGACGGCCATTTCCTCGTCGAGGCGACGCACGACCTGCCGGTCGGCACCTATACGGTGCGCGTCGACGCACTGGACGGAGACGGCGCGAAGGTCGTGGCCCGCGCCACCGTTCCGTTCGAGCGCGAGCCCGGCGAATCGATCGCCGCCGTCGCGCCGACCGAGCCCGCCAAGCCGGCGGCGGAGCCGCCCGCCGAGATCGCTTCGGCAAAGCCGGCGGAAGATGCCGGGAAACCCGCGCCGGCAACACCGCCGGCCGAGGCCACGGCACAGCCGTCCGCCGGTTCGCAGGCAGGGCCGGCGCCGGCGGGATCGGCCGAGGCGCCCGCCACGGCGGCCCCGGCCACCGGCGGCGAAACGCCGGCCGAGGCCACGGCACAGCCGGCCACGCCCTCTGCTCCCGCCGCCGAGAAGCCCGCCGATGTAGCCGCCGCGACGCCGCCGTCCGACGGGGTGCCGGAGACGGTCTCGCCGAAGCTCGAGCACACGGACGGCGCCGTCATCATCCGCCGCCGCGACACGCTCTGGCACATTTCCCGGCGCGTCTACGGCCACGGCATCCGCTATTCGACCATCTATCTCGCCAATCAGGACCAGATCGCCGATCCGGACCTCATCTGGCCCGGGCAGGTCTTTCGCGTTCCGGAAAAATCGAAGGAAGGCGAGACCGCCAACCTGAAGGCGATGGGCGACCAGGCGACGACCGCGCCGATCAAGACGGAATAGTCTTCCGGCCTGTGGCTTGTGGCTGGCGATGGCAGTCACAACTTTCGTCATCCCGGAAACCGAACGTAACGCAGCGGAGCGAGGCTATCCGGGATCCATTCCGTGACCTGGCCGATGTTCCGGAATGGGTCCCGGCTCTGCGTCGCTACGCTCCTTGGCCGGGATGACGCCGCGTTCATATCGAAATAGATAATTCTTGCATCAAGGCCGCTTGCGCAAAACCATTCCATCGTCTATCGCCGATGAACGATGGAAACGCTGTCCCGGACCGATTCCTGCAATGTGCTCGCCGAGAACAAATTGGCCGCCGGGCTGGCGGCGCTGTCGCATCCCGCGCGGCTGCGGATCGTTCGGCATCTGTCCGGGGCGAAGGTCTGCTGCTGTCGCGATGTAGTGGAAAGGCTCGATCTTGCGCAGTCGACCGTCTCGCAGCATCTGAAGGTGCTGGTCGATGCCGGGCTGGTGCGTTTCTCGCCTGACCGCCAGCGCTCCCGCTACGAGCTTGACCGGGCCGCGCTGAAAAACCTGTCGTCGTCGCTCGCCGCTCTGATAGACGACTGCCGCGCCGCCTGACCGATACAAGCCCGGCGCCAACCACGAGGCAGAACCCAGTGGCCGAAAAGACCGTCTCCGCCGAATCCGGCACGCTCAGGACGCTGCGCAACCTGTGGCCCTTCATGTACCCGGCCGACCGGCCGGACCTGCGCTGGCGCGTCACCTGGGCAACGCTGCTTCTGATCGTGGCCAAGCTCGTTCTGGTCGCCGGCCCGTATTTCTTCAAATGGGCGACCGACGCGCTGGCCGGCACCGGCAAGTACAGCCCGCCGCTGCCGGCCTTTCTCACCGGCGCCATCGCGCTGGTCATCGCCTATAATTTCCTGCGTCTGGTGCAGCTCGGCTTCAACCAGTTGCGCGATTCGCTGTTCGCGCGCGTCGGCCAGCATGCCGTGCGCCAGCTCGCTTACCGCACCTTCGTCCACATGCACGAACTGTCGCTGCGCTTCCATCTCGAGCGCCGCACCGGCGGTCTGTCGCGCATCATCGAGCGCGGCACCAAGGGCATCGAGACGATCGTGCGCTTCATCATGCTCAACACCGCGCCGACGGTGCTGGAGTTCGCGCTGACGGCCGGCATCTTCGCCTTCACCTATGGCTGGAGATATGTGGCGGTGGTGGCGCTGACGGTCGCGATCTATGTCTGGTTCACGGTCAAGGCGAGCGACTGGCGTATCTCGATCCGCCGCGACATGAACGAAAGCGATACCGACGCCAACACCAAGGCGATCGATTCGCTGCTCAATTTCGAGACGG
>CAZBBT010000160.1:0-6257 GCA_964490065.1 uncultured Mesorhizobium sp. | reverse complement strand
GAACGAGTTCGGCATCAAGCCGGGCGAGGTGTTCTGGGCCGCTTCCGACGTCGGGTGGGTGGTCGGCCACTCCTATGGCGTCTACGCGCCGCTGCTGCATGGCTGCACCACCGTGGTATTCGAGGGCAAGCCGATCGGCACGCCCGACGCAGGCACGTTCTGGCGCGTCATCGCCGACCATGGCGTGGCCGCCCTGTTCACCGCGCCGACCGCTTTCCGCGCCATCAAGGGGCAGGACCCGCAGGGCACCTTCGTGCCGAAATACGATCTGTCGAAGTTCCGCACTTTGTTTCTCGCCGGCGAGCGCGCCGATCCCGAAACGATCAAATGGGCGGAGCGAACGCTCAAGGTTCCGGTGATCGATCACTGGTGGCAGACCGAGACTGGCGCGCCGATCACGCAGAACCCGGTGGGGCTGGGCATGCTGCCGGTGAAATACGGCTCGCCGGGCGTTCCCATGCCCGGCTTCGACGTGCGTGTGCTCGACGATGCCGGCCACGAGGTGCCGCAGGGCACGCTCGGCAATGTGGTGCTGAAGCTGCCGCTTCCGCCGGCCTGCCTGCCGACGCTGTGGAACGCCGACCAGCGCTTCCACCAGGCCTATCTCGACGAATTCCCCGGCTACTACAAGACGGCCGACGCCGGGCTGGTCGACGGGGACGGCTACCTCTTCGTCATGGCGCGCACCGACGATATCATCAACGTCGCCGGCCATCGGCTGTCGACCGGCGCGATGGAGGAAGTGCTGGCCGAGCATCCCGACGTCGCCGAATGCGCGGTGATCGGCGTCGCCGATGCGCTGAAAGGGCAGGCACCGCTCGGCTTCGTCGTGCTCAATGCCGGCGCTGCCCGCGAAGACACCGTACTGGAGAAGGAGGCGGTGGCGCTGGTGCGCGAACGGATCGGCCCGGTCGCGGCCTTCAAGACGGTCGTCGTCATCAAGCGCCTGCCGAAGACGCGGTCCGGAAAAATCTTGCGCGGCACCATGCAGAAGATCGCCGACCGCGAGGAGTGGACGATGCCGGCGACGATCGACGATCCCGCGATACTGGACGAGATCGCCGCGGCGCTGGCGGGCCGGCTCGGCAGGCCCTGACGTTGAATCCGCGCCGTCATTGCGCCAGTCTGTGAGCATGTTCCCTTGAGCCGGTTGAACCCGGCAGGCAGCGGGAAGGATGTCGCTTGGTTCCCGGATGGCTTTGGCGTTTCTGGCAGTCCTTTTCCGGCGTCGGCCTTTGCCTGGGCACGCTGTTCTTCGCCGCGTCGCTGACGCCGAGCCTGATCCCGCGCAGCTTCTTGATCCAGGGCGTGCTTTCCGGCCTGTGTTTCGCCATCGGCTACGGGCTGGGTGTTGCCTGGCGCTGGCTATGGGAATTCCTCGAATTGCCGGAACCCCGGCAACGGCTGCTCCATGCCGCCAAGCTCGGCGTCGCGGCCGTCTGCGCGGCAACCGCGATCCTCTTCCTCTGGCGCGCGGCTGGCTGGCAGAATTCGATCCGCGCCCTTATGGGCATGACGCCCGTCGACACCGGCCACCCGCTGGAAGTCGGCGTCATCGCGTTGATGACCTTCCTCGTCCTGCTGGGCCTTTCCCGGCTTTTCAACCTCACGCTCCGGTTCATAGCCGACCGGCTGCAGCGCATCATGCCGATCCGCGTCGCCTATACGATCGGCACCGCGGCCGCCGCGGTTCTGTTCTGGACCGCAGCCGACGGCTTGCTGTTCCGTTACGCGCTGCGCTTCGCCGACAGTTCGTTCGAGCGCCTGGACAGCCTCATCCCGCCGGACAGGGCGCGGCCAGGTGATCCGGGCAAGACAGGCGGCGCGGCTTCGCTGGTGCGCTGGGAAGACCTTGGCAGGATGGGGCGCGAATTCATCTCCACCGGCCCGACCGCCGCCGAGATCGGCTCATTTACCGGGCGTTCCGCCAGGGAACCGGTGCGCGTCTATGTCGGCTTGCATTCGGGCGATACGGCCGAGGCACGTGCGAAGCTGGCGTTGCAGGAGTTGATCCGGGCGGGCGGGTTCGAGCGCTCGCTGCTGATCGTGGCGACACCCACCGGCACGGGATGGATGGACCCGGCGGGCATGGACCCGGTCGAGTATCTGCACGACGGCGACGTGGCGACCGTCGCCGTACAGTATTCCTATCTTGCAAGCTGGCTGTCGCTCTTCGTCGAGCCGGGCTACGGCGCGGACAGCGCGCGAGCGCTGTTTTCCGAAGTCTACGGCTACTGGACGAAGCTGCCGAAGGAGAACCGGCCGAAACTCTATCTGTTCGGCCTCAGCCTCGGAACGCTGAGTTCCGAGCAGTCCAACGAACTGTTCGAGGTGCTGGGCGATCCCTACCAGGGCGCCGTCTGGGCCGGACCGCCCTTTCCCAGCCGGATCTGGAACTGGGCCGAAGCGGGGCGCGATCCGGCCACGCCGCAATGGCTGCCGCGATTCCATGACGGCGCCTACATCCGCTTCACCGGGATCGAGAACGCGCTTGCCATACCCGGCGCGCAATGGGGACCGATGCGGATCGTCTACCTGCAATATCCCAGCGATCCCATCGTCTTCTTCTCGACCAGCACACTCTACCGGGAGCCCGCCTGGATGAAGCCGCCACGCGGTGCGGACGTCTCGCCGCAACTGCGCTGGTATCCGATCGTCACCGGCCTGCAACTGGCGGTCGACATGATGATCGCCACCACGGCGCCGATCGGGCACGGCCATGTCTATGCGCCGCAGAACTATATCGATGCCTGGGTCGAGGTGACCGCGGTGGACTGGCCCGCCTCCGGGATCGACAGGCTGAAGCGGCATCTCGCCGGTCGATACCAATAATGGAAACGATTTGCCTCCGGGAACGTTTGCATGCTCCATTCGGGAACGTCGATGCTCACACTTCCGCAACTCCTTTCGTTCGCCGTCATTGTCCTCATGATGGCGGCCTTTGTCTGGGGGCGTTTCCGCTATGATCTGGTGGCCGCTCTGGCGCTGCTGACGGCGCTTGCCGCGGGGGTGGTGCCGTTCGACCGTGCCTTCAGCGGCTTCAGCGACGATATCGTCATCATCGTCGGCTCGGCGCTGCTGGTGAGCGCCGGCGTGGCGCGCAGCGGCATCATGGAATATGTGCTGCAACGCTATGCGCCGGACGTGACCTCCGTGCGGGCGCAGCTTGCCCTGCTGGTGGTGACCGTCGCGCTGCTTTCGGCCTTCGTCAAGAATATCGGCGCCCTTGCGATCATGATCCCGATCGCTTTCCAGTTCGCGCGCCGCTCCGGCATTTCGCCCTCCACATTCCTGATGCCGATGGCATCGGCCTCGCTTCTCGGCGGGCTGATGACTCAGGTCGGCACCTCGCCCAACATCGTGGTCTCGCGCCTGCGCGGCGAACTGACAGGCACGCCCTTCACGATGTTCGACTTCACCCCCGTCGGCCTCACCTTGACCGCGGCCGGCGTGGTCTTCCTCGTCCTGTTCTACTGGCTGGTGCCGCAGCGCCAGCGGCAGGATACCGCGCTGCACGAGACGCTCGACAACAAGAACTATGCGGCCGAAGCGAAGGTCACCGAGGATTCGACCGTCGCCGACCGGCCGCTCGCCGATCTCCTGAAGATCGCTGCCGGTGACAGCGTCATCACCTCGATCCTGCGGGCGGGCGGCCTCAGGCTGGCCCCTTTGCCGGACGTGGTGCTGCATGTCGGCGATATCGTGCTGATCGAAGGCACTCCCGAAGCGCTCGACCGATTGGTCGCACAGGCCAGCCTCAATATCGGCGACGATCGCCAGTCAGCGAAGAAAGACAGTTCGGACCGCGAAGCGATTGCGATCGAGGCCGTCATCGGCGAGAGCTCGAACCTGATCGGCTGGTCGGCGCAGCGGCTGCTGCTCTACGATCGCTTCAACGTCAGTCTCCTCGCCGTCAGCCGCAAGGGCGAACGGCTCGACCAGCGCCTGGGATCGATCACGCTGCGCCTGGGCGATGTGCTGGTGTTGCGCGGCAGCCGGGAGGCACTGCCGGATTTCCTGCGCGAATTCGATCTTCTGCCGCTGGCCGAGCGGCCTCTGCTGCTGGGCAGCGCGCGGCGCGGGCTGGTGCCGGTGCTGATCCTGGCCGGTGCCATGGGCTCGACGGCGCTCGGGCTTCTGCCTGTGCAGATCGCCTTCTTCGCCGCGGCGGTGGCGATGGTGCTGTTCCGCGTCATTCCCATACGCGAAATCTACGCGGCGATGGACGGGCCGATCCTGGTCATGCTGGCGGCATTGATCCCGGTTTCCGATTCGCTACGCATGACCGGTGCGACGGACGTGATGGCCTCCGGCCTCGCCGACCTTGGCCAGGCCCTGCCCGGCTATGGCGCGCTGGCGCTGATCCTCGTCGCCGCAATGGTGGTGACGCCTTTCCTGAACAACGCCGCGACAGTGCTGGTGATGGCCCCGATCGCGGCCGGCTTCGCCGCCAATCTGGGCTACCGGCCGGAAGCCTTCCTGATGGCGGTGGCCATCGGGGCCGGTTGCGATTTCCTCACCCCTATTGGCCACCAGTGCAACACGCTGGTGATGGGGCCGGGCGGCTATCGCTTTTCCGACTATCCGCGCCTCGGCCTGCCGCTTTCGCTGCTCGTCATCGCCGTGGCGGTGCCCACGCTGATGCTGGCTTGGCCACTTTAGAAGCCTCTTTCTCGGCAGGGGGAACAAACCGGAACCCTCCTGACAGAGTGCTGTCAGCACGGCTGTGAGACAATGCCTCCATTCAAGAATCGAGAGGAGGTTGCCATGTCACGCTTTGCCGTCGTCACCGCCATGCAGCACTATGTCGGCAAGATCCGCACCATCAGGAACGAGATCCGCACCGAGCGCCTGCTCAACGGCCTGTCGCCTCATATCCGCGCCGATATCGGCTGGCCGGACCGCTATGGGCGGCATCACGGCCTCGGCGACTGATGAATTTTTTCGATTGGACAATCACGCAAGCGTCCCCACATGACAGCATCGGGCGGACCGGTTGAAGGAAAAGATTGATGCCGGAGACCAAGACCATCGGCTTCGTGTTCATCCCCGGTGTCGCCGACTGGGAGTACGGGCTGCTGTCCGCGTCAGCCGTCGAATGGTTCGGCGCGAAAGCGGTTGTCGTCACCCCCGACGGCAAGCCGGTCAAATCCGCCAGCGGGTTCGGCCTGACCGCTGACCGTGCCGCCGACGCGGCGGAAAACGGCGATCTCGACGCGCTGGCGGTCATCGGTTCCGACGGATGGGCCGCAGACGGCGCGCCGGACGTGTCCGGCCTGCTGAAGGCCGTGGATGAACGCGGAGGCGTCGTCGGCGGCATCTGCGCGGGTACCTTGGCACTGGCGCGTGCCGGCCTGTTCCGGAATGCGGCGCATACGAGCAACGGTCGCGACTGGATTCTGCATCACCTGCCCGATTATGCCGGCCGCGGAAACTACAGCGACGTGCCGCACGCCGTCGCCGATGGAAGGATCGTCTCGGCGCCAGGCTCGGCGCCCGGAACCTTTGCCCTGACCTTCCTCGACGCGCTTTATCCCGACAAGAGCGCCGAGCTTGCCGAGATGCGGACACTGTTCTCCAGGGAGTATGCCGACGCCTCCTGACAATATGCTGTCAGGAGCGCCATGCGATAAGCTGCTCATCCACGGCCCTGGGGTGCAAGGCGGGAGCGGGGCAGTCATGAATGCCGAGGGACGAGACGATGCGACGTGCCGACAGGCTTTTCCAGATCGTCCAGCATCTTCGTGGCGGCCGCCTGGTCACCGCGCAGAAGCTGGGAATATGGCTCGAGGTTTCCGAGCGTACCATTTACCGCGACATTGCCGATTTGCAGTCGACCGGCGTGCCGATCGACGGCGAGGCGGGTGTCGGCTACATGATGCGGGAGGGGTTCGACCTTCCGCCGCTGATGTTCACGCGTGACGAGATCGTGGCGCTGGTCGCCGGCGCGCGCATGGTGCGCGCTTTCGGTGGCGCCGCCATGGCGCGCGCGGCCGACGAGGCGCTGGTCAAGATCGGCGCGGTTCTGCCCGACAACGAGAAGGACCGTATAGCCCGCACCGAGATCCACACGCCCATGTGGGTGGTGAGCGACGAAGCCCGCGTCAACATCGACCTGATCGAGCGCGCCGTCGAGAAGCGGCAGGTGCTGACCATCGACTATTGCGACGAGGCCGGCCGCTCGACCGTGCGCGACGTGCGCCCGCTCGGCCTGTGGTTCTGGGGCAAGGTGTGGACGCTGGTCGCCTGGTGCGAGA
>CAZBBT010000159.1:0-6279 GCA_964490065.1 uncultured Mesorhizobium sp. | reverse complement strand
TCGGAATGCCGACCGTACCGCCGAACGGCGCGGTCAACTGCTTCTGGTCGAGCACGGCTTCGAGCTTGGCCACCTGCGAGGCGGACGCGGTGGCGGTGGCGCGCGCCGTATCCAGCGTGACTTCGGAACCGACGCCGCGCTTCTGCAATTCCTGGGCGCGCTTCAGCGCCGTCTGGTCGAGCGCGGCCTGCGCTTTCGCGGCTTCCAGGTCGGCGCGCTCGACCTCGTCGTCGAGCTGCAACAGGACCGCGCCGGCCTCGACCTTCTCGTTGGCGTGGAAGGGAATGTCCTTGACGATGCCGGCGGTTTCCACGGTGAGGTCGACGCCGCGCACCGCGCTCACCGTGCCGATCGCCTCGATGCCGGGCGTCCACGACGCCGGCTTGACGATGGTCGTGGAGACCGTCGCCGGCGGCTGCTTCATGGTGGCGAAATACTGCTGGATCGCCTGATCGCGAAAAAGATTGAAGCCGACGATGCCGCCGACCACCAGCACGAGCAGGATGAAGGCGATGATGAAGCGCTTGATCACGGGCGGTCCCTTGGCCGGCGGTTGGTCTGGATAGACGTACACGCGACGTTGCCGACATGCACGAAATACCGACGCGCGGCGCCGGTCAACTTGTCGCCGCTTTACTGTACCGTCTGGACGGTCTTGTCAATTGGGGCTAGGCTAATATAGCGGAGGTGTGATGGCAGGCAAACGAACCAACACGCGCGAGAAGATACTGGCGGCGGCGGCCGATGTCGCGCGAGAGGCGGGTCCCGGCAGCGTATCGCTCGAGGCGGTGGCCAGCCGCGCCGGCGTGTCGAAAGGTGGGCTGCTCTACAATTTTCCCACCAAGGCCAGGCTGATGCAGGCGCTGGTGGAGCATTATCTCGCTGAATTCCAGGCTTCCCTGACCGAAGCGCAGGCCGGCGGCGAGGGCCTTCTCGCTGCCTTCGTCAAGCGCGCCGCCGGCGAGTGCGAGGAAAAAAAGCCGGCTTCCGCGAATTGGATCTTTTCGGCGATCGCGGAGGATCCGGATTTCCTGTCGCCGATGAAGGCCTTTCACCGCCGGCTCTTTGCGCGGCTGAAGGAGGAAAGCGGCGACCTGAGGGCGGTGCTGATCTGCTACCTGGCGATCGAGGGCCTGCGCTCGATGAACCTGTTCGACTTCGATATCCTGTCCGACAAGGAACGCCGCGCGCTGCTTTCTTCGCTGCTGGAGATCGCGGAAAGGAAAAGTTAGCGCCTCTTTGCAGCGCCGTCCCGGCCGTGTTTATTCCACCCATGGCCTTCACCATCCGCCAACTCCAGTATTTCGTCGCCGTCGCCGAGCAGGGCTCGGTATCGCGGGCCGCGCAGAACCTCTCAATATCGCAGTCGTCGGTCACCGAGGCCGTCAAGGAACTGGAGAGCGATCTCGGCGTCGAGCTGTTCGAGCGCCATCCGCGCGGCCTGAACATCACCCACAAGGGCCACCAGTTCCTGCGCCACGCGACAAAGATACTGGCTGATGTATCGGACGCGCGTAGGACTTTCTTCGGCGAGGGCGCGACGGTCGGAGGCCGGCTGCAGCTCGGCGTCACCTCGCTGGTCGCTGGCTATGTGCTGTCCGATCTCCTGGCGCGCTACCGGCGCGCCTATCCCGGCGTCGATGTCTCGGCCATCGAGGACAATGGCGACTATCTCGAGCATCTTCTGGTGGGCGGCAAGCTGGACGTCGCCGTCATGGTCACCTCCAATTTGCGCGATCGCATGGCGCTGCAGTCGGAAATCCTAGAAGTCTCCGCCTACCGGCTGTGGATGCCGCTCGGCCATCCGCTGGCCGGCGCAGACATCATCGGCGTCAACGACATAGCCGGCGAACCGCTCATCATGCTCACTGTCGACGAGATCGAGGAGAACACCGGCAAGCTGCTTTCGGCCATCGGCGCGAAGCCGCATGTCGCCTTCCGCACCCGCTCGGTCGAGGCGGTGCGCAGCCTGGTCGCCACCGGCGCCGGCGTGGCGCTGCTGCCCGACCTCGTATACCGGCCGTGGTCGCTGGAAGGCGACCGCATCGAGAGCCGCGACGTGGCCGGTGCGCTGCCGGTGGTGCAGGTCGGCATGGTCTGGCGACGCGGCTCCGGCCTGCCCGCCGCGGCACGCGATTTCATAGGCATCGCCCAGGCGCAGCGTTCGTCCCGTTCGAGGATATGAACGAGCCTTGTTGCGAGGTCCGGAGCTCCGACAGGACTACCACGAGACGCATTGGAACGACGATATAGTGTCGTTGGGAATTCCGAAGTCGGCAATGTATTCGTAGTAGCCCCGCTTCAGGTCCCAAGGCTGGCCGCCATAGTCGATATGTTCGTAAAACCGCCACGTGCCTGAAACGACAATGATCCCGGATATTTTGTCGTTCCACCAATCTCCGACCCATGGAACGTTCAAATTCGTCCGGAAACTGGCTCCCTGCCAATTCCTGTGTTCGAAGATAACAACCTCAGGAAGCGCTCTCGTACCGATGGAAGCCATCAGCTCTTTGGTTTGAGCGCCAAACCGCGCTGTCGTCATATCGTTCATTTCGCCCTCCCGCTTATGCAATTTAAAATAGCGTATGGACATAAAATACAACTTTAAATATTTGGACGAGGCGGAACGCGGTCGGATCTATCGGAAAATCCGATATCGACGTTCTGATAAATGAATTTGCGAAACCGGAAATTTCACGTCACCTTCCGCTGAGGGAACGAGGCCGCCATCCGAACGGCTCTTAAAATGGGAGAGAGACGATGCATTCATTCCTGAAATCGTGCACCGCTTTGACGATCGCGCTGACTTTCGCGGGCCAGGCGGCGGCGCAGGAGGCGCTGAAGGAACTCGGCAAGGGCGAGGGCGCGCTGAACATCGTCGCCTGGCCCGGCTACATCGAGCGCGGCGAGACCGACAAGGCCTATGACTGGGTGAGCGACTACGAGAAGGAGACTGGCTGCAAGGTCAACGTCAAGACCGCCAACACCTCCGACGAGATGGTCTCGCTGATGAACGAAGGCGGCTTCGATCTCGTGACCGCGAGCGGCGACGCCTCGCTGCGCCTCGTTGCCGGCAAGCGGGTGCAGCCGATCAATCTCGACCTGATCCCGAGCTTCAAGACCGTCGACGAGCGCTTGCAGAACGCGCCTTGGTACACGGTCGACGGCGTCCATTACGGCGTGCCTTATCAGTGGGGGCCGAACGTGCTGATGTACAACACCGACACCTTCAAGGAAGCGCCGAAAAGCTGGAACGTCGTCTTCGAGGAGATGGATTTTCCGGACGGCAAGTCGAACAAGGGCCGCGTTCAGGCCTATGACGGGCCGATCTACATCGCCGACGCCGCCAACTACCTGATGGCGCACAAGCCCGAACTCGGCATCAAGGATCCTTACGAGCTGAACGAGGACCAGTACAAGGCGGCGCTCGACCTGCTGCGCGGCCAGCGCAAGCTGGTCGGCCGCTACTGGCACGACGCCGCCATCCAGGTGGACGACTTCCAGAACGAGGGCGTCGTCGCTTCCTCGTCCTGGCCGTTCCAAGTCAACACGCTGGTCGCCGCCAAGCAGCCGATTGCCTCGACCATTCCGGAAGAGGGCGCTACGGGCTGGGCCGACACCACCATGATGGAGGCCGACGCAGCCCATCCGAATTGCGCCTATCTATGGATCGAGCATTCGCTGAAGCCGAAGGTGCAGGGCGACCTCGCCGCCTGGTTTGGCTCGGTGCCGGTCGTGCCGGCGGCCTGCAAGGGCAACGAACTCCTGACCGACGAGGGTTGCAAGACCAACGGCTTCGAGAATTTCGACAAGATCAAGTTCTGGAAGACGCCGACCTCGAAATGCGCCACCCAGGGCGACCAGTGCGTGCCCTATTATCGCTGGGTGTCGGACTATATCGGCGTGATCGGCGGACGGTGATAATCATGAGTGCAAGGCGAATGCCTTGCACTCACCCCTCTCCGCCTCGCTTCGCTCGGCACCTCTCTCAAGGGGGGCGAGGAAACGCCGGCCGCGAGCTTGGCACCTTTCCTCCTCCGCTGGCGGGGAGGTGTCACGCCCCCGGCTCGGGGCCTTGCCCGGCCCGAGGACAGGCTCCGCGTGACGGAGAGGGGTGCTTAGGTTGAGCGGCGGAAATTGAACCCATGACCCCAGCCGTATCCTTTCAAAAGGTCTCCCGCCATTTCGGCTCGGTCCGCGCCGTCGACGCGGTCGATCTCGACATAGCGCCGGGCGAATTCTTCGCCATGCTGGGACCGTCCGGGTCGGGCAAGACCACCTGTCTGCGCCTCATTGCCGGCTTCGAGCAGCCGACGGCAGGGTCGATCTCGATCTTCGGCGAACGGGCCGAGGGCGTGCCGCCGTACCGGCGCAACGTCAACACCGTGTTCCAGGACTACGCACTGTTCCCCCATCTCAACGTGCTGGACAACGTCGCCTACGGGCTGATGGTCAAGGGCGTCGGCAAAGCCGAGCGGCACGGGGCGGCCGAGGAGGCGTTGGCGCTGGTGCGCCTGCCGGGCTACGGCGCGCGCCGGCCGGGTCAGCTTTCCGGCGGCCAGCGCCAGCGCGTCGCGCTGGCGCGGGCGCTGGTCAACCAACCCAAGGTGCTTTTGCTCGACGAGCCGCTCGGCGCGCTGGACCTGAAATTGCGCGAGGACATGCAGGAGGAGTTGAAGACGCTGCAGAAGGCGCTCGGCATCACCTTCGTGTTCGTCACTCACGACCAGGGTGAAGCATTGTCGATGGCCGACCGCGTCGCCGTCTTCAATGAAGGCCGCATCATGCAGGTCGGCGCGCCGCAGGACATCTATCAGCGGCCGGCCACCCGCTTCGTCGCCGATTTCGTCGGCTCCTCCAACGTGCTGCCACCGGATTTCGTGCAGCGCTGGTCCGGCCAGAAGCGCTGGGGCTCGCTGCGGCCGGAGGCGATCCGGGTGAACCGCGCAGCGAGCAGTGCCAAGGGCGAGGGCGTGCCTGCGCGCGTGGTCGGCACCAACTATCTCGGCGCGACGACAAGGCTGGCGCTCGACGCGGATGGGCTGAGGCTCCATGCCGTGGCGCCTGCGGGTTCCGCCCTACCAGAGGAGGGCGAGCAGGTGATGCTCACCTTCAACCGCGAGCACCTGCATCTGATGGAGGAAGGGGCTTGAGAGCGGACTGGATGCAATCTGTCCGGCAGGGCAGAGGGGGGCGCTGTCCCGCAAGCCTGTCCTTCGTTTCGCCCGTTGGCGCCAGGCGCGCGTCATGACCCTCGCCGCCACCCACTCGCCATCCACCTCCGCCATCCTCCCTTCCTCGGGTGGCATGCGCGGCGCGCTGTCGGACCTGTTCTGGCGCCGGCCGCGCTTCCTGCTGGTGCTGATGCTGGCACCGCCCGTGCTCTGGCTCGGCATCGTCTATATCGGCTCGCTGTTCGCGCTGCTGTTGCAGAGCTTCTTCTCGATCGACGAGTTCTCCGGGCTGATCGACCGCCATTTCACGCTCAAGACCTATGGCGACCTGTTCCAGGCGGCCAACCTGGACATCATCGTTCGCACCGTTGTCATGGCCGCGCTGGTGACGCTGGCTTCCGTCGCCATTGCCTTCCCGATCGCCTATTACGCGGCGCGCTATGCACGCGGCCGCTGGAAGGCGCTGTTCTATCTCGCCGTCATGCTGCCGCTGTGGTCGAGCTATCTGGTCAAGGTCTACGCCTGGAAGCTGATCCTCGCCAAGGAAGGTATTCTCACCTGGCTGTTGGCCAAGGTGCATCTCGGCTGGCTGCTCGACGGCTGGCTGGCTCTGCCCTATGTCGGCGGCTCCTCGCTGTCGGTCTCGGCCACCGGCACCTTCATCGCCTTCGTCTATGTCTGGCTGCCCTTCATGATCCTGCCGGTGCAGGCAGCGCTCGAGCGCGTGCCGCAAAACCTCGTCGAGGCTTCCTCAGACCTCGGCGCCTCGCCCGGCCAGACCTTCCGCAACGTGCTGTTCCCGCTGGCGCTGCCCGGCATCGTCGCGGGCTCCATCTTCACCTTCTCGCTGACGCTCGGCGACTACATCATCCCGCAGATCATTGGCACATCGCGCTTGTTCATCGGCATGGCCGTCTATGCCCAGCAGGGCACGGCCGGCAACATCCCGCTGGCGGCGGCCTTCACCGTGGTGCCGATCGTCATCATGGGCTTCTATCTCTGGGGCGCTAAGAGGCTGGGGGCTTTCGATGCGCTGTAGTTTTTGGCTGTTGGCCCCCACCTCTGGCCCCTCCCCGCAAGGGGGAGGGAAAGCTGCCGCGCCCTT
>CAZBBT010000158.1:0-6308 GCA_964490065.1 uncultured Mesorhizobium sp. | reverse complement strand
GCCTGACCTGGGACGTGGTCGAGAGCGTCATCGTGCACGAGGACATCAAGACCCGCTCCGGCCGGTTTCGGGAACTGATCGACAACTACAAGACGTCGCTCAGCGCGCTCGGCGCGGCCGGCATCGGGACGGTCTGCTACAATTTCATGGCGATCACCGACTGGACGCGGACGGACCTCGCCTTCCCGATGCCGCATGGCGGCACGGCGCTGCGCTTCGACGTGGTCGATTTCTGCGCCTACGACGTCTTTCTGCTCGAACGCCCCGGCGCCGAGGCCGATCATCCCGCCGCACGGATAGAGGCGGCACGACAACGGCTCGGCGCCATGAGCGAAAGCGACAAGGCGCGGCTGGAGAAAAACCTGATCGGCTGGGTGCCGGCGCGCGAATTCGTCTTCGATCGCGCAAGCTTTCGCCGCGCGCTCGACCTCTATCGCGACCTGAGTGGAGACGGGCTGCGCCAGAACCTGTTCGCCTTCCTGGCCGAGATCGTGCCGGCGGCGGAAGAGGCCGGCGTCAAATTGGCTATCCACCCCGACGATCCGCCTTTCCCGCTGTTCGGCCTGCCGCGTGTCGTCTCCTGCGCCGAGGACGCCCGCGCCATCCTGGCCGCGCAGGTTTCGCCGGCCAACGGGTTGACGCTCTGCACCGGCTCCTATGGCGCGGGTGCGCAGAACGATTTGCCGGCGATGGCGAAGGAATTCGCGGAGAAAATCCATTTCGCCCATCTGCGCAACACCACGCGCGAAGGCGACGGCTCCTTCCACGAAGCCGAGCATCTCGACGGCGACACCGACATGGTGGCGGTGGTTTCCACGCTGCTTGCCGAGGAGCGACGGCGTAGGGTCGCCGGCCGCGCCGACTGGGAAATCCCGATGCGGCCCGACCATGGCCATGCACTGACCGACGACGTCGGCTGCGGCAAGAGCCCCGGCTACACCTGGATCGGCCGGCTGAAGGGCTTGGCCGAACTGCGCGGCGTCATGCGCGTGCTCGAACGGCAGGGAGATTGATCCATGGCGAAGACCCGCATTGCCGTCATAGGCCTCGGCATGGCCGTCGCCCCCCACGCGAAAAGCCTGCTGGACCTTGCCGACCGCGCCGAGGTCGTGGCCTGCTACAGCCCGACCGAGGCCCGCCGCAAAACCTTCGCCGAGACCTACAACCTGCCCGTCAGCGGCGACCTCGAGGCCATCTTGGCCGATCGAGGCATCGATGCGGTAATGCTGCTCACGCCTCCCAACACCCATCTCGACCTGGTGCGGCGCGCGGCCGCCGCCGGCAAGTATGTGCTTCTGGAAAAACCGCTGGAAATTTCCTTCGAGCGCTCGGTCGAACTGGTCGAGACGGCCGAACGGGCCGGCATAAAGCTCGGCGTCGTGCTGCAGAACCGCTTCCGACCGGTCAGCGTTGCCCTGAGGAAGTTGATCGACGAAGGCCGGCTGGGCGAGATCGTCTCGGCTTCGGCCAGGCTGATGAACTGGCGGCCGCAGAGCTACTACGACCAGCCTGGCCGCGGCACCAGGGCGCGCGACGGCGGCGGCGTGCTGCTGACCCAGGGCATCCACACGCTGGACCTTCTGATTTCGCTCGCCGGCGCACCGAGCGAGGTTTCGGGCTACGCCGTCACCAGCCCGGTTCACCGCATGGAGACCGAGGATCTCGCAGCAAGCGCCGCGCGCTGGCAATCCGGCGCCATCGGCACGATCCTGGCCACGACATGCGCCTACCCCGGCCTGCCGGACACGATCGACATCATCGGCACCAGGGGCAGCGCGACACTCATGGGCGGGACGCTGGCCGCCGGCTTCCAGGACGGCACGACGCTCGAACTTGCCGACGAGGCGAAAGGCGGTGGCTTCGGCGCCGACCCGATGGCCTTTTCGCATCACCATCACCGCGCCGTGCTGGCCGATTTCCTCGACTCGATCGAACAGGATCGCGCGCCGATGATTTCCGGCCGCGAGGCGCTGAAGGTCCACGGCCTGATCGAGGCCATGCTCAAATCGGCCGCAAGCGGCAGGATCGAGCGCCTGGTCCCGTCCGCCTGACAGGCGGCGCCCAGACCGTGTGTTGACTGGACCGGCCTTGTTCTGACAGATCGCGGGGGACGACAAGCGAGGAACGCCACGTGCCGAACTGGCTGCAACTGATGCTGGACTCGCTGCCCACCCTTTTGTGGGCGGCGTTGATCTTCACCGCGCCGCTGACGCTGCTGTCCTTCGTCCTCGGCCTGATCGTCGGCCTGCTCACGGCGCTCGCTCGCCTGTTCGGCCCGAAACCGCTGGTGGCGGTCGCCCGCTTCTATGTCTGGATCTTCCGCGGCACGCCGCTGCTGGTCCAGCTTTTCCTGATCTTCTACGGCCTGCCCTCGGCCGGCATCCTGCTCGACGCCTTCACCGCGGCGCTCATCGGCTTCACACTCAATGTTGGCGCCTATTCCTCCGAGATCATCCGCGCCGTCATTGCCTCCGTGCCAAAGGGGCAGTGGGAAGCCGCCTATTCGATCGGCATGACGTGGAGCCAGGCGATGCGCCGCACCATCCTGCCGCAGGCTGCCCGAACCGCCGTGCCGCCGCTTTCCAACACCTTCATCTCGCTGGTCAAGGACACCTCGCTCGCTGCCGCCATCACCGTCCCGGAGATGTTCCAGGCCGCCCAGCGCATCGTCGCCACCACCTACGAGCCGCTGATCCTCTACATCGAGGCCGCTCTGCTCTATCTGGTGATGAGCTCGGTGCTGTCGGCCTTGCAGGCGAGGCTCGAGATGCGGTTGAACCGCTATGGCGGCTTCCTGGAGGCGCAGGCGTGATCGAGCTCAAGCACATCGAAAAGCGCTTCGGCGACAATGTCGTCCTGAAGGACATCTCCGTCGCCATGGCCGAGCGCAGCGTCACCGCACTGGTCGGCCCCTCGGGCGGCGGAAAGAGCACGCTGCTGCGTTGCATAAACCTGCTCGAACTGCCCAATGCCGGCACGGTGCGCATCGGCGAGGAGGAACTTTCCTTCCGCCCCGGCCATCGCCCGGCCGCCCGCGACATCCAGCGGCTGCGCCGGCAGACCGGCATGGTGTTCCAGAATTTCCAGCTCTTTCCGCACCGCACGGCGATCGAAAACGTCATGGAGGGTCTGACCGTGGTGCTGAAATGGCCTCAGTCGAAGGCGCGCGAGCGGGCGATGTCGCTGCTGGAAAAGGTCGGCATGGCGGCCAAGGCCGATGCCTGGCCGGCGACGCTGTCGGGCGGTCAGCAGCAGCGCGTGGCGATCGCCCGGGCGCTGGCACCATCGCCGAAAGTGCTTCTGTGCGACGAGCCGACCTCGGCGCTCGATCCGGAGCTGGCGCAGGAGGTGGTCGACGTGCTCGACCGGCTCGCCGAGGAGGGCACCACCATGGTGATGGCCACGCACGACCTGCGCCTCGCCTCCAAGGTCGCCGACGAGGTGATCTTCCTCGAAGCCGGCGTGGTCGTCGAAAAAGGCCCTGCCGCCGAGGTGTTCGGCAACCCGCAGCGCGAGCGGACGAAGCGCTTCATCGCCACGCTGCGGCAGGAACAGGAAAGCGCCGCGCGGCCGGCCGGATAAGGACTTTCTTGAAGAGTGACGATCCACGCGACCGGTGGAGAAGTCGATCCCGGGAACCTACAAAGTAGGTGGGCGCCATATGTCCGAGCCCACGGGCCCGGCCAGGGACAGCTCCCTTCGAGATCGATAAGGCCCCGGGGATATGTCTCTCCTGCCGCGAGGCGCAGACCGTCGAAGGCCAATATAGAGTGCGGCGCGACCGTTCGCCAGCGGGAACGAGTGGCATCATCGAATTTCCCCTCTCCGTCACCGCTTCGCGGTGCCACTCTCCCCGGAGGGGCGAGGAACCCAAGCTGGAAAAGCGCCGGCATCGAGGCATCGGCTCCTCCCCGTTGGGGGAGGTGGCGCGCGAAGCGCGACGGAGAGGGGCTACGCCCAGGTTGCGCTCGTACCCATCTGCTTCTAGACCGGACGCGTCCAAACGGGAGCCTATCCATGCGTTTCGAAGGCACGGCCGCCTATGTCGCCGACAAGGATCTGATGGTGGCGGTCAACGCGGCCATCGCGCTGGAGCGGCCGCTGCTGGTCAAGGGCGAGCCGGGCACCGGCAAGACCGAGCTGGCCAGGCAGGTCGCCGCCGCGCTCGGCCTCGACCTGATCGAATGGAACGTGAAATCCACCACACGCGCCCAGCAGGGGCTCTACGAATACGACGCCGTCTCGCGCCTGCGCGACAGCCAGCTCGGCGACGAACGCTTCAACGACATCAAGAACTACATAAGGCGCGGCAAGCTGTGGGACGCCTTTGCGTCGGACAGGAAAGTCGTGCTTCTGATCGACGAGATCGACAAGGCCGACATCGAGTTTCCCAACGATCTGCTGCAGGAACTCGACCGCATGGAGTTCTTCGTCTACGAGACCGGCGAGACGATCCGCGCCGACAATCGCCCGATCGTCATCATCACTTCCAACAACGAGAAGGAATTGCCGGACGCCTTCCTGCGCCGCTGCTTCTTCCACTACATCCGCTTTCCCGACATGGAGACGCTGCACAGGATCGTCGACGTCCACTATCCCGGCATCAAGCGGAACCTCGTGCGGGCAGCGCTCACCCAGTTCTTCGAGATCCGCGAGGTGCCGGGCCTGAAGAAAAAGCCGTCGACCTCCGAGGCGCTGGACTGGATCCGGCTGCTGGTCGCCGACGACGTCGATCCCGCCGATTTGCGCGGCGATGCGAAGAACGCGCTGCCCAAGCTGCATGGCGCGCTGCTCAAGAACGAGCAGGACGTGCACCTGTTCGAGCGGCTCGCCTTCATGGCGCGACGGCAGGGATAAGAAACGGCCAATTTCCTCCCTGCGGCAGGCAATCGCAGATGGCGCAGCGAAGCGGCGACGGAGAGGGGTAACCTCAACCGCTCCGACGCCAGACGCCACTCGCTCTATGGCCGGCGACCCCTCCCGGCCGCTTGGCGGCCGCCTTGGGCCTTCGGGCATTCGAACCCTTCGAAAGATCCACCGGACCTTTCAATTCGCCTTCGGCGAACCGGGCTCTCACCCCGAAGGGGGAAGAAGCACAACCTCAATTGTCCACCCGGCCGAAGGCCGGCACCGCGCCGATCGTCACACGTTCGTCCTCGCCGCATTTGAAGGCCTTCGCCTTCTCGTCGGCGATCTTGCGCGCCTGCTCGTTGGCCTGCGGGTTGCCAGTCGCCAGCACGAGGCCCACGGCGCAGCCTTCCTGGGCTTTCGGCTGCGCCACCTTGGACACCAGAAGCACCTCGACCGACTTCTCCGGGTCTTCCGCCTTGCTGACCGAGCGGCGGTGGATGGCGGCAAAGGGAACGGCGACGTCGCCATCCGTCTCGATGCGCCACTCCACCTTGCCCATCGCGGCGTTGAAGGCGGTGAAGCTTTCCCACACCTCGGTCATGTCGGACGCGGGAAAACCGTAGAACAGCGATTCCCGATCGTCGTCATAGGCAATCAGCACCGGGTAGCCGCGATAGCCGGAGCAGGCGAGATCGGCCCAGGCACCTTCTCCGTCCTGCGCCTGGGCGTAGGTGACGCAACCCTTCTTCCAGTCGAGATCGGTATAGGCGCTGGAGATGTCGCCGGCCCAGGCCGGATGCGCGAGGGCGGCAAGGGCGACGAGAGCGAGAACGGTACGCATGGGCGGGAACTCCGTTGCGGATGGCTCGGCGCCCAGCCTAGCAACGGCCTAGCCCGCCTCCAACCCCCTGGCGGCCTCGGCCAGCGAAGCCGGATCGCCCGTCACCCTGACGGTCTTCAGCCGCGACGTTCCGCCGGCCACGACCGAGACGGTGGAAACCGGCACGCCGAGCGCCCTGGCGAGAAGCTTTTCAAGCGCCGCGTTGGCCGCGCCCTTCTCGGGAACGGCCCGCACGCGAGCCTTGAAGTGGCGCGAACCGTCCGCCGCCGCCCCGATGCCTTCAAGCATGTCGGCCGCGGACTTCGGCGTCAGGCGCACGAAGAGGTCGATGCCGTCGCCGCGGGGCCGGAAGGCCACGCTCACGGTCAGCGGAGAACCAGCGGCGCTACCGTGGTGATGAGGATCTGCCGCAGGAAGAAGATGATGAGCAGGAGGATGATCGGCGAAATGTCGATGCCTCCAAGATCGGGCAGGAAGCGACGGATCGGCCGCAGCGCCGGCTCGGTCAGCCGGTAGAGTGAATTGCCGATGGTGCCGACGAACTGGTTGCGCGGATTGACGACGTTGAAGGCGTAGAGCCAGGAGAAGACCGCCGAGGCGATGACGATCCACCAGT
>CAZBBT010000157.1:0-6324 GCA_964490065.1 uncultured Mesorhizobium sp. | reverse complement strand
CGGCTTCGACCTGGCCGCCCAGGTCGCCGCCGACGTCGGCACCCTGGGTGACGTTGCCGCCGCCAAGACGCGCGACGATGGCGATCAGCGCGGCCCCGAAGCCGAGCGCGACCAGGGAATCGACCACCTCGCGGCTAGCCGGCGCATGGCCGAGCGGACCGGTCAGCACGAGATAGTAGACGGAGACGCCGAGCAGCGCCAAGCCGGCAACGAGCATGCCGGTGATCGCGCCGGACTTGAAGGCGATGTCGAGGCCGGCCGCCAGGCTGTTGGAGGCGGCCTGCGCCGTGCGCACATTGGCGCGCACCGAAACGTTCATGCCGATGAAGCCGGCGAGGCCCGACAGCACGGCGCCGATCAGGAAGCCGATCGCGGCGGTGCCCGAAAGCAGCCACCAGGCGAGCAGGAACACGACCACGCCGACAATGGCGATGGTGGTGTACTGACGATTGAGATAGGCCTGCGCGCCTTCGCGGATCGCAGCCGAGATTTCCTGCATGCGTGCGTTGCCCTGGTCGGATGCCAGCACCGAGCGCGTGGCCCAGATCGCGTAGACAACCGACAGCACGCCGCAGAGAATGACGACATAAAGCATGGTCATTTGCGGATTTTCCTCACTTGATGGTCCGACAGGAACCCCTCCCCGGACCGTTGGACGCGGATCGCCCCGCCGCCGGCGGCGTCGATCCCTCGCAGCGGCTTATGCGAAACGCCCTGCCCAACGTCAAGCTATCGACCGGTTTTTGCCCGGTTTTCGCCCTAAAGGATTAGGTGGAACGCCGTTCCAGCCTCGTTCGGCCCTCAGAGGGCCGTGCCGCGTCGATCCGACAGGCGCAAGAAGCCGATGCCGAGCAGGCCGAGGACGGCAACCGGCAAAACGATTCTCACCAGCGCGTCCCAGCCCCAGCCATTGTAGACCGCGCCGGACATCAGTGAAGCGAAGGCGACGGAGGAGAACAGCACGAAGTCGTGGAAGCCTTGCGCCCGGCCCTTCTCTTCGGGCGCGTAGGTTTGCGCGACGATCGAGGTGGCGCCGATAAAGGCGAAGTTCCAGCCGAGGCCGAGCAGGATCAGCGCGGTCCAGAATTGCCAGAGCTGGATGCCCGACATCGCCACGACGGCGCAGGCGATCAGCAGGACAAAGCCGCTGGCCACGATGGTCGGCGCACCGAAGCGGTGGATGAGCCGGCCCGTGAAGAAGCTCGGCCCGAACATAGCCATGACGTGCCAGGAGATGCCGAGCGTCGCCTCGTCGGATGAGAAGCCGCAGCCGACCATGGCGAGCGGCGCGCCCGTCATGACGAAGGTCATCAGCGCATAGGCGGCCACGCCACAGCCCAGCGCCACCGCATAGCGCGGCTGTGTCACGATCTCGACGAGCGATCGGCCCGAATCGGAAATCGCCTCGTGCTTCTCGATCCGGCTTTCCTTGCGCAGGAAAAACAGGATGGCGGCGCCGATCGCCGCCAGCACGATGATGGCGGCGAAGGCGCCGGCGAACGGCACCGGCGCCAGCAAATCGTGCGTGAAGATCACCGTCTGCGGACCGAGCACGGCCGTGACGATGCCGCCGGCCAGCACGAAGGAGATGGCGCGCGCCTTGAATTCCGCCGGTGCATTATCGGCCGCAGCGAAGCGGAACTGCTGGATGAAGGCGTTGCCGCCGCCGACCACCAGAAGGCCGAAGGCGAACAGCCAGAAACTCGACTGGAACAGCGCTATGGTGGCGATCAGACCGCCGAAGGCGGTGAGTAGCGTGCCGGTCATGAAGCCGTTGCGATGACCGAGCGCGCGGATGATGGCGGCAGCCGGCAGCGCGCCGAGCGCCACGCCGATATTGAAGCCGGTGAGCGGCGCGGTCGCCAGCGACTTGTCGGCGCCAAGCATGAAATTGCCGGCCAACGCGCCCAGCGCGAAGCAGATCGGCGCGCCGGAGCCCAGCACGGCTTGCGCCGCCGCCAGGATCAGCGCGGTACGCCGTGCCTCATGAGCAACGCCGTCGGCTGTTATCGCACTCATGCGCCCTTCCCCCTGCCCTCGCCGCGCACACGGCGCGCGACGCGGTCGAGCACGGCGTTGACCAGTTTCGGCTCTTCTTCTTCATAAAAGGCCTTGGCGATGTCGACATATTCCGAGACGATCACTGCCACCGGCACGTCCTCGCGCTTCATCAGTTCGTAGACGCCGGCGCGCAGGATGGCGCGCAGCGTTGAATCCAGCCGCGACAAGGGCCAATCCTCGGTCAACGCCTGGCGGATGATCGGATCGACGTTTCTCTGGTTTTCCACCACGCCGGCCAGGATGGCGCGGAACCATTGCGCATCCGCTTCGCGGTAGAGCGCGCCGTCCACTTCCTTGCCGAGGCGGAAGGCTTCGTATTCGGCGGTCGTCTCCAGGAGGCCGCTGCCGGCGACATCCATCTGGTAAAGCGCCTGCACGGCGGCAAGCCGCGCGGCACCCCGCTTGTTGGCCTGTCGTGGCGGCTGGCCAGAGGCTGCTGGATCGCTCACGCCCCGGCTCCCAGCTTGTCCTTGAGCGCGATCATGGTGAGCGCGGCGCGCGCCGCGAAACCGCCCTTGTCGCCTTCGTCCCTGCGCGCGCGCACCCACGCCTGCGCGTCGTTTTCCGTGGTCAGGATGCCGTTGCCGATACAGACCGCTTCCTGCACCGAAAGATCCATCAGCGCGCGCGAGGATTCGTTGGCGACGATGTCGAAATGGTAGGTGTCGCCGCGGATGACGGTGCCCAGCGCGACGAAGCCGTCATAAGCAGTACCGCCGCTTGCGGCGCCATCCAGCGCAAAGGAAATGACAGCCGGGATCTCCAGCGAACCCGGCACGGTGACAACGTCCCAGGTGGCACCGGCCTCATCCAGCGCGCTGGTTGCGCCGTCAAGCAACGCATCGGCCAACCCGTCGTGAAAGCGCGCCTCGACGACGAGGACGTGCGCCGTGCGCTTCGGGCGGATGAATGCCTTGCCGTGTTCCGACGTGCCAGCCATGGAGGTCTCCGAGGAAGGGCGTCACTTAGGCCGAAGCGCGCGGGACCGCAAGCTTCGAAACCAGCCAGGGCCGTTAAATTCCCCGCTCTGCCTCAAAGCCCTTCTTTCGCCGCCTCTGCCAGACGCGCGGCATAGCGGGCCATGGTATCGATCTCGAGATTGACGCGGTCGCCGACCTTGCGCTCACCCCAGGTGGTGACGGAAAGCGAATGGTGGATCAGCAGAACGTCGAAGCGGATGCCATCCACCTTGTTGACGGTCAGCGAGGTGCCGTCGAGCGCGACAGAACCTTTGGGCGCGATGAATTTCGCAAGGTCACGCGGCGCTTCCAGCGTAAAACGGACCGCGTCGCCTTCGTCCTCGCGCGCCACGATCTCCGCCATGCCGTCGACATGGCCGGAAACGATGTGGCCGCCGAGTTCGTCGCCGATCTTGAGCGCCCGTTCCAGGTTGATGCGCGTGCCGCCCCTCCACTGCGATGCCGTGGTGAGCCGCAGCGCCTCCTCCCACGTCTCGACCTCGAACCAGCGCGCGTTGGAGCCAGCCTCGGGCAAAGCCGTGACGGTCAGGCACACGCCGCCGCAGGAGATCGAAGCACCGATGCCGATCGTCTTCGGATCGTAACCCGTGTCGATGCGCAGCCCAACACCTTCCTTGAGCGGCTTGACGGCCGCGACCGTGCCAATGTCGGTGACGATGCCGGTGAACATCAGGAAGCCCTTACCCACTCGCTACAGGAATCGTCGGCAAAGCGCATGGTGCGCGCCGGTCGGAATCCTGCCGGGATATGGTGTTCGTCGAGCGGCGCGGCAACGCCGTTCGCGCCCACCTCCGTCGCGCCCCTGAACAGCACGATGCGGTCGACCAGATCGTCGGCGAGAAACGCTTTAGCCACCTCGGCGCCGCCCTCGACCAGCACGCTGGCCATGCCGAGCGCGCCGATATCCTCCATCAGTTCCGGCAGCGCGATCTGTCCGTCCACCGTCTCCGTGCCGATGAAGCGCACCCCGTGCCGCTCCAGTGCCGCGCGCCGCTGCGGATCGGCGTCGGCGCAGGCCGCGACATAAAGCGGTACGCGATCCGCCCCCGAAACCAGCTTGGAACCTTCAGGCAGCCTGATCTGGCGGTCGAGCACGATGCGCGCCGGCGAACGGCTTTCCAGTCCCGGCAGCCGCACCGTCAACGCCGGATCGTCTTCCAATGCCGTGCCGATCCCGATCAGGATCGCGTCCGCCTCGACGCGCATCATCTGCACCTCGCGCCGCGCGATCTCGCCTGTAATGGAAACCTGCCCCGCGCCGCGCCGGCCGATCATGCCGTCGGCCGAAAGCGCAAGCTTCAGAACCACTTCCGGCCGCTTGCGCAACGAGCGGCTCATATAGCCGGCCATCTGGTCGGCGGCTTCCGCCGCCAGCACATCCTCGACCACCTCGATGCCCGCCGCGCGCAATATGGCATATCCCTTTCCCGAAACGCGCGGATCGGGATCGCTGGCCGCGCCGACGACCCGCGCCACGCCGGCATTGACCAGGGCGTTGGCGCAAGGCGGCGTGCGGCCATGGTGGGCGCAGGGCTCGAGCGTGACATAGGCGATGGCGCCATGCGCCAACTCGCCGGCTTCGGCAAGCGCCTCGGTTTCGGCATGGGGCCGTCCGCCAAGCGCGGTGACGCCGCTGCCCACGATCATCGGCCCGGCGCCGCCGTCGTCACGGACGATCAGCGTGCCGACCGCGGGATTGGTGCCGGTACGGCCGGAATTTCTGCGCGATAGCCTCAGCGCCGCCGCCATGAAGCGTCGGTCGAGCGCACTTTGCCCTGCTGAAGTTCCGCCGGCCATTATTCCGCCGGTTCCTCGTCGCCCTTCAACTCGCCGAGCAGTTCGTGGAAATCCTTGGCCTCGCGGAAATTGCGATAGACCGAGGCGAAGCGGACATAGGCGACGTCATCGAGCGATTTCAACGCTTCCATGACCAGCCGGCCGATCTCGGCCGAGGGGACCTCCGTCTCGCCGGAGCTTTCGAGCTGGCGCACGATACCGGTGACGGCGCGGTCGATGCGATCGGGCTCGACATTGCGCTTGCGCAGCGCGATCTCCACCGAACGCAGCAGCTTGTCGCGATCGAACGGCACCTTGCGGCCCGATTTCTTGACCACGACGAGGTCGCGCAACTGCACCCGCTCGAAGGTGGTGAAGCGGCCGCCGCAGTCGGGGCACACACGCCGCCTGCGGATCGCCGCGCCATCCTCGGCGGGGCGGGAATCCTTCACCTGCGTGTCTTCGGATTGGCAATAGGGGCAGCGCATGAACCGGCCTCAAATATGATCGGGCGTTATCAGATGAACAGACGGAAAGTAGGTACGGTAGCGCCGGACATCACGGGTAAGGATCGGAAGATCGAGGACACTCGCTTGGGCGCCGATAAAGAAATCGGGCAACACATTCGTTCTCGTTCCTCCGGAAAAGCGATAGCGACCAAACGTCTTCCCGGCAAGAAACAAGGACGCGCGCGGAAACTCGATCAGTTCGAGCCCTATCCCATCGACGAATGTGTCCAACGCTTCGATTTCAGCGTAACGCCCCGAAAGCTCCGCGTAGATAACCGGGTTTATGACAATGCTTCCACCGGCGGATGCAGCGTCCAGAGCCGCGATAGACCAGTGCAGCCAGACGGGGTCGCGAGTAACCACATCAAGCAACACATTTGTATCGACCAGCGTCAATCATCCCCCCGCATCAGCGCCATGATTTCGTCAGTGCTCAGGCCAGGGCCAGCATGGCCAATGAACTTGGCAAAGCGGCTTGGCGGACGCTTATCGTCGGCACGCTTCAAGACGATCTCACCGTTGATGCCAGCCCTGAACTCGACCTTGGTTCCGGGCTGGAGACCCAACAGGTCTCGGACTGATTTGGGGATCGTTACCTGACCCTTGGTTGTAACGGTCGTACTCATATCGCCCTCGGTAATGATTTCTTATGCAAAGGTATTACCGAGGTATTAGGGAATCAAGAGTGCGCCTCCTGCTTCCCTTCACCCCAGATACGGGTAGAGCGGGAAGCGGTCGGTCAGCGCCGTCACCTTGGCCTTGACCGCGGCCTCGACGGCGGCGTTGCCTTCGTCGGAATTGGCCGCCTTCAGCCCGTCCAGCACCTCGGCGATCAGCTTGCCGATCTCGCGGAACTCGGCTTGGCCGAAGCCGCGCGTGGTGCCGGCCGGCGTGCCGAGCCGCACGCCCGAGGTGACGAACGGCTTCTCCGGGTCGAAGGGAATGCCGTTCTTGTTGCAGGTGATGTTAGCGCGCCCGAGCGCGGCTTCGGCGCGCTT
>CAZBBT010000156.1:0-6341 GCA_964490065.1 uncultured Mesorhizobium sp. | reverse complement strand
ACCCGCTGGCCGGCACGGAAAAGTCCGGCCCCGACGCCGGCTTCGCCGACCTGTTCGAGAACCGCTGGTGCATCTTCACGCCGCTGGAGGGAACCGACCCGGCGGCGCTGGAAACGCTGTCCGAGTTCTGGAGGCGCTGCGGCGCCAACATCGACACGATGGACCCGGCGCATCACGACATGACGCTGGCCATCGTCTCGCACCTGCCGCACATCATCGCCTACAACATCGTCGGCACCGCGGACGATCTGGAGGCGGTGACGAAGGGCGAGGTCATCAAATACTCGGCCTCCGGCTTTCGCGATTTCACCCGCCTGGCAGCTTCCGACCCCACCATGTGGCGCGATGTGTGCCTGCACAACAAGGACGCCATCCTGGAGATGCTGGCGCGCTTCTCGGAGGATCTGGCCTCGCTGCAGCGGGCGATCCGCTGGGGCGACGGCGAGAAACTGTTCGACCTGTTCACCCGCACGCGCGGCATTCGCCGCTCGATCATCGAGGCGGGGCAGGAGACCGCCGCGCCCGACTTCGGCCGCCAGGCGGTCGAGCACCCTGCCAAGCCCTAGCCGAGCAACCGGGCCGGAAATTGTTGCCGGCCGAGCCGCCTCCGAGGGGACTGGCGCTTGAGACGATTTCGCTGAATACTCCGGGAGGTTGCGGCGCCGACGCGCCGCATCGTTCTCGATCCTACGGGAGACGCGTCCATGGCAGACGACAGGAACAACCGCATCCGGCAGCGCGCGCACGAGATATGGGAGCGGGAAGGCCGGCCACATGGCGCGCATGAGCGCCACTGGCATCAGGCCGAGGGCGAGATCGCGACGGAAGAGAAAAATGCCGGCGGGAAACCTGCCGCGGCTCGCAAGACGGCATCCGCGAAGGCGGTGAAACCCACCGCCGCGAAATCTGCCAGGTCCGCTGTCCCGAAGGCCGCGGCAGCAAAGCCGCCCAAGGCGACGGCCAGGCCTGTCGCGGCGAAGCCGGCAAAACTGGCTGCGAAGCCCAAAGCGGCGGCCAAGCCCAAGGCGGCCGCCGCGAAGAAGAGCTGAAGGGCCGGTCTTTATTCGACCCAGCCTTATTCGACCCCGTTTTATTCGACGATGACGATGCTGGTGTTGGTCGGGCCGAATGTCCGGACAAGCTGATAGAAGTCCGCGGCGGCATCCGGGTGCAGGCGGACACAGCCATGCGACGCCGGCTGGCCGAGACGCTTGACGTGGTTGGTCGCGTGGACGGCGTAGCCGCCGTGGAAGAAGACGGAATGCGGCATCGGCGCGTTGTCGTATTTGCGCGAATACCACATCTCTTCCAGCCGGGTCGGCTTGTAGGAGCCGGTCGGAGTCCGGTGACCCTTGCGGCCGGTCGATACCTTCCATTCGAAAGTCGGCCTGCCGTCGACCAGAACCTGCATGGTCTGCTGCGAGATCGAAACCTGCGCCACGAGCTTGTTGGCGGCGCGCGCGTCGCCGTTTCCGGCGGCGAGATAGAACGCGGCGCCCGTCAGG
This sequence comes from uncultured Mesorhizobium sp., assembly GCA_964490065.1. GTDB lineage: Bacteria > Pseudomonadota > Alphaproteobacteria > Rhizobiales > Rhizobiaceae > Mesorhizobium. The sequence continues at coordinate 4,836 of CAZBBT010000156.1, read as the reverse complement.
GCGGCGGCGGCGATGTTGATGAGCTTCGGGGAAACGGCAGCGATCATGATATCCTCCAAAAGCCGGCCTAACCGGCGTGAATTCGATGGCGGACTTATCGCTGCGCTATGTTTCGTATTGATTTCGCTGTACGCTCTTTTTTGTTTCGATCTTGTTTCTGCTGTCTATTGAGTGGCGTCTATCTAGTGATAAGGGCTGCGTAAAAGAGCACTTTTTTGCCTTCTATAGGTTGCCTTGCCATTCATATTAATTTCGAAATCCATTGAAAAAGAAAATTTCGAAACCTGTTTGCAACAAAACAGGGGATGACGCGGCATGAAGCGGATACGGACCGTCGCCAGTCTGGCAACAACGAAAACAGCCGGCGGCCGTCGCCATGAACACAATATGGAAGACCTGGCCGTGGCTTTCAGCGGCAGCCCTGTGCGCCGCGTTGGCGGGCGTCGATACGCTCGGCAATGACGGCGGGGGCATGACTGAGCTGGGAGCGGTGCTGGCGCGCCTGACCTCCGGCGAGGTCTCGACGCTGCATGCGGCGCTGTTTTTCGCAACGGTCTGGATCGTATCCAGCCTGCGCATCCACCGGCTCAAGGCCCTCTGGCGGGTCGGCTTCGGGCTGAAGGCGATGCGCGGCATCTCCGGCAACTTGCTGCCTGGAGAACCGAAGGCCCGCGCCGCGATGGGGGGCTCCGTCAGCGGCGCGGGCGCTTCGGGACTTTTTCGACCGAGACGAAGGGACCGCCGGGACCGGAGCGCCGCGGACAGGCAGGACGCCGCCGCGGCACGGCCCGTTCTCGACAATTTCAGGGGCTGACCATGAACAGGAAACTTGCCGCCTCGGTGCTTTCCGTCCTGCTTTACGCGCAAGGCCTGCTCGGCTTCGCGGGCGTGGCGGCGGTGCTTCTCAAGGATCGCGCCCAGGCTGCGCAGGCCGTTGCATCGGACACCACGACGCCTGCGCGCGTCGCCTCGATCTGACCGGAAGGAATGCGCGATCCGCGTTCAATCGGCGAGCTGTTCCGGCGGATCGAACCGGTAGCCGGCGCCGCGTATGGTGGTGATCGTCTCCGTATCGAGCTTGCGCCGAAGCCTGACGATGCGCGAGTCGATCGAACGGTCGAAGGCGTCGACGTTCTCGGCCGGCGCCGCGGCGATGATGTCGTCGCGCGTCAGCACCTTGCGCGGGCTTGCCATGAAGAGCTTCAGCAGCGCCACCTGGCCCGGCGAAAGCTGGTCCTCCGTGCCCGACCGGTGCATGACCATGGCGGACCTCAGATCGACAGTCGCGTTTTCCAGCACCAGGAGTTCGGCCCTGTTGCGGCCGCGCCGGGCCAGCAGGCCGCCGATGCGGGCGGCAAGCTCGCGCACGACGAGCGGGCTTTCGATGACATCGGCCGCGCCGAGTTCCAGTGCCAGGACCTTGTCGACCAACTCGCCCGGACCGCAGATGAGCACGAAATCGGGGTTGCTTTCGCCGCCATGGCGCCGAAGCAGGTCGCGGCCCTCCGCCTGCGTGAGTTCGTCGCCGACCACCGCGACATCGATGCCGCCCGCCGCCAGCAGCGTCTCGGCCTCCCATGCCTCGCCGGCCATGCGCACATCATGGCCGCGCCGCTCGAGATGCCCGGCAAGATCGTCCGCGACCGCCTTGGCGACGCAGACGAGCGCAACCACCGCCCGTGCCATAACCCCTCAATCTCCGCCAGAAACAGAGCCCCTAGACAATATGTTTACACCCAATCTACTTTCCGCTGAAAGCGGGGACGAAACGATCGTGCGCGCCAGGATCATCATCGTCGAGGACGAACCGGACCTTCGAGACGCGGTGGCCGAATATCTTTCGGCCAGCGGCTACGACGTCGAGACGGCCGAGAGCGCCGCCGAGGCGCGGCCGATGCTGGAGGCCGGCTTCTTCCATCTTGCCTTGCTCGATATCGCGATGCCGGGCGAAGACGGGCTGTCGCTCGGCCGCTGGCTGCGCTCGAAGATGCCGACGGGCATCATCTACGCCACCGCCGCCGGGACCGCGCTCGACCGCATCGTCGGGCTGGAACTCGGCGCCGACGACTACATCGTCAAGCCCTACGAGCTGCGCGAGGTGCTGGCGAGGGTGCGCTCGGTGCTGCGCCGCGTGCCGGAGCCGAAGCCCGTCTCCACCAGGGACGAAGCTGAAACGAGCGCGCGGCGCGCGGTGCGTTTCGGCCCGTTCCAGGTCGATCTCGACGGCCGGCTGGTCACCGGCCCCGGCGGCGCGGCGATCGATCTCGCCAAGAGCGAGTTCGACGTGCTGGAGATCTTCCTCACCCGCGCCAACCGGCTGCTGACCAGGGCGGCCATATCCGAGGCGATCGGATTCGCCGAGGACCCCGAATCGTCCCGTGCCGTCGACATCCGCATCATGCGGCTGCGCAAGAAGATCGAGGCAGACCCGGCCAATCCGAAATTTTTGCGCACGGTGCGCGGCGAAGGCTATATCTTCTCGCTGCCGACGAGCGAGGGCGCTTGAAGCAGTCAGGATCGACCGCCATGGACCGGCCGCTGCGCAAGACCGAGGCGACGCTGCCCTCCAGCGGCACAGCCGTGAAGGAAGGCAGTCCCGCCGTGGCCGCCGCGCGCATCGCGCGCCGCCTGCGCGAGGCGGTCGACTGGCACCGCGAGATCGGTGAAGTGCTCGAACTGCTCGGGCGTTCCTGTTCGTGCCACCGCGCCATTCTGTTCAGGCTGGAGGACATGGCCGGCCAGGGGCTTACCCAGTCAGTGGCGGCCTATTGGGTCGACGATTCCATAGCCGAGATCGCGGCGCCTCCGTCCATCATTCCGCAGGCCGTCGTTCACATGGACCCGCTGCTCGGCAAGGTCGCGCAGGAGGGGCGGCAGGGCAAGATGTTCGCCGGCCTCACCCGCGACATCGAGGGTTTCCTGCGGCAGGACTTCGAAAACCAGCGCATCGTCTCCTTCCTGTCCGTGCCGGTGTGGGCCAACGGCACGCCATGGGGTTCGCTTGCCATCAACGACTGCGTCGAGGAGCGCGCCTGGAGCGACGAGGTGAAAGCGGCGATGGAGATCGTCGCGCTGGCGATGGGCGACGCGATCGAGCGCCTGCAGTCGGAGGCGCATGTCAGCGAAGTCGTCCGGCGCACCATGATCCAGGCCTCGCTCGACGCCATCATCGTCATCGACGAGACGGGCGCCGTCATCGAGTTCAATCCGGCGGCCGAGAAGATGTTCGGCTATCGGCGCAGCGATATACTGGGCCGCGACCTGCTGCACATGATCGTGCCCTCCTACTACCGCAAGGGGTACGCGACAGGCGCCGAATACATGGCCGGGCGCGGCGCCCCGATGATCGGCCAGCGGCTGGAGACGGTGACGCAGAACGCGGCCGGCGAGGTGTTCCCGATCGAGCTGACCGCGACCGAGATCAAGGTCGCCGACCGGCGGCTTATCTTCGGCTCGATCCGCGACCTGCGCGACAAGCTGCGCGCCGAGGAGGAGATCCATCGCCAGCGCGAGAAGCTGCACCAGAACGAGAAAATGGCGGCGATGGGCTCGCTGCTGGCCGGCGTGTCGCACGAACTCAACAATCCGCTCGCCGTTGTCGTGGCGCAGTCCACGCTGCTGCACGAATTCGCGCCCGACCCGCAGACCAAGGTGCGGGCCGAAAAGGTGCGCGCGGCCGCCGAGCGCTGCGGCCGTATCGTGAAAAGCTTCCTGTCGATGGTTCGGCTGCATCCGTCCTCCCAAGCGGAGACGGACCTCAACCAGGTGGTGCGCGCCGCGCTGGAACTCACCGCCTACGGCGCCCGCTCGAACGGCATACTGATCGACAGCGATTTCGCCGACGGGCCGCTGCTCGCCATGGCCGATGCCGACCATGTCACCCAGGTGGCGGCCAATTTCCTCATCAACAGCCAGCACGCGCTGGCCGGCGTGCAGCACGAACGGACGATCAAGGTGCGGACCTACCGCGCCGTCAACGGCAATCCCGGCTTTTCCGTCGAGGACAACGGGCCGGGCATTCCGGAGCAGATCCGATCGCGAATCTTCGAATCCTATTTCACCACCAAGCCGGTGGGCGTGGGCACCGGCATCGGCCTGTCGATCTCGAAATCCATCGTCGAGCGCCATGACGGGCACGTCTGGTTCGAGGAGGCCCAGCCGCGCGGCGCACGCTTCGTCGTCGAACTGCCGGGGATCGCCTCCGCCGGCACGGTCGCCGCCGACGGACGGGTCAAGTCGTCGGGCCTGCGCCATGCGCTGATCGTCGACGACGAGCCGGACGTCGCGGCCTCGCTGTCGGATGTGCTCGAACTGATGGGGATAAAATCCCGCATCGTGACAAGCTGGCAGTCGGCGGGGGAAGCCCTGGACAGCCATCCGGACCCGGACATCGTGTTCTCGGATCTCAGGATGCCCTGCATGAGCGGCATCGACGTCTACCGCCAGCTCCAGAGCGAGCGGCCGGCGCTGGCGCGCCGCTTCGTCGTCGTCACCGGCGACCTCGTCGGCGCCAAGGCCGAGATCGAGGCGTTTCCCGCCGGACAGCGGCCGCTGATCCTGGAGAAACCGTTTTCCACGCTCGACGTGCTGGCGGCCGTCGCCGAAGCGGTGGAGTGAACACGGATCCCTGCCCCTCGAGGAGAGGAAGCCGAGCCCCCGGGTCCGGCCTTTGGCCGGCCCACTCCGACGCAAAGGAAGCCCCTTATTCTACGGCCGGTGACCCCTCCCGGCCGCTGCGCGGCCACCCTCCCCTCAAACGGGAGGGATCAGATACGCATCATCGTTGCCACGCTGCGGAAATCCGCCCTGGCTATTGTCGAAGAACGCTCCCGGTCC
>CAZBBT010000155.1:0-6372 GCA_964490065.1 uncultured Mesorhizobium sp. | reverse complement strand
CCTCGCGGTGATCGAGGACGCGCGGCATCGCCGCCGGGCCGCTGTGGCAGTGCAGATCGACCGCGCCCTTCAAAAGGGCGGCGACCTCGTCATCCCAGGTGTCGCCTGAGGTCGTACCGTTTGTGGCTATCGTTTCGGAAACCATTCTTCACTCCTGATCAAGAGGGGACGGCGCCGCTCAGCGCGCCGCCGCGCCCATGGAATTGGTGTTGGACAGCGCGCTGAAATCCTGCATGACCTTCGCGGCCGCCTGGCGCATTAGTCCCTGGTCGGTCGAGACGATGAAGGCGCTCGCGCCGATGGCGCGGAATCCGTCCGTTTCGGCAATAGAGCCGACCATCACGCATACGGGCTTGCCGGCCGCGGCGGCGGCCCTGGCGATCCGCTCGGTTGCGGTGCGGACCGCTGGCGCGTTGGGAGATTCGGCTCCCATCGCCACGGTGAGGTCGCCGCGCCCGACGAAGACGCCGTCAAGACCGTCGACGGCGACGATGTCATCGATAACGTCGAGCGCTTCCGGATCCTCGATCATTGCGATGACCGTCACCGATTTGTCCTGCGCATCGACATGTGGCCACATGCCGACCGCTCCGTAGTTCCCAGCGCGCGGCGAATTGGAGAAGCCGCGCGAGCCACCGCGATAGCGGCAGGCCGATACGACGGCCTTGGCTTTTTCGACGCTCGAGACATGCGGAACCAGCACCCCGGCGGCGCCGTCGTCGAGCACCGCCAGCAGCTTGGAGGGAGTGGGTTCGGCGACCCGCACCAGGCCCGCGGTCTCGACCGCGCGCGCCGCAAGCAGGCCCATGTCGATCGTGACGCGGTCGAACGGCGCATGCTCCTCGTCGATGACGACGAAGTCAAAACCTATCCCTCCGAGAATCTCGATGGAGTGTGTCGTGGGCGTCTTGATGAAGGTTCCGAGCAGCGCTTCGCGCCGCATGAAACGGGTGCGAAAATCGGATTTGGAGGTCGTTGACATGAAGCGCGGCGCTCCCTATTGTATCGTTGTACGAAACAACTTTCTGTTTATTGAACTTTCTACACCTTGCCACCCAAGCCCTGTCAAGGCCGAAGATGCCGGTTGCTGCGTCGCGGGCGGACCGGACGGGGTCTTGACGGGGTGGCAAAAACGCTGGCAGGCCGAGAATGTGCTCAAAGCGGAAATGGCCCAGACGAACGGGAGAGAGGCGGGAACCATGCCCAGGATCGAAGGAAAGACTGGGGACGGTGTTCAGGCCGTTCAGCTTGCGCTCAGCATCCTTGAATTTCTGGCTCGCGAACGTCGTGCCGTCGGCGTCACGGCGCTGGCGCAGGCACTGGGCACGACCAAGAGCCGTATCCACAGGCACCTCCAAACGCTCGTCCAGCAGGGCTATATCGTCCAGCCGCAGGATTCGGATCGCTATGAAAGCGGGCCGCGGCTCGTCGCGTTGGGGCGCGCCGTCAGCGACAATCTCGACCTTGCCCATGTCGCGGCCGATCCGCTGATGGAGTTGCGCGATGCGCTCGGACATTCGGCCGTCGTATCGCAGATAACGCCGGACGGAATGCGGGTCCTTGCAACCGTACCCGGTCGTTCCCCGATCGAGATCGGCGTGCGCGCGGGCTCGTTGCTTACCTTTCACGGCTCGGCGCAAGGCAAGGCCGCGCTGGCCTTCTGCTCGCCTGAGTTCATCGCTCGGATCCTGCGCTCCAAGCTGGAGATATTCACGCCCCACACGATCATCAGTTCCACCGAATTGAGCGCGCAGTTGGAGAAGGTGCGCGAGCAGGGCTGGGCCACGGCGCCGAACGAGTCGGCGATCGGGCTGAACACGTTGGCCGCGCCGGTGTTCGATTCATCGGGGGCGGTCTGCGGTGCGGTGGGGGTGGTCGACATGGTGCAGTTCATCGCCGCGGTTCCGTCCGAGGACCAGCGCCAGCGCACGATTGCCGCAGCCCGCAGGGTTTCAACGGCGCTCGGTCATGGCGGTTTCTGATCGGCTCATGGCGGTGCCGGTCATGGCGGCTTGACAAAGGATCAGTGCTCGGTATCTTTCTTTTCGGAACATCGTTCCACAGAAAAGAACACGTCGAAATTTGTTTCGTTTGTTCGGGGAGGAAGAAATGTACAGACGCCTGTTGATGGCTGCCGCCATCACCGTGGCCGCCCTGTCTATTCAGGCGCGGGCGGAGGACACTTTCAAGATCGGCGCGTCGCTGGGTCTTACCGGCTACGCCGCGGTCATCGACCGCGCTTGGCGCGACGGGCTGGAGGTTGCCGTCGAGGCGCTCAATGAAAAGGGCGGCCTGCTCGGCCAGAAGATCACGCTGATCGTCGAGGACAACCATTCGCAGCCGCAGGATGCGGTGGTCGGCTACCGCAAGATGATTTCCAGCGACGAGGTCAACCTGTTCAACAGCGGGTGCGTTTCGGCTGGCAACTTCGCCGCTGCCGCCTTCGTCATGCAGGCGAAACTGCCCATGTATCTCTGCTCCATTCTGCCCAAGCGCGAACAGGAGCAGGAATGGGCGTTCAGCTTTCTGGCGCCGCCGCGTTTCGAGATTGAGTCCCGCTACCGCTATCTCAAGGAGAAGACCGACATCCGCAAGGTCGGCATCCTCTACGACCCGACGCCCTATGCGTTGATGATGAAGGATCTCGGTGTGGAACTGGCCAAGAATTTCGACATCGAGATCGTGGCCCAGGAGACCTACAAGCAGGACGATTCCGACATGAGCGTCCAGCTCGGCAGCATGAATGCGGCCGGTGCCGGCGCGGTCATCAAGATCGGCCAGGGCGGCTCGACCGTCACCGCCGCCAAGAACATAAAGCAACTCGGTCTCGACAAGATGCTGCTGCTCGCCAGCAACGATGACGGCTCGATTTTTGAGCAGGCAGGCCAGGTGCTCGGCGACCGCTTCTTCTTCGTCGGACCGCCGGTACAGTTTCCCAAGCAGTTGAAGCCGGGGCCGACCAAGGATGCCGTCGACGATTTCCTGAAATACTGGACACCGAAATATCCCGACCGCGATCCTGCCAACGCTGCGCGCGCCTGGGATTCCATGATGGTGCTTGCCAAGGCCGTGGAAATCGCCAAGTCGACGGACGGCACCGCCGTCCGGGACGCCACCGAGAAGGTGCCGGCCTATACCGGGGCCTACGCGAACTTCAATTTCTCGCATGACGAGCACAATGGCATCACCGAGAACCCGTTCCTGATCGGCAAGGTCGTCGACGGTGAACTGGTGATCGCCGAATGAGCGAGCCGGCTGGAGCCGCGCTGGATGCCCCTCTGCTCGAGGCGAGGGACATCTCGGCCCGCTACGGCCACGTGCAGGCTCTGAAGCCAACGGGCCTGCATATCGGCGAGGGTGAGTTGGTGACCGTGCTTGGTCCCAACGGTGCGGGGAAGACGACGCTGCTCAGGGCGCTGACGCGGCTGACCCCCAGCAAAGGCCAGGTATTCTTCCGCGGCGAGGACATCAGCGGCCTGCCGACCCACCGTCTCGCGCGCCGCGGCATCATCATGGTGCAGGAGGGCAGGGGCCTGTTTCCCCAGATGAGCGTGCGCGAGAACCTGACTGTCGGTGCCTATCTCCATGCCGGTGAGGCGGACGAGCACATGCGCACCGTGTTCGAGCTTTTCCCCAGGCTGCGCGAACGCATCGACCAGACCGCCGGGTCTCTCTCGGGTGGCGAGCAGCAGATGCTGGCGATTGGCCGCGCCCTGATGGCCAAGCCGCAGCTTCTCATGCTCGACGAGCCGTCGCTGGGCTTGGCGCCGCGCGCGGCGTTCGAGATCCTGAGCACGTTGAGCGAACTGAACCGCCGGGGCATCGGCATCCTGCTGGTCGAGCAGAAGGCGCCGCTGGCGCTCAAGCTGGCGCGCCGGGTGTACGTCATTTCCCTCGGCAGCATCGTCGCGGAACTCAAGGCAGACGAGATCAAATCGCATCATGACCTCGCACGCTACTACCTCCACTGAGCCGGTGGGCTTCCGCTGGCAATCCGTGCTTCCGGCAGCGGCCGCTCTGGCGCTGACCGGGCTCGGGCTGCTGTCGAGCGACTATATCGTGACGGTGCTGGGCTTCGCCTTCATCTACGCGATCTTCTGCACCGGCCTGAATTTCTTCATGGGCTATACCGGCCAGGCCTCCTTCGGCCAGAGCGCCTTTGCGGCCATCGGCGGCTATGGCAGCGCGATCCTTTGCGCTGATTACGGCTGGGGGCCGCTGGCGGCCCTTGTCGCCACTATGGCGATGTCCGGCGTTGCGGCCGTCATCGTCGGCTACCCCACATTGCGGCTGCGCGGTCACTATCTCGCCATGGCGACCTTCGCGCTCGGCCTCATCGTTTACGAGATCAGCATCGAATGGACCAGCCTGACCCAGGGCTATATGGGCTACGCCGGCATTCCGCCGCTCGGCGTCGCCGGCTTCGAGCTGATGACGATCAAGCAGCAACTCGTCGCCCTAGTCCTGCTGGCGCTGCTGGGCGTCGGCATAGCCGCGCGCCTGAGGCGCTCGCGCTTCGGGCGCGCGCTGGCGGCGATCGCCGGCAGCGAGCCGGCGGCTCGCGCGCTCGGCGTCGATATTGCGCGCTGCAAGCTGATAGCCTTCGTCATCGCGGCGCTTTATGCCTCGGCGGCAGGTTCGCTCTTCGCCCATTTCGTCGGCTTCATCAGCCCGGAAGTGTTCGGCATGACCATGGTGGTGCAGAGCTTCGCCATGCTCTATCTCGGCGGCATCGGCACGATGTGGGGGCCGATGATCGGCGCCGTCATCGTCATGATCCTGCCCGAGGCGTTGCGCGGCCTGAAGGAGATGCAGGACATCGCCTACACGGCCGTCCTGATCCTCATTCTGATCTTCGCGCCGCGCGGCCTAGCGGAAATTCCCGCGCTCCTGCGACGTCTGCGTCGGCGAACCGGGGAGGCGGCATAACATGGCTTTGCTCTCGGTCAGTGGCGAAACCAAGCGCTTCGGCGGTTTGCTAGCGAACGATTCCATTTCCTTCGAGGTCGAGGAAGGCGAATTGCTGGCGGTGATCGGACCGAACGGCGCCGGCAAGACAACGCTTTTCAACGTCATATCGGGCTTCTTCCCGCCCACTTCCGGCTCCATCCACTTCGATGGCAAGGACATCACCGGCGCATCCTCCCACCATGTGGCGTCGTCAGGGTTGATCCGCACCTACCAGCTCGTCCAGCTCTTCAAGCATCTGACAGTCGCCGAGAATGTCGAGATCGGCAGTCACAGGGTGACGCGCGGCGGCGTGTTCTCCGCCCTGTTCAGGCCGCAATGGATGCGGCGGCAGGAGAGGGATGTCAGCGATAACGCCCGTGAACTGCTGCGTTTTGTCGGGTTGGAGGACCAGGCCGACATGCCGGCGGACACATTGCCCTACGGTCGCCAACGCCTGCTCGAGGTCGCGCGGGCGCTGGCCGCTAAGCCCCGCCTCTTGCTCCTGGACGAGCCAGCCGCAGGTCTCAACACGCAGGAAACGGTGGCCCTGGCAGAGGTCATCAGGCGCATCCATGGCGGCGGCACCACCGTCATCCTGATCGAGCACGACATGAGCCTGGTCATGCAGATCGCGCAGCGCATCGTGGTGCTCGATTTCGGAAAGAAGATCGCTGAGGGAACGCCGGACGAGATCAAGGCTCATCCGGACGTCATCGCGGCCTATCTCGGCGGAACGGAGGTGGCCGATGCCTAACGCGATCGAGTTCCTGCAAAGCATCGTCAACGGTGTCGGCGTCGGCCTGATCTACGGCCTGGTCGGCATTGGCTTCTGCGTCATCTACAATGCCAGCGGCATCGTCAATTTCGCGCAGGGCGTCTTCGTCATGCTCGGTGGCATGGTGTGCCAGGCGCTGATGACCCAGGCGGGCATACCGATCGTGCTGGCGATCGCGATCACCATTCCGCTGGTGGCGATTTCAGGCATGGTCATGGAATTGCTTGTCGTGCGGCCGATGATGCACCGTGGCGCGACACTGTTCGCCATCATTCTAGCCACGCTCGCCGCGCAGATCATGATCGAGCGCATCACGCTGCTCACATTCGGCGACCGGCCACGCACCTATGCCGAGTTCACGCCAGGCGGTCCGCTCAAGATCGGCGGCGTCGCCATCGGCTATCAGCTATTCTGGATCCTCGGCTGCGGCGCACTGCTGGTGCTGTTGCTGTGGCTGTTCTTCACCCGCACGCGCACCGGCCGAGCGCTGCGCGCCTGCTCCCAGAACAGGGAAGCGGCGCAGCTTCTCGGCGTTCCGGTCGCGCGCATGATGCTGGTCTCGTTTGCGCTGAGCGCAGCGCTCGGCGCGATTGCCGGCATCCTCGTCACGCCGACGCAGTACACCGCCTACAATGTCGGCACGCCGT
>CAZBBT010000154.1:0-6373 GCA_964490065.1 uncultured Mesorhizobium sp. | reverse complement strand
AAGTCCCCCTCCCCCTTGTGGGGAGGGGTCAGGGGTGGGGGTGGAGCGCCATATGGGATAGCCCTGCCCCTGTCCGAAGGAGGGGCGAGGCCCGTGGCTCGCCCCGGCAAGGACAGGGTGCGTCTTGCAAACGCGCCGCATTCCCGCCAGTGCCCCTCGTCCGACCGGCCCGGATCAGGCCCGGGACCGGCCGCCTTCTGCCCCAGGAGGAGAAGGCGGAACGTCCCGCGCCTTGATGCCGATATGGGCGACGAAATAGAGCATCAGCCCGGCCTTATCCATCATGCTGTCGGTGATGCCGGCGCCGCAGTGGGCGTCGCCGGCGAGGTTCACGGTGAGATGGCAGGCGCCGCTCTTGCGGCAGGCTTTCTTGTGGCAGCGCGCGGCCGCGCCCTCGGCGTCGCCGGTGATCCGCAGCGCCTGCTCGATCAGGAAGCAGATGTTGCGGGTGAAGCATTTTCCGTAATAGACGCTGTAGGGTTTCCCGTCGTCGTCGAGCTCGAGAAAAGCGTCTTCCGGGCGTTGGAGTGGCATGGCGAAGTCTCCGTGTTGGGGGTTCTGTCGTGGGTTGGCTGGAATCCGGGCGCGCGCGTTCGTCGCCCGCGCCTCGAAAAAAGGCCGGGAAGCCGACGCAAGGCATCGCGCCTTCGTTACTCAATTGCGGCGCGATGCCTTGCGTCCGCCGGCGTTCTTGCCCCCTTGCGGGTACGCGGGCCTCCCCCGCGGGTAGCGCAAGCAAGGGCCCGGGCTCTGGGCTATTCACCCGACGGCGATACCGTATCGCCGCCGACCCGGCGCCGCCGCCTTCCCCCGATACCCGGTGCGCACCGGGGTTCCCGAGAAGACGGTGAGCGGATTATGGGAGAGGGGCGGAGGGGTGTGGAAAAAATATTTTGTCTTTCTAATGAATTCAGCCGCTTAGACGAAAAAGGAGAGAATTTTATCCCTCACCCTTGCATGGCCGTCCAGTTCCCGATTCAGTAATTGAACTGGGGGAACTATGGACAGTCGCTTCGACACTTATATCAAGGCGCTCGCCGCCGCCTATCGAGATGAGGGTGGAACCGAGCATTCGGGCCGCACCGCGCTGGAAAACCTGCTGAATGTCTTTGCCGTCGAAGCGATGGAACGCGGCATCGGCGTGAAGCATGAGCCGAAGCGCCATGCGGACAAAGGGGCGCCTGATTTCAAGGTGAGCCGCGCCGGCATGATCCTCGGCTATGTCGAGGTCAAGGAGATCGGCGCCAATCTAGATAAAGTGCTGAAATCCGATCAGATCGCGAAATACCGCAAGCTGTCGGACAACATCGTCGTCACCGATTACCTGCAGTTCATCCGCATCGATGGTGCCGGCAAGGTGATCGCGCGTGAGACGCTGGCTTATGCGTCGGACCTCGAAGGCCGCACGCTTCACGTAAATCCTGAACGCGCCACCGCCGTTGCCAAACTGCTGTCCGGCTTCCTCTCGTCGCCGCCGATTGGCCTCGCCGATTCGCCGAAACTGGCGGCGGCGCTGGCGACGCGCTCGCGCATGCTGCGCGATTATCTGACGGAGGAACTGATCCGTCAGGAGAAGGCGCACCGCGAAGGAAGGCTTCACGCCCTGTTCGACGTGTTTCGCGAGCAGGTGTTTCATGAACTGTCGATGACCGAGTTCGCCGACGCCTTCGCGCAGATGCTGGCCTACGGTCTCTTCCTCGCCAAGCTGAACGCCGGTGACGATGATGTGATCGCGCTCGACAATGTACGGAAATTCATCCCCGGTTCGTTCCGGCTGATACGAGAGTTGGTGCGGTTTCTTGAGGAGATGCAGGAGGCCGAATATGACGACGCCAAGTGGGTGATCGAGGAAATTCTCTCCATCGTCAACGGCCTGAACATAGAAGAGATACGAGACAGCCTGTCCTTCCGCCAGCGCAAGGCGATCAGCCGCAAGGTGCGCGCCGGCAACGAGGAAGAGCACCGCCTCTTCGAACGTGACCCGTTCATCTATTTCTACGAGGACTTCCTGAAGGCCTACGACAAGGAAACGCGCAAGAGCCGCGGCGTCTACTACACGCCGCCTCCGGTGGTGAACTTCATCGTCCGCGCCGTGGACGACATATTGAAGGACGCGTTCAAGATAGCCGACGGCCTTGCCGACAACAGGCGCGTCACCGTGCTCGATTTCGCCACCGGCACCGGCACCTTCCTGCTGGAGGCGATGGAGCGAATTTTTCAGAACATCGGTGGACCCAATGTCGGCAAGGCCGACGCTGTGGTGCGTCAGCACATGCTCAGGAATCTGTTTGGCTTCGAGTACTTGATAGCGCCTTATACGATCGCGCATCTGAAACTGTCGCAATATCTCAAGGACAAGGGCCATCCGCTTGCCGATGACGAGCGGCTGCAGGTTTTTCTGACCAATACACTGGAGCCGATCAAACCACAGCGGGATGCGTGGCTACCCGAACTGTCAAACGAAGTCGCTGAGGCGCAAAAAGTTAAAGAGAAAGCGATTCTCGTCATCCTCGGAAACCCGCCGTATTCGGGTCACTCCAAGAACAAGGGAGTGTGGATTACGTCCTCGATAGCCGAGTACCGTAAAGGCTTTCCCGAATTGTCGAAGCCCGCACAGGGGAAATGGTTACAAGACGACTATGTCAAGTTCATCCGCTTCGCGCAGATGAAGATGGACGGCGGCACATATGAAGTGACTGACGAGAATGGACAATTGCAGACGGTGACTATGGAAGGGGCAGATCAAGGTGTGGTCGGAATTATCACCAACCACTCTCGGATTCGAAACGCAACTTTCCGTGGCATGCGGAAATCAATTCTGGCGAGTTTCAATTACGTCTACGTTCTTGATTTACACGGAAGCTCAAATCCAAAAGAAGAAGCGCCTGACGGTCTGCTGAATGAGAACGTTTTCGACATTAAGAAGGGTGTAGCCGTCGTATTGCTCATCAAGTCAAATTCAGATGAAAAGGTTGTAAAGCACGCACAGTTTTGGGGGTCCCGGCAGTCAAAATATGTATCCGTATTCGAAAACTCGCTTAATACGATCACCTGGCAGAACGTCGAACCAAAGGAGCCATTCTGGTTATTTGAACCGAATGACACCATGGGAAGTTCTAATATTGAAAATGGTGACTGGAGTATTCGGCAGATTTTTGCACCTTCTGGGGACCCGGCTCCGGGCTTTGTGACGACTCAGGATCAGTTTGCGATTTCCTTCACGCCAATTGAAGGAAAGAAAAAGATCGATCTCTTAGTCGCATCAAAAGACGAAGAGGCAGCGAGGGGCTTGTATCGCTTATGTAGCCAAGACCAATGGAATTATCAGCGCGCTAAGACCGAATTGCAAACATCGGATCTGAATGCAGCAGAGCGCGAAGTCGCTTATAGGCCCTTTGACGACCGATGGACGTTTTGGGACCGCAACGTGACCGTTCACCGACGCGAACGTGTCATGGACGAGCTTCGTAGCAATAATATCGCGATTGTAATATGCCGTCTCTCTAACAACGCGTGGCGACATGTATTCGTTGCTGACAAAGCTGTTGACGATTCCTTCATCTCCAATCAGTCAAAAGAGCGCGGGTTTGTTTTTCCGCTTCGCTTCCAAAAGTTGGAAAACCTCTCCGCCGATTTTCGCGCTTTCCTCGATGCCCGCTATGACCATCACTACACACCCGAGGAAATCCTCGGCTACATCTATGCGGTGCTGCATGCGCCGACCTATCGCCAGCGCTATGCCGAATTCCTGCGCATCGACTTTCCCCGCATTCCTTTCCCGGAAGAGGCGGTGGGTTTCGAGCGCCTGTCGCGGCTCGGCTGGGCGCTGGTGCAGGCGCATCTGCTGCGCGACCTGCCGCGCACCAACTTGGCCGACTATCATGGCAGGGGCGATCATACAGTCGAGCACGTGCGTTGGTCGGCCGAGGACGAGCGCGTCTCGATCAACAAGACGCAGAGCTTCGCGCCCGTGCCGGAGGCGGTGTGGGATTTCCACATCGGCGGCTATCAGGTGATCGACAAGTATCTGAAATCACGCAAGGGCCGCATGCTGACGCTCGACGAGATCAACCATGTCGGCCGCATCGCCGACGCACTCGCCTTCACCATTGCACAGATGGAAAGGATCGATGCGGTTTATGGGGACATCTTTCCCGAATAGGGGATAACCGCTCGTCTGCCTCTCGCTTCGGCCGCATTGACCGAACATTGTTCGGTATCGATTCGCGGCGAGACGCAATGGCCATGCAACCCGATCTGTTCGGTGACACGGATTCTCAGGGCGACCTGTTCGGTAACACGGAACCCGTGCAGCCGGCATGGCGGCCCGATCCGGACAAGGTGCGCCGGCGTCTGGAAGCCATTCTCGCCGAAGCGCGTGCCGCCGAGAAAATGCCGTGGGACTGGTCGGATCAAAGCCTCTATCGGACGATCTTTCCGCAGATGGCCGGCCTGCTGCCGGAAGAGGAAGCTGCGCAATACTGCTTCCAGTTCGAACGGGAATGGGAGCGGCTGAAGGCGGCGTAAGTCAGGTCCGCGCCAAGCCACTCGCTATGGCTCGTGGCCTTGCCCTGCTCGAAAAGCCAAATCGTTGGCTTTTCGTCCGCTCAAGCGGACCACAGGTCAAGCCCCCGCTGAAAACGCCGCCATCGCCGCCATGTTCACGATGTCGCTGTCCTTCGCGTTCAGGCCGACGATCTGCACCGGCTTGTTGAGCCCCACCAGCAGCGGGCCGATCACCGTCGAGCCGCCGAGTTCCTGCAGCATCTTGGTCGAGATCGAGGCCGAGTGGAACGCCGGCATCACCAGCACGTTGGCCGGGCCGGTCAGGCGCATGAACGGATAGAGCGCCTTGGCGCGCGGGTTCAGCGCAACGTCCGCCGCCATCTCGCCGTCATACTCGAAATCGACGCGACGCTTGTCGAGGATTTTTACCGCCTCCTGGATGCGCTCGGAGCGCTCGCCCTGCGGGTGGCCGAAGGTGGAGTAGGCGAGCATCGCCACGCGCGGCTCGTAGCCCATGCGCCGCGCGAAGCCGGCCGCCTCCTCGGCGATGTCGGCGATCTCGACGGCGTCCGGCATCTGGTGCACGGCGGTGTCGGCGACCAGCACGGTGCGGCCGCGCGCGAGCACGATCGACACGCCGATGACGCGGTGGCCGGGGCGCGCGTCGATGACGCGGCGCACGTCGTCCAGCGCCGTCGAATAGTTGCGCGTCACGCCGGTGACGATGCCGTCGGCGTCGCCCAGCGCCACCATGCAGGCGGCGAAATGGTTGCGGTCCTGGTTGATCAGGCGCTGGCAGTCGCGGAACAGAAAACCCTGGCGCTGCAGGCGCTCGTAGAGATAGTCGGCATAGACCCCGTTCTTGCGCGACAGGCGGGCGTTGATGATCTCCAGCCCCGGCCGGTTCAGGTCGATGCCGACGGCCTGGGCATTTTCCTTGATGACGTCGTCGCGGCCGAGAAGTATGGCGGTGCCGAGCCGCTGGTTGGCGTAGGCGACGGCGGCGCGCATCACCTGGCTCTCCTCGCCCTCGGCGAAGACGATGCGCTTCGGCTGGCGGCGCACGCGGTCGTAGATGCGCTGCAAGGTCGAGGCGATCGGGTCGCGCCGGGCGGAAAGCTCGTTGGCGTAGCGGTCGAGGTCGATGATCGGCCGGCCGGCGACGCCCGAATCCATCGCGGCCTTGGCCACCGCAACGGGAATGGCCGAGATCAGCCGCGGGTCGAACGGCACCGGGATGATGTAGTTCGGCCCGAAGCGCGGCCGGTTACCCTGGTAGGCGGCGGCGACGTCGTCGGGCACGTCCTTGCGGGCGAGGTCGGCCAGCGCGTGCGCGGCGGCGATCTTCATGGCGTCGTTGATGGTGGTCGCGCGGACGTCCAGCGCACCCCTGAAAATATACGGGAAGCCGAGAACGTTGTTGACCTGGTTCGGATAGTCCGAGCGGCCGGTCGCCATGATGGCGTCGGTGCGGATCTGGGCGACCTCCTCGGGCGTGATCTCCGGGTCGGGATTGGCCATGGCGAAGATGATCGGGTTCTTCGCCATCGACTTCACCATGTCGGGCGTCAGCGCGCCCTTGGCGGAGAGGCCGAAGACGACATCGGCACCGGCGATCGCCTCGGCCAGCGAGCGCGCCTCGGTCCTGGCCGCATGCGCCGACTTCCACTGGTTCATGCCTTCGGTGCGGCCCTGGTAGACCACGCCCTTGGTATCGCACAGCGTGATGTTCTCCGGCGCAAAGCCCATCGCCTTGATGAGTTCGATGCAGGCGATGCCGGCCGAGCCCGCGCCGTTGCAGACCAGCTTCGTCGTCTTCATGTCGCGGCCGGTGATCTCCAGCGCGTTGATGAGGCCGGCGGTGGCG
>CAZBBT010000153.1:0-6376 GCA_964490065.1 uncultured Mesorhizobium sp. | reverse complement strand
GCCATGCCGAGCACGCCGTTCATCGGCGTCCTGATCTCGTGGCTCATATTGGCGAGGAATTCCGACTTCGCCCGGTCGGCGAGCACCGCCCGATGCTGCGCTTCCTTGAGTTCCGCCTCGCGCTGCTTGAGCTCGGTGATGTCGGTGGTCGAGCCGATCAGGTAAAGCGAACCGTCCGAGGCGATCATCGCCCCCTTGCGGGCGAACTGATGGCGCACCGTGCCGTCGGCGGCGGTGATCGTCTCCTCGATCTCCTGCGTCTCGCCGGTTCTGAGCACGGCGAGATCGCCTTCGACGAAGGCCTCGCCCTCCGCGCCGAAAATCTCGATGTCGGTCCTGCCGATCGCCTCCTCCTTGGAGACGCCGGTCAGGTCGCACCAGCCCTTGTTGACGTAGAACTGCTTCAGGTCCGAGCGCTTGGCGTAGATCGACACCGGCACGTTGTCGATCAGCGAACGGAAGATTTCGTTCTCGCGCATCGATTCCCGCAATGCGCGCTCGCGTTCCTTGACCTCCGAGATATCGGTGGACGAACCCACCAGATGCACCGAGCCGTCCGTGGCGACGAGCCGGCTCTTGCGCGTCATCAACTGCCGCACGGTGCCGTCGCGATGGCTGATCGGTTCCTCGATCTCGATGATCGCGCCGGTATCGCAGACCTCTGTATCGTCGTGGCTGTAGCTTTCGGCATCCACGGGATCGAAGAGATCGCGGTCGGTGCGCCCGACGGCTTCCTCCTTCGGGATTCCGGTGATGGCGGTCCAGGCCTTGTTGACGAATTCGATCTTCAGGTCCTTGGCCTTGATGAAGGCCGCGACCGGCAACTCGTCCATGACATGCCGGAACAGGTCGATCTGGCGCATGGAATCGCGCAGCGCCGCCTCTCGTTCCTTGATCTCGGTGATGTCGACGCGCACGCCGATGAAGGTGCCGTCCTCGGTGCGCGCGTCGTAGGCCTGATACCAGCGGCCGTCCGGATTTTGCCGTTCGGAAACCCGTTTCGGCCCACGGTAGAGCGCGACGCGCCGGTCCAGCCAGGCTTGCGGATCGCTATCGTAGAGTGCGTCGAGCGCAGCGTCCCCGCTGTCGCGGAAATAGCCAGCGCGATGGCCGATCTGCATCGCCTCGCGCAGGCTGGAGCCGGCCTTCCAGGCCTTGGCCATCTCCGGCTGCGATTCCTGCAGCTTGCGATTGGCCAGCACGAAATTGTCGTCGCGATCGTAGATGATGACGCCGGCCGGCAGCGATTCCAGCACATGCGCCAGCCTTTGGCGCGCTTCTTCAGCTTCGGTCTGACTGCGCTTGGTCTCGGTGATGTCGACGCGCACGCCGATGAACGTGTCGTCTTCGGTACGCATGTCGTGGACCTGGTACCAGCGGCCGTCGGGGTTGCGGCGCTCGAAATTCGAGCTGCGCTGATGGTAATGCGCCATCATGCCGTCGAGCCAGCCTTCGCGGTCGACGTCGTATAGCTTGTCGAGTTCGGGATCGCCGCTGGAACGGAAACAGCCATGGTCGTGGCCGAGCGCGAGCGACTCGCGGAAAGTCTTGCCTGGCTGCCAGGTCGGCTTCAGCACCGGCAGCGAATCCTGCAGCTTCTTGTTGGCGAAGACGAACTTGTCGTCGCGGTCGTAGATCAGCACGGCGGCCGGCAGCGATTCCAGCACGTTCGCCAGGCGCCGACGGGCCTCCTCCACCTCGGTCTCGCGCCGCTTCAGTTCGCTGACGTCGAAGATCGACGCGGCGAGATAGACCTTGCCGCTCGAAGTCTGGACGCGGTTCTTGCGCACGATCCGGGCGCCGGACGCGCCCGCCGCCGTATAGGCGGTCTCGACCTCGTAGATCCGCCCGGTTTCGAGAACCTGTCTCTCGCTTGCCTCGAACGTGCCGCGCTCGTCCGGTGGCACGACGTCCTCGTCCGTCCTGCCGACGATCTTTTCGGGCGTGGTGCCGAAGAGGTCGGCGAAGGCCTGGTTGGCCATGACGAAATTGAGGTCGGCGTCCTTGACGAAGATGGGGTTGGGAACGCTGTTGATCACCGCCTCGGCCAGCTTGGCCTTTTCCAGGGCTTCCGCGAGATCGACTTCGCGCTGCTTCATCTCCGTGATGTCGAAATAGGAAACAAGCCGTTTGCCGCCCGACAGCGCCGTCACCGAATAGATCATGACGCAGTCGTCTGCGCGCCGGAATTCGCGCGGCGCCACGTCGCCCGCCCTGATCTCGGCGAGCCGCGAAGCGACGTAATCTTCCCAACGGTCGTCGGCGACGTCGTAGATGCCTTTGTGACGGTTGACGTCCATCAGCGCCCGGAAGGCATCGCCCACGCCGACCTGGTCCGCCGTCACTTTCCAGATGTCATAGAAGGCCCGGTTGACCAGTTCGGCCTTCAGGTCGGCATCGAGGATGACGATGCCCATGGTCATGGCGTCGATGGTGCGCTGCAGGTCGAACAGCAGTTCGCGGCCGCGCTCGCCCGCCGACATCAGTTCCGCCTGCCAGTTCCGATGGTCGGTCACGTCGGTGCATATGGAGATCGTGCCGCCCTCGGCTGCCCGCATCTCGCGGTGCATGACCAGACGCCCGTCGGCAAAATGGATCATTGTCGAGGACTGGACCTCGTTCCTGCGGTTGTCGAGGATAACTCTGCGCCAATCGTCGGCGGAAGCGCCCTGCGTGTCCCACAGGCCTCGCGCCAGCCCGGTTTCGATCATCTCGGCGAAACTGACGCCCGGACGGATCATGTCGGCGATGCCGGAATACATGCCAAGCATCGCCTCGTTGTGGAAAACGAGCTTGTCGTCGGCATCGTAGTAGCAGAGCGCGTCGTTCATCACGTCGAGCGCAGCCATCATCCGCTCGGCATGGTCGCGGTTCCCGGTGGTCTCGTCGACGCTGCCGACGCTCTCCAACTCGTCGAAAGCGCCGGCGAGCGCGGTGACGTTGCGCCCGAGACCGCGGTAGCCGATGAATTTTCCGGTCTCGTCGAAGCGCGGAAAGCCGGAGGTGGAAATCCAGCGGCAGTCCGATCGTCCTCCCTTCAGCCGATAGACGAAATCGCGAAACGGCCTGCGCGCCTGCAGATCGTCAAGGTGGGCCGCCGCGGTCCGGCTGCCTTTCAGCACCTGCTTGAGGAAATCGAACCGGAAGCGGCCGATCACCGTGGCGGGGTCGATGCCGGTTACGGCCTCATAGCTGTCGGAGAGCCACGAAAAGCGCAGGTCCGCATCGGTTTCCCACAGCCAGTCCGAGCCGGCCTCAAGCAGTTCGGCCAGAGCCGACACCGACGAATCCGGCCCGTCCGGCCGCAATTCCGCCGGCTCGCGGGAGCCCGGCGCTTCGCCTGCCCCAGCCGTGTCGTCCGCTTTCGCCATTCCTTCCCCACCCCGAACAGAATCGCGAGCCTTCCTCCGCAGGCTCGGGCACCAACAGTGCATAACAGGCGTTAACGATCGACTAACCTTAACGAAATCGAACCGGCCTCGACGCAGCCCGGGCACTTGCCGACCGCCGCCGTCCTGCCACCAGAATGGCCCAATCCGGCCCTAGAATGGCCGCAACGGATCATTGCCGGAGAAGTGAAGTGCGCAGTACAATGCTGGCCATGTTTGTAGGACTGGCACTGGCGTTCTCGTGCGGCTGCACGCGCACCGACGACGGTTCCGTGACCATGGCGGACCCGCTTCACGTCGGCCGCTACCTGCACCGGCAGCCCTCGCCGCCGGCGACGCCGCCCGTCCAGAGCGGGATGCAGGTCTTTCCGGTGTCGCCGACGGCACAGACCGCCGGAACGACACGGTTCCGCAAGCCGGCCTCGTTTCGCAAAGGCAAGCGCCGGGTAGCTACACAAGCCGCATCGCAGCAGCCGGCAAAGCCTCTCGCCTGCCGCGACGCCGTAACCTCGGGCGGCCGCGTCCACGTCGTCTGCGAATAGCGGCCCGCCGGACGGTCAGTGGCAGCAGCTTTGCTGCGCCGGAACCTCGTCATACTCGTCGTGCAGCTTGACCCAGGTCATCAACCCGCGCTCGTCTTCCCGGCGGCCCTTCGGCACCATGTCGAGATAGTCGTAGGTGGTGATCAGCGGCTCGCCGCCGCGGGCGCGCGTGGTGAAGGTCAGGTAGATGCAGCCGTCTTCGCCCAACAGGAAAACGCTGGCACCCGGCAGATCCTTCGAGGTCAGCGGCCGCTTCTCGAAATTGTAGACGGTTTCGCCGGCCGCGATCTGCCGATCGGTGAACGACACCTGCATGTCGAAATTGAAGTCGCTGGCGTAGGACGAAACCCAGTCGAACTTCCAGCCCATGCGCTGCTTGAAGGGCAGCAGTTCGGCAAGCGGCGCGCGTGAAACCACGACCAGGGACACGTCGTTTTGCCTGAGGTGCTGGTCCGCGCCGTCGATATGATCGGCGATGAACGAGCAGCCTTCGCAGCGGTAGTCCGCGTTGGGCGGGAACATGAAGTGGTAGACGATCAACTGGCTGCGGCCCTTGAACAGGTCCGCCAGCCGCTCCGGTCCGCGTTCGGTCTCGAAGACATAGTCCTTGCGGATTTTCAGCCAGGGCAGTTCGCGCCGTTCGGCCGCGATCTGGTCGCGAAAGCGCGTGAATTCCTTCTCGCGCGCAAGGTGCGCCTTGTGCGCCCGGAACCATTCTTCCTGCGAAACGATCTTGTTCTTCGACATCGTAAACTCCTTCCTTGTCACAAGGACGTACGGGAAAGGCGATTTGCGACAATGCGCCGGAAATTCTTCTCATTCATGGTCATGGCGCAAAAAAGCCGGGCGCACAGCCCGGCTCTGTCGATTTCAGGATATGGCTGCGTTCCGGCAGGCTTTCCAGCACCGCGCCGGCCAACTATCCCTTGACGCTGGACGCGTCGAAAATGCTGTCAATCGCCGAACCCAGCGCGGCGTTGAATTGGTCGTCGCTCTGCCCGACCGACAGGCCCTCGGTCAGTGCGCGCGAGAAGCTGGCGATCATACCGTCATTCTGTTTCAGCTTCGCGTTCGCCTCGTCGCGGGAATAGCCGCCGGAGAGCGCGACCACGCGCATGACGCGGGGATCGTCGATCAGCGGCTTGTAGAGGTTCGGCTTCGTCGGCAGCGTCAGCTTCAGCATGACCTGCTTGCCGGCCGGCACGTCGTCGAGATGTTTCTTGATTTCGGCAAGCAGAATGTCCTCGGCCTCAGCCTTGTCGGGGATGGAGATCGTGACTTCCGGCTCGACGATCGGAACAAGGCCGTGCGCCAGAACCTGTTTTGCGACTTCGAACTGCTGGCCGACGATCGCCGCGATGCCTTGTCGGTTCGCCGCGTCGATCACCGAGCGTTCCTTGGTGCCGAATATTCCCTTCGCGACGGCGCGCTTCAACAGCGCATCGAGATCCGGCATCGGCTTCATCAGCTTGACGCCGTCCTTCGCCTCCGCCAGGCCCTTGTCGATCTTCAGGAAGGGCACCACATGGCGCTTTTCCCAAAGATACTGCGCGGTCGGCGTGCCGTCGATGTCGCGGTCCATGGTCTGCTCGAACAGGATCGCGCCCATGACCTTGTCGCCGGTGAAGGCAGGCGACTTGATGATGCGCGCGCGCATCTGATGAACGAGGTCGAACATTTCCGCGTCGCTGGACCAGGCGCTTTCATCGATGCCGTAAAGCTTGAGCGCCTTCGGCGTGGAGCCGCCCGACTGATCGAGCGCTGCAATGAAGCCATCCTTGTTTGCGGCCTGCACGGCCATTTCCTGGTTCATTTCGGTCTCCCAGATTGTCTGTCAGGGCGCTTAACAGAAGAATTTTTGCGATGGAATGCCAGCAAAAACCTTGAATCGATTGAAAGATATCACTTGCGATGTGGAAGTGTTTCATCCTGCCGTGCAACGGCAGATGAATGCCACTAGGCTTTAAGCACTTCCACGCCGGGCAGCGGCTTGCCTTCCATCCATTCGAGGAAAGCGCCGCCGGCGGTGGAGACATAGCTGAAATCGTCGGCGACGCCGGCATGGTTGAGAGCGGCCACCGTATCGCCGCCGCCGGCGACCGAGACGAGCTTGCCGGCCCTGGTACGCGCAGCCGCGTGCTTCGCCGCCGCAACCGTCGCGGCATCGAAAGGCTCGATCTCGAAAGCGCCGAGCGGGCCGTTCCACACCAGCGTCGCGGCGCGGTCGATCCACTGGTTGACCGCTTCGACGGTCTTGGGACCGACATCGAGGATCATCGCATCGCCCGGCACATGATCGATGGCAACGGTCTCGCTGGCCGCGCCTGCCTTGAACTCGCGCGCCACCACGCCGTCGGAGGGCAGAATGATGTCGCACCCGGAAGATGCCGCCTCGATCATGATCTGCCTGGCCGTGCCGGCGAGGTCGTGCTCGCACAGCGACTT
>CAZBBT010000152.1:0-6377 GCA_964490065.1 uncultured Mesorhizobium sp. | reverse complement strand
TCGACAAGGACGCGATGACGCTCACGCTGGACGACGGCAAGTCCTACAAGCTGAATGCCGAGATGGACGTCGATTCACTGAAGCCCGGCATGGACGTCGTCATCGCCTATGACGTGACGGACGGGCAGAATGTCATCACCGACATGGAAATTCCCGAATAGGAAAATCCCTCGACCGAGAACTCCAGAATAGGCAGCGCCAGGCTCACAGCCATTCCAGACTGCCATCCTTCAGTCTGAGGATGCGGTCCTGTGGCGTCTCGACACGCGCGGCCTGCGCCTTGGGCAGTTTCTCCACCATCCGGAACAGGGCGCGCATGACGCCGCCATGGGCGACGCAGACGGTCGGCTTTCTCAGTTCCTCGAAGAACGGCCGCACGCGCTCGAGCAGCATCTGATAGCTCTCGGCCTCCTCGCCCGGCGGCACGAAGTCCCATTTGTCCGGGCTGCGGGCTTTCGTCGAACCGGGATTGCGCGCTTCCAGTTCGGCCATGGTAAAACCCTGCCAGTCGCCGAAGTTCATTTCCATCAACCGCGCATCGGTGCGATAGGCCTTCGGATCGAGCCCCATCGCGGCACGGACCAGTTCCATCGTGGTGCGCGTGCGCAGCATCGGGCTGGCGACGAAATCGAACGCCGCCGGATCGGAGATCAATTCCGCGAGATGCTTCCCATTGGCGGTCGCCTGGCGACGGCCTTCCTCGTCCAGCGGGACGTCGGCCTGGCCCTGCAGCCTGTATTCGACGTTCCACGCGGTCCGGCCGTGGCGCACGATATAGACGAGTGGAAACATCGCGCCGCGCATTCCTTCAGCGTGTGAAGACTATCTCAGTCTTTGACGACGGAGATGTCGGGCGCGTCCACCGCCTTCATGCCGACGACATGATAGCCGGAATCGACGTGGTGCACCTCGCCGGTGACGCCGCGTGACAGGTCCGACAGGAAATAGAGGCCGGAATCGCCGACTTCCTCGGGCGTGACCGTGCGCTTCAGGGGAGCGTTGTATTCGTTCCACTTCAAAATATAGCGGAAATCGCCGATGCCGGATGCCGCAAGCGTCTTGATCGGCCCGGCGGAGATGGCGTTGACGCGGATGCCCTTGGCACCGAGATCAACCGCGAGATAACGCACGCTGGCCTCGAGCGCGGCCTTCGCCACGCCCATGACGTTGTAGTGCGGCATCACCTTTTCGGCGCCGTAATAGGTCAGCGTCAAAAGCGAGCCGCCGTCGCTCATCAACGGCTCGGCGCGCTTGGCGATGGTGGTGAAGGAAAACACCGAGATGTCCATCGTGCGCAGAAAATTGTCGCGCGAGGTCTCGATATAGCGGCCGTCCAGCTCTTCCTTGTCGGAGAAGGCGATGGCGTGGACGAGGAAATCCAGCTTGCCGAATTTCTTCGCCACATCGTCGAAGACGGCATCGAGGCTCGCCGGGTCGGTGACGTCGCAATGACCCGCGACATGCGCGCCGAGTTCGGCAGCCAGCGGCTCGACGCGCTTGCGGAAAGCCTCGCCCTGATAGGTCAGCGCGATCTCGGCGCCGTGGTCCGCGCAGGCCTTGGCGATGCCGTAGGCGATGGAACGATTGTTGGCCACGCCCAGGATAAGGCCGCGTTTGCCGGCCATCAGGCCCTGTCCACCCGCCATGTGAGCGCTCTCCGAAAGGTCTTCTGCTTCGCTGTGCCTATCGCACAGGCACACCCTGCCTTCAAGCTTCAAACGGTTGAAGTGAGGTTTCGCTCACCCCTTGCCGCGCATCAACGCCTCGAGTTCGCTGTCGCCGTGCTCGGGCAGCATCAGGCGCACATGGGCGTAAAGATCGCCATGCCCGCCCGCCTTCAACGGCAGGCCGCGACCCTTGACGCGCAGCACCTTGTCGGAACTCGACCAGGCCGGGACGTTGAGCGCGATCCTGCCTGTCGGCGTTTCCACCGCGACCTTGGCGCCGAGCACGGCATCCTTCAGCGGAACGGCCAGATCGACATGCAGGTCACGGCTCTCGACCCGATAGCGCGGATGGCGACGCAGATGGATCTTCACCAGCGCGTCGCCCGGCTGGCCGCCGAAAGGCGACTGTTCGCCCTGCCCTTTCAGGCGGATCGTCTGGCCGTCCTCCACATAGGCCGGCAGCTTGACGGCGATCTTGCGCCCGTCCGGGAACTGTGCCGTCACCTTGGGCGCGGTCGCAGCCTCCTCGACGGTGATGTCGAGCGTGACGTTCAGGTCGGCACCGCCGGGCGACGCCTGCCTGCGTCCGGCGCCTCCCGGATGCTGCTGGGAAAAGGTGTCGCCGAAAATCTGGCTGAATATGTCGCCCGCCGCGCCGCCGAACGGATCGCCGCCCTGACCGCCCCGCGGACCGCCGCTGCGAAACTCGAAATGCGCGCCGCCCGGGCCGGCCTGGCGGCGCCGAAAGCCTGCGAAGGGATCGCCGCCGGCGCTTTCAAAGCCCTGGAAGCGCGGCTTGCCGTCGGCGTCGATCTCGCCACGGTCGAAGGCCGCGCGGTTCTTCTCGTCGCCGAGAATCTCATAGGCCTGGTTGGCGGCGGCAAAACGGTCCTTCGCCTTGGGATCATTCGGGTTCTGGTCCGGATGATGCTTCTTGGCGAGCTTGCGATACGCCGATTTTATGTCCTTGGCCGAGGCGTTCTTGGCAACGCCCAGCACCTCATAGGGGTCGCGCATTCAGTCCTGCCTGCGAGAGGAAGTTCGGGGTCGCTTCCTATATGCGACCGCATAGGAAGAAATTCCAGTAGGAACGCCCGCGTCGGCGCGGAAAATCAGAGGACCTTGAAGGTCTCGATCCGCCACAGATCGGGGCCGGTCATGCAAGCCTCGCCCTTGAACATGGAAACACCATCGAAGTTTTCGCGGGAACCGCCGAAGGATCGGCACAGGCGGCCCTTCTCTTTCGTCTGCACCAGTTGGGTGATGGTGCCGCGCGCGCCGGTTTCCGGATTGGCCCAGGCCAGAGGTTTCCCGGCCTGCTCTTCGATGTCGGTCGAGGAGACGGCGTTGCGGATGGTCGCCTGGTCGGCGGTGATGTCGGAACCGAAAGCGGGCGACGTGGACGGTACGCTGCCGGTGACGATGGAGCGGTCGACATCGGCCTGTTCGAGGCTGAAGCCGCCGACGCCACAGCCGCAAAGCGCGAGTATCGCCCCAAGCATCCCGACTTTGGCGCAGGCCGAAGCGAAAATGGTCTCTGGCCGGTTGCGGAAGGCTTGCAGGACGGACAACAACCGGCAACTCTCCCAAGCCAGCGACGGAATTAATAAATTATGAGCGAACCCGGGTTAACAAGCGGTGACTTTACCGAGGCTGCGGAGCCTTTCCTGCTTTTCAAGCAATGGCTTGACGACGCTTCCGCAAGCGAGCCGAACGATCCGAATGCCGTAGCGCTTGCCACCGTCGACGCGGACGGCCTGCCCGACGTGCGCATGGTGCTGCTGAAGGGCTTCGACCAGCACGGCTTCGTCTTCTACACCAATTTCGAAAGCGCCAAGGGCCGCGAGATCCTCGGCTCGATGAAGGCCGCGCTATGCTTCCACTGGAAGTCGCTGCGCCGGCAGGTGCGCATACGCGGGCCGGTCGAGGTGGTGAGCGATGCCGAGGCCGACGCCTATTATGCGAGCCGGCCGCGCGGCAGCCGCATCGGCGCCTGGGCCTCGAAACAGTCGCGCCCGCTGGAAAGCCGTTTTGCCCTGGAAAAGGCTGTGGCCGAGTACACCGCCCGCTACGCCATCGGCGACATTCCGCGGCCGAAGCACTGGTCGGGCTTCCGCATCAAGCCACAAACGATCGAGTTCTGGCACGACCGGCCGTTCCGGCTGCATGACCGCGTGGTGTTCAGCCACCGCCCCGGCGACGGCGGATGGAACAAGACGCGGCTCTATCCGTAAGACAGGGATGGAGACGCACGAGAAAAAGGCCCGCGCGCTGTTTCAAGACTACAGCCGGCGCAGCAACGAGGCGCTGCGCGATCCCGCGCATGCAGACGTCGAGGCGCTGGCCGGCACCTTTGCCGACCATTTTGTCGGCGCAGGCCCTGCAGGCGTGATGGGCGCCGCAAAGGATAAATCCTTCCCCGCCACTCTGCGGCAAGGTTTCGAGGCCTATCGCGCCATGGGCGGCACGCGCTTCGAGATCGTTCATCTCGCGGTCGAGGCGCTGGACGAATTCAACGCCATGGTCCGAGCCGACTGGGAGTTCGATTATGTCCGCCCACGCGACGACGCAAAGGGGACGATCACCTTCCATAACGTCTATTTCGTCAATTTCGCCGGGGGCGATCCCAAAATCTTCGCATGGGTCACCCCGGACGAGCAGCAGGCGATGAAGGACCACGGGCTGGTCTGACGGCCCGGCCCCTCACCCCTTCTTCCTTGTCATGAACGCCATAAGCGCCGCGCGCGCCTCGTCTGATTTCAGGCGCTGGCGGAACAGGTCGCTTTCTTCGGCGATGCGGGCGAGCAGCGGCTCGCGGGACCCGAGCATGAGGTCGCGGGCGATCTTCAAGGCCTCCGGCGGCTTGGCTGCGATGGTGTCCGCCGCCGCCAGCACGGCCGCTTCCAACTCGTCTTCCCCGACCACCGCGTAGATCAAACCCGCCGCCCTGGCACGCTCGGCGGAAAAGCCTTCGCCGAGCGCCAGCAGCGCAAACGCGTCCTGCCGGCCGAGCACCTGGGGCGCGAGCAGGCTGGAGCCGGCTTCCGGCACGAGGCCGAGATCGACGAAAGGTGTGCGAAAGACGGTGCGCGGCGTTGCGAAGGTCAGGTCGCAATGCAGGTTGAGCGTGGTGCCGATGCCGACGGCGATGCCGTCGACGCCGGAGAGCATCGGCTTCCGTACCTTGGCCAAAGCCATGAGGAAGTCCCAGACCTCTTCGCCGCCCTCGCCGCCAGTGGCGACGACGAGGAAATCGGCAAGGTCGTTGCCGGCGCAGAAACTGCCCGGCACCCCGAGAAAGACATGCACGCGCACCGCCGGATCGGCATCGCCGGCGGTGAGTGCGGCTGACATCTTGGCATACATCGCCCGCGTCAGCGCGTTCTTCTTGTCCGGCCGGTTCATGCGGATAATCTGCGCGGCACCGCGCCGCTCGATGAGAATGTGGTCGGTCACGTCGGGCCCTCGAAATTGAATCAGGCGGAAATCAGCGCCTTGCCGGCCTCGCCGAGGCTGGCCGCGCCGCCAAGGATACGTCCCTTCAACGCGCCGGCCTCGACAAGCAGGTTGTCGGCGTAGAAGCGGCAGAGCGCGATACGGTTTTCCTCGCCACCCACCACCGCGCCACGGGCCAGATAGGCGCCGCCGGCGGCGAGCGACAGCATTTTCAGATAAGGCGTCGCGCCGGCCAGCGCCGTCTCGACCTCGCCCGCCGCCAGCTTGTCCTGCAGGAAGCGGGTCGCTTCCGAAAGATCCTCCAGCGCCTGGTCGAGCACATCGGCAGTGTCGCCGAAGCCCGCGAGATTTGAGGTGCGCACCGAGCCTGCGATCGCCACCAGTTCGTCGATATAGCGGTGGATGTGCTCGCCGTCGCCGAGCGGCAGCTTTCGCGTCACCAGGTCGATCGCCTGGATGCCGTTGGTGCCCTCGTAGATGGGCGCGATGCGGGCGTCGCGCAGCAGCGCGGCCGCGCCCGTCTCCTCGATGAAACCCATGCCGCCATGCACCTGGACGCCCCGCGAGGCGACCTCGACGCCGACATCGGTGGAGAACGCCTTGGCGAGCGGGGTGAGCAGGCCGGCACGGTCCAGCCAGTGGCGCGCCTCCTCGCCTTGCGCCAGGCGCGCCATGTCGATCGCATGGGCGCAGCAATAGCTGATCGCGCGGGCGGCCTGGGTGAGCGCCTTCATGGTCAGAAGGTTCCGCTGCACGTCCGGATGGTGAACGATCGGCGCCATGCCCTCGCCGTCATAGTCCGCGGCCCTGCCCTGCCGGCGCTCGTTGGCGTAGGCGAGCGCCTTCTGGAAGGCAGCCTCGGCCACCGCCACGCCCTGCATGCCGACCATCAGGCGGGCGTTGTTCATCATGGTGAACATGCAGGCGAGCCCCTTGTTCTCCTCGCCGACCAGCCAGCCGATCGCACCCGGCTCTGCGCCGAACTTGCCGTCGCCGTAGATCATGGTGCAGGTGGGGGAGCCGTGGATGCCGAGCTTGTGCTCGATCGAGGCGCAGAAGACGTCGTTGCGCTCGCCCGGCTGACCGTCCTCATTAACGAGGAATTTCGGCACCAGAAACAGCGAAATGCCGCGCGTGCCGGCGGGCGCATCGGGCAGGCGTGCCAGCACCAGATGCACGATGTTGTCGGTGAAGTCGTGCTCGCCATAGGTGATGAATATCTTCTGGCCGAAGAGGCGATAGGTGCCGTCGCCG
>CAZBBT010000151.1:0-6569 GCA_964490065.1 uncultured Mesorhizobium sp. | reverse complement strand
GACCGCCGTACCGGCAAGTCGTCCGCTGGATCTCTGAGCAAGGCAGCCTGATTTGGCGATGGCGCGCGGCGGATAATTTCCGCGGCGCCCGGCAAGTCACGGATGTACTGGCGGCCGCGCGATAAGCGCGCCGGAGCGGGACGGACCGACAAGCCGCAGCGGCAGATTGCCCGCCGGCCCGGCCGAAACGCTCCCCATCAGGCTACCGAGCACGAAAGGCGGGTTTGTCCCGCCTTTTTTGTTGCCCTGATTCCGGAATCCGGGATCGGCAAACCTCAAGCCGGCGCGATGAAGGGCTGGGAAATCTCCCTGAAGGCCGGCAACGCCTCCAGTTTCGCCCCGTGGGCCGCCAGCGCCGGGTAGTCGCTCATCGGGATCAGGCCAGCATGGGCATCCGCCAGGAAGCGCAGCACCACCGCGACGGCGATGTCGGCATGGCCGACGGCCGGCCCGAACCAGTAATCGTCCTTTCGCCGCGCGCGATCCTCTTCAAGCGCCGCCAGCACGCCGCCGATCTGGGCGCGGCAGCGTTCGATCCACAGGTCGGACGCCTGTTCGTGCAGGCGCCTCTCGTAGACCAGGCTGACCGCCTTGTCGCCCAGGCCCATGGCCAGCGCGGCCACCTTCAGCGCCTTGTGGCGTTCAGGCTCCTTCGCCGGAAACATCGCCCGGACCTCGCCAACCCGGTTGTCGAGATAGTCGATTATCATGTGGCTTTCGATCAGCACCTCGCCGTCGTCGAGCACCAGCGTGGGCACCCGCGTCAGCGGATTGTAGGGACGGATCTTGTCGGCGTCGCCGAAGGACGACCATGGCCGATGCTCGAACGGCATGCCGTAAAGCGCCAGCGCGATGCCGACGCGCCGCACGAAAGGCGAATCGTACTGTCCGATCAGGATCATAAGGCCGCTCTCTGAATCATTGTCGCAGCCTCAGGCCGCGGGATGCCATTCCATCGGCACATGGCCCGGATCGGTTTCGACCCGTTTCAGCCAGTCCGCCACCGCCGGATAGGCGTCGATCTGGAAACCGCCCATCTCGGCTGTATGGGTATAGGCATAGAGCGCGATATCGGCGACGCTGAGCGCATCGCCGGCGAAGAAACGGCTCTCGGTGAGGCGCCTGTTCATCACCCCCAGCGCCTTGTTGCCCCGCTCCAGCGTCAACGCCAGCCGCTCGGGCGTGGCGTCCCGCGCGCGCTCTGGAAAGGTCAGCAGCGCCTTGCGCACGGCGATATAGGGCTCGTGGCTGTACTGTTCGAAGAACAGCCATTGATAGGCCAGCGCCCGCTCGTACCGGTCCGAAGGCAGGAAGCGCGTGCCTTCGGCAAGGTAGAGCAGGATGGCGTTGGATTCGGCGATGCGCCTGCCGTCGTCCAGTTCGAGCAGCGGCACCATGGCGTTGGGATTCTTCGCCACATAGTCGGGCTTGCGCGTATCGCCGGTATGCGAGGAGACTTCGACAACGGTGAAGGGAATGCCGAGCTTCGCCATCAGAAGCCGCGGCTTGTAGCAATTGCCGCTGTCGATCATGCTGTAGAGAATGGTCATATGCTGCGCTCCCGGGGAGCCACCATTGCCTGAAGCAAAGCCGGCGATCCAGTCAGTTCTTTTGCACTTATCGTATCGGTTCCGCTGATGGATCAGCCGAACAGCGGAATCACCTTGGCGATGGGCCGCACCAGCGCATCGATGACAAGCGGCTCGGCTGAAAGCAGCGTGCCGGTCAGCGCCGGCGGCGCCAGCAGGGCCCCCTGCACCAGGTCGGCTCCGGCATCCAGCGCCGCGCGCAGTTGCCCCGGCTGCTCGATCCCCTCCACCAGAACCCTGGTGCCCTGATCGTGCAGCAGCGAGACCAGCGGCCTGAACAGCCTTTCGGCGGCCGCATGGCGGCAGAGTTCCGCGAACCAGCCGCCATCGATCCTGACGATGTCCGGTTCAAGCAGGCGCACGCGCGCCTCGGTCGAATGACCGGCGCCGAAATTGTCTATGGCGATGCGAAAGCCGTTGCGGCGCATTTCGCCCACCGTGGCCAGGAGCACCTCTTCGTCGGGCGCCGCCTGCTCGGTGATCTGGCAGACCAGCATCGGCGGGGTAAGACCGTAGTCGCCGAGATGCCGCGCCATCAGCCGGATTTCGGCCAGCGCCCGGCCCGGATGGTCGTTGACCAGTGGATCATGGTTGAAGAAGAGGTCCATCCCGTCGAGACCGACATAGGGATGGTTGTGCAGGTGCAGCATCCGGCCGAGGCTCTCGATGAACAGCCGGTCGCCTTCCGGCACGTCTCGGTGGAAGGCCTGCGGCGGCACGGGCGCGCCGAAACGATGCGGCTGGATCAGCGCTTCCACCGCGGCAGGCACGAGCAGGCCCTCCCGCGGCGCATAGATCGGCTGGCAGGCGCTGCGCAGCCGGTAGTCGCCATAGACGCCGTATTCCAATCCGATCTCGTCGGGCAGGATCGCGTCAGCCACGGCGCGGCGCCGGTCATGTCGCCCGGTCACGACGCTATCCTCCGTCCGAAGGTTCTGGCAGCCGGCCGCTTCCGGTGCGCGGAAGACCCGGTCATGGGTTCGTTCGCCGGCGGCAGGGGCGGCGGTGACGGCATGTCGGCGAAGACGCGGAAACTGGTCGGGGCGAGTTCCGGGCGCGCCAGCACATAGCCCTGCACCATCGAAGCGCCCGACTTTTCGGCCAGGTCGAGCTGCCAGCCTTCCTCGATGCCTTCGAAGACGGTCCGGATGCCCTGCTCCTCGAAGGTGTGCACCATGGTCGTCAACAGCGCGAAGCCGGCGCCCGAATCCATCAGTTGCGTGATCCAGTGGGCGTCGAACTTGACGATGTCGGGCCTGATATCCTTGATCCGGTTGATGTCGGAATCGTCGGCGCCATAGTCGTCGACGGCGATGCGGAAACCGTTGGCGCGCAGCGCTTCCACGAACTGGTAGAGAATTTCCTGCGATGCCGGGCGCTGCTCCGTCACCTCGCATACGACGCGGCCGGGATCGATGCCGGCCTCGTGCAGCACCAGCCGCATTTCGCGCAAGGCCGTGTCGGCGATCGTGCGATCGACGAACACCGACGGATCGAAATTGACGAAGATGGATGCCTCCTTCGGCAGGCACGCGCCGGCATTGAGCAGATGCAGCGTGCGCGTCAGCGTCTCGATATGCAGCCGGTCGCCGGCGGGGCAGGACGAGAAGAAGCTTGTCGGAGACTGCGGCTCGCCGTCGCGGAAGGGTCGGGCCAGGCCCTCGAAGGCAGCCACGACAAGCTTGCCGTCACGAAAGGCGAAGATCGGCTGGAAGGCGCTTTTGAGGACATAGATGCCCCACACCCCGGTGGAGGTGCCGTCCTCATGACGGATGATGTGGGCAAGCCCGATGCTGCGCGACAAAGGAGCCCTCGCTCGCGAAACTGCGAAACCCCATGATTTTACCCGGGCAAGGTTTTACCACACGTTAATGAATCGATGATGTCGCCGCGTCCGAAGGGCAGCCCTGGATCAGCCGACAATGCTTGCGCTCGGCGGCACGATGCGGCATTGGAAGCGCCGCGGCCGGCATGGTCGCGCAATCCTGGAGACGACTTGCCATGGCCTTCCTCGCCGACGCCCTTTCGCGCGTAAAGCCCTCCGCGACCATCGCGGTGACGCAGAAGGCGCGCGAGCTGAAAAACGCCGGCCGCGACATCATCGGGCTCGGCGCCGGCGAGCCGGACTTCGACACTCCCGACAACGTCAAGAACGCCGCCATCGAAGCGATCCGCCGCGGCGAGACCAAGTATCCGCCGGTCTCGGGCATCGCGCCGCTGCGCGAGGCGATCGCGAAAAAATTCAAGCGCGAGAACAATCTCGACTACACCCCGGCTCAGACCATCGTCGGCACCGGCGGCAAGCAGATTCTGTTCAACGCCTTCATGGCGACGCTCAACCCCGGCGACGAGGTGGTCATCCCCCGCCCCTACTGGGTCAGCTAT
The DNA here is from genome assembly GCA_964490065.1 of uncultured Mesorhizobium sp. GTDB lineage: Bacteria > Pseudomonadota > Alphaproteobacteria > Rhizobiales > Rhizobiaceae > Mesorhizobium. The sequence continues at coordinate 2,595 of CAZBBT010000151.1, read as the reverse complement.
CCGGAAATGGTGGCGATCTGCGGCGGCACGGCGACCTTTGCCGAAACGTCCATCGACAACGGCTTCAAGCTGACGCCTGAGGCGCTCGAAAAGGCGATCACGCCGCGAACCAAGTGGCTGGTCATGAACTCGCCGTCCAACCCGTCGGGCGCGGCCTACAGCAAGGCCGAGTTGAAGGCGCTGGCCGACGTGCTGCTCAAGCATCCGAACGTCTGGGTGCTGACCGACGACATGTACGAACACCTGACCTATGGCGACTTCGTCTTCAGGACGATCGCCGAGGTCGAGCCGAAGCTCTACGAGCGCACGCTGACGATGAACGGCGTGTCGAAGGCCTATGCCATGACCGGCTGGCGCATCGGCTACGCCGCCGGCCCGCTGCCGCTCATCAAGGCGATGGACATGATCCAGGGTCAGCAGACCTCCGGCGCCTGCACCATCGCGCAATGGGCGTCGGTCGAGGCGCTCAACGGCCCGCAGGATTTCGTCCGGAAGAACAAGGCGATCTTCCAGGCGCGGCGCGACCTCGTCGTGTCGATGCTCAACCAGGCGCGCGGCATCACCTGCCCGTCGCCGGAGGGCGCGTTCTACGTCTATCCGTCCTGCGAGGCGCTGATCGGCAGGAAGACGCAGGATGGCGCGGTCATCGACAGCGACGAGAAATTCTGCTCGGAATTGTTGGAAGCGGAAGGCGTGGCGGTGGTGTTCGGCACGGCCTTCGGCCTCGGCCCGAACTTCCGCATCTCCTACGCCACCTCGGAGACTCTGCTGGAGGAAGCCTGCACGCGCATCCAGCGGTTCACGGCGAGCCTGAGCTGATTTAGACATCTGAAACGCCGGACCTTGAAGCCCCGGCGTTTCAGCGCTATGTTGGACAGATAGGAAATTTGTTCGACAAAGGCGACAGCCGTGGATAATCTCGCCGCGAAATCCAAGACGCAACCAAAGGAGTCCATTACGGCCGTGCCCGATAGGACACGCATCAATGCTGTAATGGAGGCGGCGGAAAAGTCCGGCCTGCTGGGAGAGAAAAGCGCGAGGATAGGTGGTCGGATCAGCCCGATTCTTCTCGAGCAGGCGAAACGGCAGACCGGCCTTGAAAAAGACAGCGATCTCATCGAATTCGCGCTGGCCAATCTGGCGCTGGAGGACAATTTCGCGAAAGTGTTCCGGGACGTGGGCGGTACCGTTGATCCGTCGTTGAAACTCGGCTTCTGACTTGGCTACGTTCGATTTCGACGCCACCATCCGGTGGGCGCGATTTCGTTCCGGCAAAACGCTGGCGCGCAGGCAAGAACACGAACTCTCGTATGTCGGCTCTGCGGTTGCCAACCAGCCTTTGATGCTGGATACCTGCGTCTACATCGATCGTCTGCAGGGTCGCGCGCCTTCGGCAGTGGTGGATTTGTTGGACCGGCAATTTGTCAACCATTCCACAATCGCCATCCAGGAATTGATGCACGCAATCGGCGCATTGAATCCTAGTCATTCCGGCACCAAGGTAGCGGTTGAGCGGATTGGCACCGTCATCAAGGCAATGCCACAGTATCGCATCTTTGTGCCGGATGCCGACACGCTGGCGAGAGCCGCTCTGCTCTCTGGCATCCTCTGCCGCCTCCAAGGCTATCAGAACGACGCCCGGTTTCGCGCGCTGCACGATTGTGTGCTGTTCTTGCAGGCACAGAAACTCGGTCTATGCGTTCTCACCGCTAATGTCGGTGACTTCGATCGCCTGCTCCAATTGATTCCTGCTGGCCGGGTGCTGTTTTACAAACAGAACCAAAGCATCTCCGAAGATCGATAAGCGGTCTGCCCCGTTCACCCGCCATATTGCTCCTCCGAAACCTTCTCCAGCCATTCGACAGCCTGGCCGTCCAGCGCTTCCTGCATGGCGATGTGGGTCATCGCCGTATCCGGCCCGGCACCGTGCCAGTGCTTTTCGCCGGGCGGGATCCACACCGTGTCGCCGGCGCGGATCTGCTGCACCGGTTCGCCCCAGACCTGGGCCAGCCCGGAGCCGGACGTCACATGCAGCGTCTGCCCGAGCGGGTGCGTGTGCCAGGCGGTGCGCGCGCCGGGCTCGAAGGCGACGATGACGGAACGCAGCCGCGCCGGCGCCTCGGCCTCGATGATCGGCGTCTGCACCACGCGGCCGGTGAAATAGGCCTCGGGCGGATAGCGGCTCGGCACGCCGCCGCAGGGGATTATCTTCATGGCAATGCTCCTTGCTGTACGGCCAGTGTCGGCGGTTCCGGCCCGGCGCGCAACCGATTTGCCGGCAAGGTCGGGAAGGCAATTTCCCTTGCCCTCGCAAGGAACCCATGTGACGATGCCCGCGAGCAGGTCGAAAGGCCGCTCGCGACGGCCGCAGGCCGGCCGCCGCTCAACGAGAGTGCGGTCTGCGAAACCGGAAACCGCTTTTGCCGACCGCCCGAGAGAAACGCGAGTGGAGGTCAGCCATGGGAAATCGTGCAGGGGGTAATCGCGCCGGAGGACGACGCACGGGACCGAAATGCATTGCCATAGTCGGTCCCTTCGCAAGCGGTAAGACGACACTTCTCGAAGCCATCCTCGCCCGCACGGGCGCTATTCCCC
>CAZBBT010000150.1:0-6581 GCA_964490065.1 uncultured Mesorhizobium sp. | reverse complement strand
CGCGTCTGGCGCGGATCGACCGCCATTACGGCATGATCGCCATGCTGATCATCGTCGTCGGCGTGGGCCGGGTGGTCTGGGGTCTGAAGGGCTGGGAATTCTACGTCTACAACTGGGTGTTCTGGGCCAAGATGGCCGCCTTCCTCGCCGTCGGTCTGCTGTCCATCATCCCGACGGTGCGGTTCATCTCATGGAACCGGCAGGCGGCGGCCGATCCGGGCTGGCGCGTGCCGGAGGCCGAATATGCTTCGGTGAAGAACCATATGCGCTGGGAGGCGATCGTCTTCCTGCTCATCCCGGTTTTCGCGGCCGCCATGGCGCGCGGCTACGGACTTTAGCTAACCAACCGGTTCGACCGGCCCGAGCGGTGCGATTTCGACCAGCGGGGCTGGCACGCTGGTCGTCTTCACGCTCGCCTTGCACAGATCGGCGATGACGCAGGCCGGGCAGTCGGGCTTTCGTGCCTTGCAGACATAGCGACCATGCAGGATCAGCCAGTGATGGGCGTGGCGCATGTATTCGTCGGGTATCACCTCGACCAGCCGCCCCTCGACTTCCTCCGGCGTCTTGCCGGGCGCGAGCCCGATGCGGTTGCCGATGCGGAAGATGTGCGTGTCGACGGCCATGGTGTGCTGGCCGAAGGCGATGTTGAGCACGACATTTGCGGTCTTCCTGCCCACGCCCGGCAGTTTCACCAGTTCCTCGCGCGTCTGAGGCACTCTGCCGTCATGGTCGCGAAGCAGCGCCTCGGACAGTGCCGCGACATTCTTCGCCTTGCCGCGCCACAGGCCGATGGTGCGGATATATTCGCCGACCTTGGCTTCCCCCAGCGCCGCCATCTTCCGCGGCGTGTCGGCGGCCTTGAACAGCGGGCGCGTCGCCTTGTTGACGCCGGCGTCTGTCGCCTGCGCCGACAGCACCACCGCCACCAGCAGCGTGAAGGGATTGACGTATTCGAGTTCTCCCTTCGGCTCCGGCCGCTGGACGGAGAAACGGCGGAAAATCTCGTGCACTTCCGCCCGGCTGTAGAGGCAGAACGGCCTGGCGGGGCGCGGCTGGGCAACGGCGTTCGAGCCTGCGCGGCGGCCGGACGGCGCGCCGGGTTCGGACATGCGGCGATCTTTGGACTTGGGATTGACCATGATCGTCCTATAATATCGGTGCATGAGCGACACAAATGGTCCGGAACCGGAACCTGCTGGCCGCCCCGCCGACGAGCCGTTCTTCCAGGCGCTGCTGACGCCGCACCGCTCGCTCGGGCGTACCGGCTTCCTCGTCCTGATGGGCGCCCTGCTGTTCGGCTGGACGGTCACCGGCATCTTCATGCTTTCGCACGGCGCATGGCCGGTGTTCGGCTTCTTCGGGCTGGACGTGCTGGCAATCTACATCGCTTTCCGGCTCAACTATCGCGCCGCCCGCGCCCGCGAAGAGGTGTCGGTGTCGCGCACCGCGCTCGATATCCGCAAGGTGGCACCCTCCGGAAAGGCGGAAGCGCATCGCTTCAACCCGTTCTGGGCGCGCTTCTCGGTGGCGCGCCATGCCGAGATCGGCATCACGCGCATGGCGGTCGAGGCGCAGGGGCGCAACGTGGCGATCGGTTCCTTCCTCAATCCCGACGACCGCGAGAGCTTCGCCACCGCCTTCTCGCGCGCGCTGGCAAGGGCGAAGGCGCGCTAGCGCTTCTCGTACCGACGGGCGCGAAGGCGCCAGCCGCCGGCATAGATCAGCCAGAAGACCAGGCCAGCGACCGCGCCGACCAGCGCCGGCAGGATCGAGCCTTGCGCCAGGCGCCGATAGCCACAAGCCGTCGTCACACCGTGCGCGACCGTCTCGCAGCCGTTGATCGAGATGCTGGAGGACGGATCGAGCAGAAGCCAGTGGGTGAGCCACGGAAACAAGGCGCCGATCAGCGCCGCGATGGCGATCGTCGGCAAGGGCGATACGATCCGTAACCGCTTCAGCAGAAGATAGGCCGGAACGCCGAAGATCAGCGCGAATGCCCAGCCCACCACGACGGCATAGGCCAGGACCAGCAGCGATGTGGCCGATGCCCGACCGAAGCTCCCCGATCCGCTGAGCGCTGCGAGCACGAACACGATGCAGGCAATCCCGAGGCCGACGATCAGCGGCGCAAGCAGGAATCCGGCAACGGCGCGTCTGGTGTCGGTCATGTTCCTCGTCGCTTCGAGCGTTCGACCGGCTTTCCCCACGCCGCTGGCGGAATATGGAGAACTGGCCCGCAAAGGCAAGTTTCGGGTGGAGAGACGATGGCAGGAGACCGATATTCGGGGCCAAGGAGACCATTGCCATGAACGCCCATACGCTTATGAATGCCCGCATGCCGATGCAACCCCAGCCGGTCCTCGAAAAGGACATCACGCCCGAGGGCGGCGACTACGAGGTGGTGCGCCGCGCCATCGAGAAGATCAGCGTCGACTATCGCGACCAGCCCTCGCTCGAGCAATTGGCCGAGGCGGTGGGCGAGACGCCGAACGGGTTGCAGAAACTGTTCACTCGCTGGGCCGGCCTTTCGCCCAAGGCCTTCTTGCAGGCGGTGACGCTCGACCATGCGCGCAGGCTGCTCGATTCCGGCATGCCGCTGCTGGAAACCTCGTTCGAGCTCGGCATGTCCGGTCCCGGCCGGCTGCACGATCTGTTCGTTACCCACGAGGCAATGTCGCCCGGCGACTACAAGAGCCGCGGCGCGGGCCTGACCATCCGCTACGGCTACCACATCTCGCCCTTCGGCATAGCGCTGATCATGGTCACCGACCGGGGGCTGGCCGGGCTTGCCTTCACCGATGCGGGCGAGGAGCGCGCCGCCTTCGCCGACATGTCCGGCCGCTGGCCGAATGCGACCTATGTCGAGGACATGTCGGCCACCGCGCCCTATGCCGCGCGCATCTTCGATCCGGCGCAATGGCGGGCCGACCGGCCGCTGCGCGTCGTGATGATCGGCTCGGATTTCCAGCTTCGGGTCTGGGAAGCGCTGCTGCGCGTCCCGATGGGCCGTGCCTGCACCTATTCGGATATCGCGCAGCGCATCGGCCAGCCGAATGCCAGCCGGGCGGTGGGTGCCGCCGTCGGCGCCAACCCGCTGTCCTTCGTGGTGCCCTGCCACCGCGCGCTCGGCAAATCCGGCGCGCTGACCGGCTACCACTGGGGGCTGACCCGCAAGCGGGCGATCCTCGGCTGGGAGGCGGGACAAGTGGCGGCGCACTGAGCGAACCGATCCTCTCGCACTGGCCGTATTCCCATAGTCGGCCGCACAGGCTAGCCTCCCGGAGCAATCCGGGAGGTTTTTCTCCGCATGATCATTGTCGTCGGTTCGATCAATCTCGACCTGATCGCCACGGTCGACCGTTTGCCGGAGCCGGGCGAAACGGTGCCGGGCAGCGGCTTTTCCACAGCGCCCGGCGGCAAGGGCGCCAACCAGGCATTGGCTGCGGCTCGCGCGGGCGCACAGGTGCGCATGGTGGGCGCGGTCGGCAAGGACGGTTTCGCCGGTGAAGCGCTGGCGTGCCTCAAGGACGGCATGATCGACCTCTCCGGCGTCGGCGAGGTTCACGCCTCGACCGGCACGGCGCTGATCCTGGTGGGCGAGGGCGGCGAGAACATGATCGCGGTCGTGCCGGGCGCCAATGCCTCGGTGCTGCCCGGCGATCTTTCCAAGGCCTTTCCGAAGAAGGGCGACGTCGTTCTGCTCCAGCACGAGATTCCGCTGGAGACAGTGGAGGCGATGCTGGACATGGCGCGCAAGATCGGCGCGGTCTCCGTGCTCAACACGGCGCCGTTCCGCGCCGAGGCCGCCGATCTGCTCGCCAAGGCGGACTACATCGTCGCCAATGAGACCGAGTTCGATCTTTACGGCAAGGCGCTTTCGCTGCCCGCCGGGGATCGCCCTGCGCGGATGCGCGCTTTTGTGGAAAAAACCGGCCGTGCCGTCATCGTCACACTGGGGGGCGAGGGGGTCATGGCCGCGACGGCGGAGGAATTCCTCAAGCTCCCGTCGCTGAAGATCGTGCCGGTCGATACGGTCGGCGCCGGCGACACGTTCTGCGGCTATCTGGCCGCCGGCCTGTCGGCAGGCCTGGCGCTGGAGGATGCGCTGCGCCGCGCGGCGGCGGCCGGCGCGCTGGCCTGCCTGAAACCCGGCGCCCAGCCGGCGATCCCGCTGGGCAAGGATGTCGATGCCGCTCTGGCGGAGGGAAGCTGATATGAGCGCGCATCGTCCCGTGACAAGACACGCCGTACCGCCCGCCGGCGACATCTGCCGGGTTTCGGCGGTGGAACTCACCGCCGGGATCAAAAGCCGGAAACTCTCGGTCAAGGAGGTGGTTACCGCTTTCCTCGACCGGATCGAGGCGGTCAATCCCCACGTCAACGCCATCGTGTCGCTGCGCGAGCGCGGCGACATTCTGCGCGAAGCCGAGGCGGCGGATGCGTTCCTTGCAAGGGAGCCCGGAAAAGCCGGCCCCCTGTTCGGCCTGCCCGTGGCGATCAAGGATCTGGCCCAGACCAAAGGCCTGAGAACCACCTTCGGCTCGCCGATCTTCGCCGACCTCGTTCCGCAAGAGGACGAATTCTTCGTCGCGCGCATGCGCGAGGCCGGCGCCATCGTCATCGGCAAGACCAATGCGCCGGAATTCGGCCTGGGCTCGAATACCTACAACCCGGTGTTCGGCGCCACCCTCAACGCCTTCGATCCGCGCTGGACGGCCGGCGGGTCGAGCGGGGGTGCGGCGGTGGCGCTGGCGCTCGACATGGTGCCGGTGGCGGACGGCAGCGATTTCGGCGGTTCGCTGCGCAATCCCGCCGCCTACAACAACGTCTACGGCTTCCGGCCCTCGCAAGGGTTGGTGCCGGGCGGACCGAGCTTCGAGGTCTTTCACGCGCAGATGGGCGTCGAGGGGCCGATGGGCCGCACTGTCCGCGACATGGCGCTGCTGCTCGACGTGCAGGCAGGCCACGACCCTCGCGCGCCGCTGTCGCTGGAAGGCCGTGGCGATTTTCTCGCCGGGCTCGGCACGTCGCCCGGCGGCGGGCGTATCGGCTGGCTGGGCGACCTCGGCGGCATCCTGCCGATGCAACATGGGGTGCTCGCCCTGTGCGAGGAGGCGGTCGGCCGCTTCGGCAAGGCCGGCTTCACGGCAGAGGACATCGTACCCGATTTCGATTTCGAGGCCCTTTGGCAGGCCTTCGTCACGCTTCGGCAGGCCTCCAGCGGCTGCGCCTTGAAGATACTGGCCGACGATCCTGCCCGCCGCGCGCTGCTGAAGCCGGAGGCGATCTGGGAGGCCGAGGGCGCGGCAAGGCTCACCGCGCCCAAGATCCATGCCGCGGCCGTCACGCGCAGCGCGTGGCACCGCGCGATCCTTGGGCTGTTCGAACGCTTCGACTTTCTCGCCATACCGACCGCGCAGGTGTTTCCCTTCACGGTCGAAACGCATTGGCCGGCCGAAGTCTCGGGTCGGGCGATGGACACCTATCACCGCTGGATGCAGGTTTCTTCCCTTGCCTCGATGGCCGGCGCCCCCGCTGTCAACGTTCCGGCAGGTTTCGATGCCGATGGCCGCCCCATGGGCCTGCAACTGATCGGCCGGCCGCGCGGCGATCTGGCCGTGCTCAGGGCCGCGGCCACTTACGAAGCCGTGCTGCCATGGGCGGCGGGCGCGGGAGCGGCCTGAACTATCCGGCTTGCAGCCATCCCGATCGCGTGCATGATGGCTTGCCGCGCCGGGGCGCCGGGGAGGAGAAGAAATGTCGCTTTCGGTCTATGCCGCCTATCTGGCCGCCTGCATGGTCATCATCCTGGTGCCGGGGCCGACGGTCACGCTGATCGTCGCCAATTCGATCCGCCACGGCACGCGGGCAGGGCTGGCCAATGTCGCCGGCACGCAGGTAGGCATCGCTGTCATGATCGCCATCGTCGGCGTCGGCTTGACCTCGGCGGTGGCCGCGATGGGCCACTGGTTCGAATGGGTGCGGCTGCTGGGTGCGGCCTATCTCATCTACATGGGCGTGCAGATGTGGCGCTCGAAGGGCGCGCTCAATGCCGACGGCACGGCGCGCAGGCCGCGCGGCGGCTTCTTCCTGCAAGGGCTGCTGGTGGCATTGAGCAATCCGAAGACGCTGATCTTCTTCGGCGCCTTCATTCCGCAATTCCTCGATTCCGCCGGCAACCATCCGCTGCAGATCGCCATCATGGGAGCCACCGCGCTGGTGTTCGCCGTGATGTCGGATTCGGCCTACGCCATCGCCGCCGGCCGGGCGGGGCGCATGCTGACCGCCCATCGCGTGAAACTGCTGTCGCGGCTGAGCGGCAGTTTTCTGATCGGCGGCGGAGTCTGGCTGGCGTTTTCAAGGGCGAAGTGAAGCGCGGCGCCGGCACATTCCCTCCCCCTTGAGGGGAGGGTGGCCGCGAAGCGGCCGGGAGGGGTAATCTCAACCACTCCAACGCAAAGAAGCCCCTCGCTCTACGGTCGGTGACCCCTCCCGACCGGGCTCTGCCCGGCCACCCTCCCCTCAAGGGCCTGTTGCACAATTTGCGTGTTTGGCGTTTTTGGGGTGAAGGAATGAGC
>CAZBBT010000149.1:0-6717 GCA_964490065.1 uncultured Mesorhizobium sp. | reverse complement strand
CGCGCTGGTGGAAGGGCAGGGCGGGCGCGTCGCCCTGGTGATGATCGGCTTTTCCGAGGACGATCTCGCCCGCGACGGGCTGAAGGCAGCGCTCGGCGCCGATCCGGTGGTGTTCTGCCCCGGCGGCCACGACGTCCACGGCAACGCCGCCGATCTCGACCTTTCGGCGCTCGAGGCGGCGCTGCCGGAACTGGCCGAGACGGTGTCCGGCTTCGCCGTTTGCGGCTATTTCGCCACCCGCAATCCCGAGCACGAGCTGATCGCGCGGAACATTATTCGCGAACAGACGAACCTGCCGGTCACCGCCAGCCACGAATTGTCGGCCAAGCTCGGCGGGCCGCGCCGCGCGCTCACCACGCTGCTCAATGCGCGGCTGATTTCCATGATCGACCGGCTGGTGGCGGCGACGGAGGGCTTTTTGGCCGCGCGCGGCATCGCGGCACCGCTGATGGTGGTGCGCGGCGACGGCGCGCTGGTCTCGGCCGCCTTCGCCCGCCAGCGGCCGATCGAGACGATCCTGTCCGGTCCCGCCGCCTCGCTGGTCGGCGCCCGCCACATGACCGGGCTGGAAAACGCCGTGGTCTCCGACATAGGCGGCACCACCACCGACGTCGCCGTGCTCGACAAGGGCCGGCCGCGGCTCGATCCGGAAGGCGCCACGGTCGGCGGCTACCGCACCATGGTCGAGGCGGTCGCCATGCGCACCTTCGGGCTGGGCGGGGATTCGGAAGTGGCGCTGCAGGAGGGCGTGCTCGACCCGCGCCTGGTGCTCGGCCCGCGCCGGCTGGTGCCGCTGTCGCTCGCCGCCGCGCAGCACGGCCGCGCGGTCATCGCCCAGTTGGAGCGGCAGTTGCGCGCGCCCAATGCCGGCCGCATGGACGGCCGCTTCGCGTTCCGGACCGGCGTACCGGAACGCCTCGCCGCAGGGCTCGGCAAGTCCGAGGCGCGGCTTTACGCCGAGATCACCGCGATCCCGCAGCCGCTCGACACGCTGCTCACCTCCAACGCGCAGAACGCCACGCTGAAGCGGCTGGTGGCGCGCGGGCTGGTGCACGTCTCGGGCTTCACGCCGTCGGACGCCGCGCATGTGCTCGGCCGGCAGGCGAACTGGGACCGGCAGGCCGCCGCGCTCGGCGCGGAACTCTTCGCCCGCAGGCGGGACGGGCGCGGCCAGGCGATCGCCGCCTCGCCGGAGGCGTTCTGCGAGCGGGTGCTGCGGGCGCTGACGCGCTGGTCGGCCGAATACGTCCTCGAGACCGCCTTCGCCGAGGACGGGCTGGACGGTGCTGCCACCGTGGCGCACGCGCTGGTGCAGCGCGCGGTGGATTCCTATCGCGGCATCGCCCGGCTCAAGGTCTCGCTGGACCGCCCGGTCATCGGCCTCGGCGCTTCCGCGCCGCTGCATTATGCCGGCCTGCCGGCGCTGCTCGGCAATGACTGCATCGTGCCGGAGGATACCGACGTCGCCAACGCGTTGGGCGCGGTGGTCGGCCAGGTCAGGGTTACGGCCGAAATCCGCGTCAGCCAGCCGCAGGAAGGCCTGTTCCGCTTCTCCACCGCCACGGGCGTGCATGATTTCGACGAGGAGGCGCCGGCCATCGCGGCGGCCGAGGCCGAGGCGCGCGCCGCCGTGGCCGACCGTGCCCGCGAAGCCGGCACCGACGACGCCGAGATCGAGGTCGCGACCGAGTTTCGGGTTTCCACCGTGGAGGGCCAGCGCATGTTCGTCGAGGCGCATGTGGTGGCCACCGCCTCCGGCCGACCGAGGATCGCGGTTTGATCGGCGGAGCCTTGAAACTTAAGCTGAATTGACCGGGGCGGCACGACATGGCAAAGGCCGCCATCATCGAAAGCCGTGCCCTTGTCCCCCGCGGCTTGCCTGAAAGCGAGACCCTATGACCGATCGCATCGAGATCGCCGGCCTGCGCATCGCACCCGAGCTTCACGCCTTCGTCGCCGACGAGGCGCTGCCGGGCACCGGCGTTGACGCAAACGCCTTCTGGACCGGGTTTTCGGCCATCGTCCATGACCTCGCGCCGAAGAACCGGGCGCTGCTGGCAAAGCGCGACGCGATCCAGGAGAAGATGGACGCCTGGTATCGGGAGAACGGCGCGCCGGTGGACATGGCGGCCTACAAGGCGTTCCTGAAGGAGATCGGCTATCTGGTGCCGGAGGGGCCGGCCTTCTCGGTCGCGACCGAAAACGTCGATCCCGAGATCGCCACCATCGCCGGGCCGCAGCTCGTCGTGCCGGTGATGAACGCGCGCTATGCGCTCAACGCCGCCAATGCACGCTGGGGCTCGCTCTACGACGCGCTTTACGGCACCGACGCCATCCCCGAGACGGACGGCGCGGAGAAGGGCAAGGCGTTCAATCCCCGGCGCGGCGAGAAGGTCATCGCCTGGGCGAGAGCCTTTCTCGACGAGTCCGCGCCGCTGGCAGCCGGAAGCTGGGCCGACGCGAGCGGCCTCGCGGTCTCCGGAGGAAAACTGGCGGTCGGGACGGCGGCGGGCGAGACGGTTTTGAAAGACCCGAAGCAATTCGCCGGCTACCGTGGCGATGCGGCCGATCCGGAGGCGGTGCTGCTGACGCGCCACGGCCTGCATGTCGAGATCGTCGTCGACCGCGACAACACCATCGGCAGGACCGACCCGGCCGGCATCGCCGACCTGGTGCTGGAAGCGGCGATCACCACCATCCAGGACTGCGAGGATTCCGTCGCGGCCGTCGATGCCGAGGACAAGGTGCTCGCCTACCGCAACTGGCTCGGCCTGATGAAGGGTGACCTCGCCGAGACCTTCGAGAAGGGCGGGCGGCAATTGACGCGCCGGCTCAACGCCGACCGCGAGTACGCCGCGCCGGACGGGTCCACGCTGACGCTGCCTGGCCGCTCGCTGATGCTGGTGCGCAATGTCGGCCACCTGATGACCAACCCGGCGATCCTGCTCAAGGACGGCTCGGAGGTTCCAGAAGGCATCATGGACGCCGCCGTCACCGCGCTGATTTCGCTGCACGATGTCGGGCCCAATGGCCGTCGCGCCAATTCCCGCGCGGGCTCCATGTATGTTGTCAAGCCGAAGATGCACGGGCCGGAAGAGGTCGCCTTCGCGGCCGAGATTTTCGACCGCGTGGAGAAGCTGGTCGGCATGAAGCCGAACACGATCAAGATGGGCATCATGGACGAGGAGCGGCGCACCACCGTCAACCTCAAGGAGGCGATCCGCGCTGCGAGGGATCGCGTGGTGTTCATCAACACCGGCTTCCTCGACCGTACCGGCGACGAGATCCACACCTCGATGGAAGCCGGTCCCATGATCCGCAAGGGCGACATGAAGCAGGCGGCCTGGATCGGCGCCTACGAGGACTGGAACGTCGATACCGGCCTGGAATGCGGGCTGGAAGGGCGCGCCCAGATCGGCAAGGGCATGTGGGCGATGCCGGACCTGATGGCGGCGATGCTGGTTGAGAAGATCGCGCATCCCAAGGCCGGCGCCAACACCGCATGGGTGCCGTCGCCGACGGCCGCCACGCTGCACGCCACGCACTATCACAAGGTCGATGTCCATGCCGTGCAGGACAGCCTGAAGAGCCGGCCGAAGGCGAAGCTCGACGATATCCTGTCCGTGCCGGTGGCGGTCCGACCGAACTGGACGCCGCAGGACATCCAGAAGGAACTGGACAACAACGCGCAAGGCATTCTCGGCTACGTCGTGCGCTGGATCGACCAGGGTGTCGGCTGCTCCAAGGTGCCGGACATCAACGATGTCGGCCTGATGGAGGACCGCGCCACGCTGCGCATCTCCTCGCAGCACATCGCCAACTGGCTGCACCACGGCGTGTGCTCCGAAGCGCAGGTGGTGGAGACGATGAAGCGCATGGCGGCGGTCGTGGACCGGCAGAACGCGGGCGACCCGCTCTATCGTCCGATGGCGCCCGATTTCGACCAATCGATCGCGTTCCAGGCCGCCTGCGACCTCGTCTTCAAGGGGCGAGTCCAGCCCAACGGCTATACCGAGCCGGTGCTGCACGCCAGAAGGCTGGAGTTGAAGGCGAGGGACAGGGGTACGACTTAATCGATACCGTGGCGCTCACCCCCCTCCGCCCTGCCGGGCATCTCCCTCTCAAGGGGGGAGATCAGCCGCCGCGTCGTCTTTTGCCAATCTCCAGCGTCGTAAAGCAGGGAGCGGCGCCGAACCTGCCAATCTCCCCCCTTGAGGGGGAGATGCCCGGCAGGGCGGAGGGGGGTGAGCGCGGCCGCACCCAATTCTTTCATTCGTCTTTGGCGGTGCCATGATCCTCGCCATCGATTGCTCGGCCAGCCTCTGCGCCGCCTGCGTCTACGATGAGAACGCCGGCCGGGAACTCGGCCGCAAGGTGCTCGACCTCGGAAAGGGTCACGCCGAGCATCTGATGGCCGTCATCGAGGAAGCGCTGGAGAAATCCGGCAAGACCTATGCCGACCTCGCCGCCATCGCCGTATCCGTCGGTCCGGGTTCCTTCACCGGGCTGCGCGTCGGCGTGGCCACCGCGCGCGGCCTGGCGCTGGCGCTGAAGGTCCCCGCCATCGGCGTCACCACGCTGGAAGCGCTGGCGGCAGAGGCGCGGCAGGTATACCCCGACCGCCCGGTTCTGGCCACACTCGACGGTGGCCGCGGTGAAATCTATGCCGCGCTTTACGATGAATTGGCGGTTTTGCGCTATGGTCCGGCGGCAATCACGCTTGAGGAGGCCGCGACCATGGTAACCGCGCAACCCGTCACGCCGGTGTTGGTCGGCACCGCCGCGGCGCGTGTCGCGGAGGCCGCCGGGCGCGCTTTCGACATCGGCCCGACCGGCGCGACGGCCGACATCGGCGTCTACGCGCGGTTGGCCGCCGGCAAGACGCCGGGCGAAAAGCCGAAACCGCTCTACCTGCGCGACGCCGACGCCAAACCGCAGGCCGGCTTCGTGCTGCCGAGGGTTGGGGGATGATTTTCCATGGCAGAGCACCCCCGCCCCTAACCCCTCCCCACACGGGGGAGGGGGAGCTGCCGCGCGCCAAGTCCCCCTCCCCCGTGTGGGGAGGGGTTAGGGGTTGGGGTGCGCAACGGTTCGCATTCTGCGCTTTCGGCGCGGACACAGGAACCGCCTGATGCGCATTCCCTTCGTCACGCCCCGCGTCAGGGAATTCGCGCTGGAACCGCTCTCCGTCGCGGATGCCGGCGTCTTGTCTTCGCTGCACCAGGAAGATTTCGTGCGGCCCTGGACCGACGCGGAATTCGCTGCACTGATCGAGCAGGACACCGTATTCGGTTTCGTGGCGAAGGAGGTCGGCAATCCGCGCACCGGCATCCTCGGTTTCGTGCTGGCCAGGCTCGCGGCCGGCGAGGGTGAGATCCTGACTGTCGCGACGGCGCGCAGCCATCGCCGGCGGGGCATCGGCTGGCTGTTGATGGATGCGGTGCTGCGCGAGCTGCACGCTGAGCGCGCCGAGGCGCTGTTCCTCGAAGTGGACGAAACGAATGCGCCGGCCATCGCGCTCTACAGGCGGTTGGGGTTTCGCCAGGTCGGCCACCGGCCGAATTATTACCGTTCCGTCGAGCATGGCCCAACCGGCGCGCTTGTCATGCGCCGCGATCTCCGCTAGCCGCGATGCGGGGCAAAGCCCTCAAGGCAATTGGGGCGCGATGATCGGGAAAATCCGGACAGCACTGGCATTGGCCTTCGTCGCGGTGAGCACGCTGGTGCTGGCGCTGTCGCAGGTCGTGGTGCTGAAGACCGGCCTCGGCAACCCGCATGTCCTGCCCCGGCTCTGGCACAAATCGGTGCTCAAGGCGCTCGGCTTTCGTGTCCGCACCGTCGGCGCGCTGTCGCCACGTCGGCCGCTGCTGATCGCCGCCAACCATGTGTCGTGGACCGATATCGGCGTGCTCGGCTCGCTGGCCGATGTCTCCTTCATCGCCAAATCGGAAATGAAAGGCTGGCCGCTGGTGGGCTGGCTTTCCACCCTCCAGCGCACCGTCTTCATCGAGCGCGATCGCCGGCACCGCTCCAGCGACCAGGCGAGCGAGATCGCGCTCAGGCTGAAAGCGGGCGACGCGATGGTGCTGTTCGCCGAGGGCACGACCGGCGACGGCAATCTGCTTCTGCCGTTCAAGAGCACCCTGTTCGGTGCCGCGACGATGGCGATTGGACATGACGGGGCGGACGAGGTCGCCATCCAGCCGGTGGCGATCGCCTATACGCGCCGGCACGGCATGCCGCTCGGCCGCGCCGGGCGCGTGGCGCTGTCCTGGATCGGCGATCAGGATCTGGCGCCGCATATCGCCGGGCTGCTCAGGCAAGGCGGGGTCGATGTCGAGGTCCGGTTCGGCGAGCCGGTGGCTTTTTCCGCTGCGTCGAACCGCAAGGATACGGCACGACTGGTCGAGGCACGCGTGCGGGGAATGATAGAGGCGGCGCTGCGGGGAACAGAGCCATCTGCCTGACGCGCCGCGGAATCGGTTGTCCCCAACCGGCAAAACGCGATAGAAGCCCGCCCATGGACGCATTGACGACAGAACAAGCCCCCGCTCGCGTGGCGGCGGACGACGAGCAGAAAGCCAAAAAGGTCTTCATCAAGACCTATGGCTGCCAGATGAATGTCTACGATTCCCAGCGCATGGCCGACGCACTGGGCGCCGATGGCTATGCCGCGACGGAGGCGATCGAGGAAGCAGACCTCGTCCTGCTCAACAC
>CAZBBT010000148.1:0-6733 GCA_964490065.1 uncultured Mesorhizobium sp. | reverse complement strand
CAATTCCACGTCGACGCCGGCCGTCGGCTCGTCGAGAAACAGGATCTTCGGCTCGTGCGCCAGCGCCTTGGCGATCAGAACGCGCCGCTTCATGCCGCCCGACAGCGTGATGATCTTGGCGTCGCGCTTCTCCCACAGCGACAGGTCCTTCAGCACCTTCTCGATGAAGGCGGGATCGGCCGGCTTGCCGAACAGGCCGCGGCTGAAGGCCATCACGCTACGTACCGTCTCGAAGGCCTCGACCGTGAGTTCCTGCGGCACCAGCCCGATCAGGCTGCGCGCGGCGCGGTAGTCGCTGGATATGTCGTGGCCGTCCACGGTCACCGTGCCGGTCGAGCGGTTGACGATGCCGCACACGATCGAGATCAGCGTCGTCTTGCCGGCGCCGTTGGGGCCGAGCAGGGCGAATATCTCGCCGCGCTCTATGTCGAGATCGACCGTCTTCAGCGCGGTGACGCCGGTAGCATAGGTTTTCGACACACCGGAAATCGAGATGACGGAAGACATGGGAGAAAGGGCTTTGTTGAAAAGGGAATGCGTTGTGCCGCTCTATGTCGGGCAGCGCAAGCCTTATTCAATGCCCTTCCTGACAGTTCTCGCCACCCCTGACCATGAGGTCAGGTACGCCATACCGGTCCGGTCAGCCGGCCCGAGCGAGGTTCTTCAGGACATCCGTCGCGTAATGCCGCTCCTCGAAGCCGTCGATCAGAAGTATCTCGCCGTCGGCGTTGCGCGCCCTGAGCGGCGCGATTTCCTGATAGGCCGGCGAGAAATACCAGTCGCGCGCCGCGGCGAGGCTGGGGAACGCGATGACGATGAGATCGCCCACCCAGTTGCCTTCCATACACTCCTCGCGTGCGCCATGGATCAGGAACTCGCCGCCGAAAGGTTCCAGCGTCGCGTCGATGCGCTGGAGATATTCGACGATCTCCTCGTTGAAGCGGACGTTGCGCAGGTGTCCGATGGCGTAGCCGGGCATGATGCTCTCCTTTTGCTCGCGTGATGCGGGCGACTATGGAGAGCCTCGTGCGGATGATCGATTACCTGTGACGTCATATCGTCGACTATGGCTGCGCCCGGGACCTCGGGTCCATTCTCTCGGCGATCGGCGGGCCTACTGCTTCGGCGGCTGGGGTTGCACCTCGCCCGGCTTGATGATCGGCGTGTTGCCCTGGTTGGGCGCGGGCTCCGTCATGCCGCTGTCGCCGGTCGGCGGCGGCGTCAGCACGCCGTTGCAGGGGTCCAGCTTCTGCGTCAGGTCGCCGGGTGCCGGCTTCTGCTTGCCGGCCTGGTCGGCGTTGTTGCCGCTGTTGCTGTCCTGGTCGGGTTCGGCCTGGCAGGGCGAAGACGGCGCCGACTGGGCGTTCGTCTGGGCGGCGGCCGGCAGCGCGCAGAACAGCATCGCGGCTCCCGTCAGCATGGCGAGCGTTTTCATCGCGGCCTCCTTTGCAGGTTGCTCATGGACGACAAGGCCGCCGGGTCGGATTGGTTCCGGCGTATCGTGTCCGCCCGGAAAACCGACGAGAAAGCCGACGGAACGAACCGACGGGGCGGCGAGTTGAGAGACAGACGCAGCCAGCCGAAGGAAACGCCATGGGACCGCTCAGAAAACCGGTCGATCGCAGCCGCTTCGACGAGACGGAAGATGTCGACATGTCCGCGGGCATCGAGGCGGACGAACCGGAAGCCGCCGAACAGGACTGGGAAAGCATCGAGGGCGCCGCTCCCGACGCTAAAATCCGGCGGGGTGACGGCGATGAGGGCGACGGGATAGAAAGTGCCGTCCGTTCCGGTGTCGAAGCGGAGGGCGAGCTTCCCGAGGAGGAAGACGACAATCCCGATCAGGAAAGCGACGAGGCGCTGCCCGACGACGAGGAGGAGCACGCCATCCGCCGCGACATGGCCGGCCGCGGAGTCCGCTACGAGCCGGAATGACCGGCGCCAAGCTTTCGTGCCGCGCGATCGTCGGCTATCGTGTCGACCAATCATATTTGTGAGGGAAAGATGCTGAAGACCGTTTGTGCCGCCGCTTTCGCCGCCACCTTGCTTGCCACGCCGGCGCTGGCCCAGCAGGCCGGACAATTCCCGCCGCAGAACTCGAAAAAGCTTTCCGAGATCATCGCCATGGTCGAGCAGCGGCCCGATTTCCGCTTCATCGACGAGGTCGACTGGGACGACGGCGGCTATGAGGTGACCTACTACACCACCGACAACGCCAAGGTGGAAATGAAGTTCGACCCGGTGACGGGCGAGCCGAAGAGCTTGCAGTAGGTTGCCCCCTTGCGGAAGACTTTGACCGTCGGCGCTGCACCTCACCGCCCTGCCATGCACTTCTCCCCGTTCAGGGCAATCGCATATGAGGTTCGACCCCCTCTCCGTCTCGGCTTCGCCGAGCCACCTCTCCCCCGATCGACGGGGGAGAGGATAGGCCGGCCGCAAGGTTTGGCGCCCATCCGCCACCCGCGAAGCGGGGGGAGGTGGCTCGGGCGAAGCCCGAGACGGAGGGGGCCAATTCGCCATATGCGACAGCCCGGCCTTCGCTTCACCCAAGTTTGAGCGGCGCGCGAGGTGCGCGGCGGCATCATTGCGGCTATGAAACCGGCATGGACGCCGCTACCGATCCTTCAAGCTACAACGACCTCCTGTCCGGCCTGCAGCGCGCCTCGTTCGACTATTTCGTCAAGGAGGCCAATCCGGAAAACGGCCTGATCGCCGACCGCACCGGCGCCGGCTCGCCGGCCTCGATCGCCGCGACGGGGCTGGCGCTCACCGCCTATCCGGTCGGCGTGGCGCGCGGCTTCATGAGCCGGACCCACGCCGTCGCCCGCACGCTGGCGACGCTGCGTTTCTTCCTGCGCGCGCCGCACGGGCCTGAGCCGGACGCCACCGGCCACAAGGGTTTCTACTACCACTTCCTCGACATGGAGACGGGCCGCCGTGTGTGGAAGTGCGAGCTTTCCACGGTAGACACTGCCCTGCTGCTCGCCGGTGTGCTGGCGGCGGCAAGCTATTTCCGCGCGGACGACGAGGACGAGGCGGAAATCCGACGGCTCGCCGACGCGCTCTACCGCCGCGCCGACTGGCGCTGGGCGCAGAACGGCGGCGCCATGGTCACGCATGGCTGGCGGCCGGAGAGGGGTTTCCTGCGCTACCGTTGGCAGGGATACGACGAGGCGCTGATCCTCTATGTGCTCGGCCTCGGCTCGCCCAGCCATCCGCTTCCGGCCGAGAGTTACGATGCCTGGCTGTCGGGCTACCGCTGGAAGACGATCTACGGCCGCGAATTCCTCTATGCCGGGCCGCTCTTCATCCACCAGCTCTCGCATGTCTGGATAGACTTCCGCGGCATCCGGGATGCGTTCATGCGCGAACGGGGCAGCGACTATTTCGAGAACAGCCGCACCGCCACATACGTCCAGCGCGACTATGCGATGCGCAATCCGCGCCGGTTCGCCGGCTACGGCGAGAATTGCTGGGGCATCAGCGCCAGCGATGGGCCGGGACCGATGACATGCTCTATCGACGGTGTCGAGCGGCGCTTTTCCGGCTATCTGGCGCGCGGCGTGCCCTACGGTCCCGACGACGGCACGCTTTCGCCCTGGGCCGTCGCCGCCTCGCTGCCCTTCGCACCCGAGATCGTGCTGCCGGCGTTGGCGCATTGCCGCGCGCTCGACCTCGACGACGACAAGCCCTACGGCTTCACCTCAAGCTTCAACCCGACGCTGCCCGCCGCCGACGGCCATCGCCGCGGCTGGGTGGCACCAGACCATATCGGCATCAACCAGGGGCCGATGGCGCTGATGATCGAGAACCACCGCTCCGACTTCGTGTGGCGGCTGATGCGGTCCTGCCCCTATGTGATCGAGGGATTGCGCCGTGCAGGATTCTCCGGCGGCTGGCTGTGAAGCTCAGCTCTTGTTCTGCGCCATCACCAGCACCGGCTTGTCGCGGTAGAGGTCGGGAAAGAGCTGTTTCAGCGCCGCGATCTTGGGCAGGTCGTTGTAGACGATGTAGGGATAGGTCGGATTGAGCGTCAGGAAATCCTGGTGATAGTCCTCGGCCGGATAGAAGGCCTTGCCGGTTTCGATGGTGGTGACGATCGGACCGCCGAAAAGCTTGGCCTTGCCGAGCTGGGCGATGTAGGCCGCCGCGATCTTCTTCTGCTCGTCGTTGGCGGCGAAGACGGTCGAGCGGTACTGCGTGCCGTAGTCGGGGCCCTGATAGTTCAGTTGCGTCGGGTTGTGCGCCACGGAGAAATAGACCTGCAGCAGCTTGCCGTAGCTCACCTTCGAGGGATCGTAGGTGACCTGGACCGACTCGGCGTGGCCGGTGCGGCCGCTTCCGACGGTCTGGTAATGGGCTGTATCCGCGGCCCCGCCGGCATAGCCCGACACCGCCTTCTCGACACCGTCGACATGCTGGAACACGCCCTGCACGCCCCAGAAGCAGCCGCCGGCGAACACCGCCGTTTCGGTTCCGCCCGACGCTTTCTCGTCGATCGCCGGCGGCGGGATCTTCACGGCCTCCTCCGCCGAAAGCGCCGGAGCCTGCCATAGCGCCCAGGCCGCGGCCGACAGCGCGAGAACGCCCAGGGCACCGCGCGCGAGGCCGCGGATGCCGGAGGAAAGGGACTTGATCGGGTTCATGATGAGAACTCCATAGCCGTTGGCGGTCCATGACGGCCCACCGTCATTATACGCGAAGATCCTGCCGGCGCGCGTCACGATGCCGTGCGCCGGCGCTGCGCCTTGCCAGGGCGCGTATGCCGGATCGGTTAGTTCGACTGCGCCGGCTTCATCGTATCGGAACCCATGGCGTCGGGCTTCATCATGCCGCCATCGGACATCACGTCGTCGCAGGCCTTCATCGCCTCGTCCTTCTTCATCTGGTCGGTTTCCATGCCGGCCTTTTCCTTGCAGTCGGCCATCGCCGCATCATCCGTCTTCATGGCGTCGGCTTTCATCATGCCATCGTCGGACTTCATCTGGCCGGCCGGCTTCATGGCGTCGTCGGCAAGCGCCAGGCCGCCGGTAGCCGACAGGCTCGTCGCGATTGCGAATGCCAGCATCGGCAGGGTCTTGCGGGTCATGAAGATCATACGGGATTCCCCTTTGTTCGGTTCGCGGCGGCCGGGCCTGGCCGCCATGCCGATCCTTCGCCGTGGCAGTGTGCTGCGTTACAGCGATCACCGCTTCGTGACCCGTCTGCCGTTCCGGGCAAACGAAAACGCCGCCCGGTCTGGCCGGGCGGCGCATGTCTTCAATTTTCTTGCAGGGGCGTCGCGGAACGCGCCCACTGCCTGCCTACCGCGTCAGCGAGACCTCGGACGCGCGCTGGCTGAAATTGCACTTGCCGGTGACGCTGTAGAAGAAGTCGGCCTGGTTGACGTCGGGCGAGGGCGGGTTGGTGCCGCCGTCTTCCCACGCCTGCGTGCTCGTCTGGCCGCACGGCACCGCGGAGAAAATATCGACCGTCTTGTTTTTCGGCGACTGCTTGCCGTCGATATACATCCGGTTCGAGGTCGAGGGATCGTCGGTCTTCAATACATCGGGATCGCCCGACGGCACATCCATCTGCAGATAGAGCTGGTTCATATGGCTGACATCGATCACCGCGCCGGTGCTGTTGACCGGATTTGTCGTGCAGGCGGTGATGAGCTGGCCGTTGTTTTCGATGATCGCGTCGGACGGGACCGTCTTGTTGTTGTTCCTGTACCATGACTTCGACTTGGTCGTGCAGACCTGCTGCTGGACCTGGGTGGTGATGTCCTTGCTGCGGTCATTGGGATAGTTCGGATTCTCCGTGATCTTGTAGATCGTGGTCGTGCCGTAGCCCTTGCCGCCGCCGCCATTGTAGGCATAGGTGATCTTCATCAACGGCTGCCGCTGGTCCTCGTCGGCTGCGTCGAATTTCCCGCCGTAGAGCCACATGGTCTTGTTCCACCAGCCCGAGACCTTCTGGATCTTGAAGGCGGCTTCCACAAGCGCCGGGTTCTTGCGCGCCGCCGCCACGACATTGATCGCCACGCTGTCGATGCCGGCCATGGCCATGAAGGCGGTCGGCATGTCGTAACTCGCGGACGTGCTCATGGTCACCGTCCCGTCGGTCGCGACATTGTAGGTGTCGAGCGCCACCGTGCCCCTGCCGCCATTGGCCTCGTAGGCGGTCTGCAGCTTCGCCTGCCGCTCGTCCGTGGTGAGATCCTTCGACAGCGTCATGCTGGACAGCGAGGCCGCGTCCAGCGCGTCCTGCATCGCCGCGCGTTCGCTGACGCCCTGCGAATAGTCGGACACCATGCCGACGGCGGCCAGCAGCGGCACCAGCGCGACAGCCAGCGCCGGCACGAACGAGCCTTCTTCCGATTTTAGAAAGCGTTTCCTGATGGACAGCATTTCGATCCCCTGGGGGCAAGGTTGGACCTGTTCAAACTGCCGATAGCACGGGCCCCGCAACCGCAACGCTAAGGAAACAGCTAAAGATTTAACGGTTCGTCATTTTCCGCGGGAATTCAGGCGGTCGGCGCCGCTGCAGGGATGCCGCGCCGCTTGCCGCCGCATCGCCCCCCTGCTAAAGGCCGCGCGCATGACCACGCCGCTCAAGAACATCCGCAACTTCGCCATCGTCGCCCATATCGACCACGGCAAGTCGACGCTCGCCGACCGCCTCATCCAGATGACGGGCGGCCTCGACGCGCGCGAGATGGCCGGCAAGGAGCAGGTGCTCGACAATATGG
>CAZBBT010000147.1:0-6761 GCA_964490065.1 uncultured Mesorhizobium sp. | reverse complement strand
TTCTGCGTGCAGTCGGCCAGCTTGCCGGGCAGGCGCAGCTTGCGCACCGCGCTCTTGCGCGACACCTCCTTTTCCTGGCGGCGGCGCACGCGCTCGTCGGCGCGCGCGATCACCCAGTCCAGGAGCTTTGTCGCCTCCTGCGGATTGTCGGCGAGCCAATGATCGAATGGATCACGGATGGCGTTCTCGACGATGCGGATCGCCTCGACGGTTGCCAGCCGGTCCTTGGTCTGGCCGACGAATTCCGGCTCGCGGATGAAAACCGAGAGCATGCCGGCGGCCGAGATCATCACGTCTTCCGACATGACGATTGAAGCCCGCTTGTTGCCGACCAGATCGGCATAGGCTTTCAGGCCGCGCGTCAGCACGTTGCGGAAGCCGGCTTCGTGCGTACCGCCCTCATGGGTCGGGATGGTGTTGCAGTAGGAATGGACGAAGCCATCGCCGCCATACCATGTGACGGCCCATTCGATT
Organism: uncultured Mesorhizobium sp.; assembly: GCA_964490065.1. Taxonomy (GTDB): domain Bacteria; phylum Pseudomonadota; class Alphaproteobacteria; order Rhizobiales; family Rhizobiaceae; genus Mesorhizobium. Next base: position 6,287 of record CAZBBT010000147.1, on the reverse strand, counting down.
GACCCATGGCCGCCCTGCTTCTCGCTTTTTCCGGCAAAGACCTCGCGCGTGACCTGGAAATCGCCGTTGAGGGAAGCGGCGAGATAATCCTTCAGACCGCCTGGGAAATGGAACTCGGCCTTGGGAGGCGTATCGTCCTTTTCCTTGATGAGCGACGGATCGCAAGACCAGCGGATGTTGACACCGCCGAAGAGGTAGGCCTTCGAGCGCGCCATGCGATAGATGCGCGCCGGCTCGAAGGCCGCGTTCTTGCCGAAGATCTCCGGGTCGGGATGGAAACGGGTGCGGGTGCCGCGTCGGTTGTGCACTTCGCCAAGGCTTTCCAGCGGGCCTTGCGGAATGCCGCGCGAGAAGCGCTGGCGGTAAAGCTGGCGCCCGCGCGCGACCTCAACTTCGCAGAAGTCGGACAGTGCGTTGACCACCGAGACGCCGACGCCGTGCAGGCCGCCCGATGTCTCGTAGACCTTCGAATCGAATTTGCCGCCGGCGTGCAGCGTGGTCATGATGACTTCGAGCGCCGACTTGTCCTTGAACTTCGGGTGCGGGTCGATCGGGATGCCGCGGCCGTTGTCGGTGACGGACAGCACGCCGTCGGCCGAAAGCTCGACCTCGATGAAGGTTGCATGGCCGGCCACCGCCTCGTCCATCGAGTTGTCGATGACCTCGGCGAACAGATGATGCAGCGCCTTGTCGTCGGTGCCGCCGATATACATGCCCGGACGCCGGCGCACCGGCTCCAGTCCCTCCAGCACCTCGATGTCGGCGGCGCTGTAGCCTTCCGAACCGTCGCGCGCAGAGGCCTTCTTCGCGCTAGCTGCCTGCACCAGCGGATCGGCCGGGCGTGAGGATGCGCGCACGGCTTGCGGATGCTTGTCGGAATTGCCGAAGAGATCGTTCATGTCGTCCATGCGCGTCGCTGAATCCGGTGCTGCGAATCACTTGCGATACTGCCACGCTTTCAATGTGGAGGCACGAAGGTTCGCGTTCCGTTCATGCAGCCTCGTCCCGGTTTTGGGAAGTGCATCGCAAAGCACGGAACTGCAATATCCGGGACAGAAATGCAAATTTGATAGACGCGCGGTAATCGTATGAAAAGCATTCTCCTGTAGGGCTGGCTCCGTTCATGCGCGGGGAGAGCGAAACTGCCGGATTTCACGTCCATGCTGCTCGCGGTCGGCTTCTCGGGCGTCTGCCTGAGCGCGACCCTGCTCGGCGTCTGGACGTCGGCCCGGCGAGACAGCTTCCTGCTGACCTGGGCCGCCGGCGTCATGCTGATTGTCGGCCATGTGCTGGCCTACTGGACTTATGTGCAATCCCCATCGCTGCCGTTGCTGGCCGTTGTCCTGGCGTTCCTGGCCGTAGGGCTTGCCGCGCTTTACGGGGCTGCGCACCAGTTCTGTGCCCGGCGGTCGCCGCTTCGCCCGACACTGCTGGCTGCCGGCGCGGTCGTCGTTCTCGAAGCGCCGTTTTTGCTCGCGGGTCAAGACGGTGCCGCCTTGATGGTGGAGAATTTCGGTGCGCTCGCCGTGCTGGGGCTGACCGCATGGATCTATTTCCGGCATCGGTCCGATGCGCCGATCCCGATGATCGCGCTCGCGGCGATGTATACGGCCTGCGCCATTGCATTCGGCCTGTGCGGCCTGTTGCTCCTGCTCGACGGTCAATGGGTCATCGGCCATGCGCCGAAGAATTGGGCGGAAGACCTCTCCATCATCGTCGCCGTGGCCTGCATGACGGGCATCGGCGCGCTCTCGCTGGCGCTCAACCAGGCGCGCAATGCGGCCCGCCATCGCGCGGCGTCGCTGAGCGACCTGCTGACGGGTGCGATGAACCGCCGGGCGCTCTTCACCCGCTACGGCGAGCGGCCCTTCGGCGCCTATATGGCGATCGTCATGTTCGATCTCGATCACTTCAAGCGCATCAACGACACCCATGGCCATGCCATCGGCGACCGGGTGCTGTTCAGCTTCGCGGAGGTCGCGCGGCGCCATTTGAGGTCGAACGACGATCTGTTCAGGCTCGGCGGCGAGGAATTCGCGCTGGTCATGCCGCGCGTCACGGAAGAGCAGGCGCAGGCCGCCGCGCGTCGGATCTCCGACGATTTCGCGGCTGCCAGCCTCATGACCGAACTGGGGGCCCTGTCATGCACCGTCAGCGCCGGCATCGGCTTCGGCAATGCCGAGGGCGCGCGTCTCGAGGAGGTGCTGCACCGTGCGGACGCCGCGCTCTATGCCGCCAAGCGCGGTGGGCGCAACCGCATCGAGTACAAGAACTGGCGGCTGGTGGGATAAGCCTGCCGGCGGCCGTGCGCACGCCCTGCGCCGGCACGGAACTCGCATTCCATCCAGGACTGGCCGTGTTCAAGCCGCGCGGATGGTCGGAATATTGCTGACGTCGACTTCCCGTTCTGCGTGCCAGGCATCATAAGACGCCTGCATCCGCAGCCAGATGCCGGGTCCGTCGCCGAAGAGTTTGCCAAGACGCACCGCGACAGCGGGCGTAATCGGCTTTTTCTCGCTCAGAACGTCATGAAGATGCTGGCGGGAAATGCCGAGCAGCCGCGCAATCTCGGTTTTGGACTTACCTGTCGCAGGGATGACGTCTTCGCGCAGCAGTTCACCCGGATGCGTCGGGCAACGGTTTGGATCGCGGATCGCGGGATACTCGGTCATCTGAAATCCTCATGGGTCAGGGCAAGAGCCCGAACGACATCAATGATATTGCTCCAGATCGACGCAATGGGCGTCGCCATCGCGAAATTCGAACGTCACGCACCAAGGACCGTTGATGTGAATCGTGTAGCGAGTCGGATCGAATCCCTTCAACGCATGGAAGTCGAAGCCGGGAATGTTCAATTCGCTGATGCTTCTAGCCGCGTCCAGCCTGTCCAGTTTGGTTCGTATCCGCTTTTGCAGCGCAGGATTGACCTTTGAACTGCGTCCGCTGCTCCACAGTTCTGCCAGAACCTTGCTGCGGAACGATCGGATCATGAACGAGCAGTGTAAGCCATCGGTTTACGACTGTAAACGGATGGCTTACAATTTGCTCGACACTACTCCGCCGCGTCGCTGTATTCCGACAGAGGCGGGCAGGAGCAGATCAGGTTGCGATCGCCCGCGACATTGTCGATGCGAGACACCGGCGGCCAGTATTTCACCAGCGTATCGGCGTTGCCGGCAGGGTAGGCGGCTTCCATGCGCGAATAGGGGTGCGTCCATTCGCCGGCCAGTGCTTCGGCAGCCGTGTGGGGCGCATTGACCAGCGGGTTGTCGTCCGCCGGCCATTCGCCCTTTTCCACCTTGGCCGCCTCATCGGCGATGGCGACCAGTGCTTCGCAGAGACGATCCACCTCGCTCTTCGGCTCGGATTCGGTCGGCTCCACCATCAACGTGCCGGCTACCGGGAACGACATGGTCGGCGCATGGAAGCCGTAGTCGATCAGCCGCTTGGCGATGTCATCGACTGTGATGCCCGAGCGGTCCTTGAGCACGCGCGTATCGAGGATGCACTCATGCGCCACGCGCCCGCCGCGACCGCGATAGAGCACCGAATAGTGGTTGCCCAGCCGCGCCACCAGATAGTTGGCCGAGAGGATGGCGATCTCGGTCGCCTGCTTCAGGCCTTCCGGCCCCATCATGCGGATATACATCCAGGTGATGGGCAGGATGGAGGCGCTGCCGAACGGAGCCGCCGCCACCGCATGCGTCGAGCCTTCCGCGACATGGCCCGGCAAATGCGGCTTGAGATGCGCCTTGACGCCGATCGGACCGACGCCCGGACCGCCGCCGCCATGCGGGATGCAGAAGGTCTTGTGCAGGTTCATGTGGCAGACGTCGGCGCCGATATCGCCCGGCCGGGCAAGCCCCACCAGCGCGTTGAGGTTGGCGCCGTCGAAATAGACCTGGCCGCCATGTGAATGCACGATGGCGCAGATGTCCTTCGCACCTTCCTCGAACACGCCGTGCGTGGACGGGTAGGTGAACATCAGCGCGGCGAGGTCGGCGCCGTGCTCGGCGGCCTTTGCCTTCAGGTCGTCGATGTCGATGCTGCCGTCGTCGGTGCAGCGCACCACCACCACGCTCATGCCCGCCATGGCCGCGCTCGCCGGGTTGGTGCCGTGCGCGGAGGAGGGGATGAGGCAGACGGTGCGATGGCCCTCGCCACGCGCCCTGTGATAGCCGCGAATGGCGAGCAGGCCGGCATATTCGCCCTGGCTGCCGGCATTGGGCTGCAAGGTCACCGCGTCGAAGCCGGTGATTTCGGCCAGCCATCCTTCGAGCTGGTCGATCATGGCGCGATAACCGACCGAATGCGCTTTGGGGGCGAAGGGATGCAGGTTGGCGACGGTCGGCCAGGAGACCGGAATCATCTCGGCCGCCGCGTTGAGCTTCATGGTGCAGGAGCCGAGCGGGATCATGGCGCGGTCGAGCGCCAGGTCCTTGTCGGCCAGCCTGCGCAGGAAGCGCATCATGTCGGTTTCCGAGCGGTTCTCGTGGAACACCGGTTGGGTCAGGAATTCGCGGCCGCGCGGATTGCCGGGAAGGCTGCTCGCGGTCGCGGGTTTAGCCTTGGCCCCGAACAGGGTGGCGATAGCGGCAAGATCTTGCCCGGTCGAGGTTTCGTCGAAGGCCACGCTGACATGATCGGCGTCGATGACGCGCAGCAGCCTGCCGCCCTTTTCGGCTTCATCGGCAATGGCCTGCGCCTTGCCCTTGACCTCGGCGGTCACCGTGTCGAAGCGGCTGGTGCCGAGTACCTTCACGCCGGCCGCGGTCAGGCCTTCGGCCAGTCCGGCCGCCAGCGCATGGATGCGCGAGGCGATGCCTTGCAGTCCGGCCGGACCGTGCCAGATGGCGTAGGCGGTCGCCATGTTGGCGAGCAGTGCCTGCGCCGTGCAGATGTTGGAAGTCGCCTTGTCGCGGCGGATGTGCTGTTCGCGTGTCTGCAGCGCAAGCCGGAAGCCGGGACGGCCCTTGGTGTCGACCGACTGGCCGACGAGGCGGCCGGGCATCAGGCGGGTGAGTTTCTCCGACACCGCGCAATAGGCGGCGTGCGGGCCGCCGAAGCCCATCGGTACGCCGAAGCGCTGCATGGAGCCGACCACGATTTCGGCGCCGAGGCTGGCCGGCGTGGCGGTGACGGTGAGCGAGAGCGGGTCGGAGATGAAGACGACGATGGCGTCTGCCGTTTTCGCCTTTTCGATTGCCGCCTTGTGGTCGCCATAGACGCCGTTTGCGTCCGGCCAGGAAACGATCAGGGCCGCCGTGTTGTCGTCGATGGCATCGCCGTCAATTTCGATGCCTTGCGGCTCGGCGCGCGTGCGCAGCACATCGAGCGTCTGCGGCAGCGGTACGCCGGCAAACGCGACTTTATTGCGCTTGTCGCGATGATGGCGCACGGCGATGCCGACGGCCTCGGCCGCGGCCGTCGCCTCGTCGAGCAGCGAGGCGGACGCCACCGGCAGGCCGGTCAATTCCGTCACCAGTGTCTGGAAATTGAACAGCATTTCCAGACGGCCCTGGCTGATCTCGGCCTGGTAGGGCGTATAGGCCGTATACCAGGCCGGGTTCTCGAACATGTTGCGCTGGATGACCGGCGGCACCACGACGCCATGGTAGCCCGCGCCGATGAAGCTCTTCATCACCGTGTTCTTCGCCATTGTCGCCGAAAGCTCGGCAAGGGCCTCGGCTTCACTGGCCGGGGCCGGCAGGGCGAGCGGCCGGCCGAGCCGTATCGACTTCGGAACCGCCTGGTCGATCAGCGTCTCCACCGAGGGCACGCCGATGCGGGCCAGCATAGCGCGGATATCGTCGTCGCCGGGGCCGATATGGCGGTCGGAGAATGCGTAGGGTGCCGTGGTCATTTCATTCACCGTCAGCCGATATGGGCCTTGTAGCCGGCTTCATCGAGCAGGCCGGCAAGTTGGCTCTCGTCGGCAAGCTTCATTTTCCACAACCAGCCGTCGCCGGTCGGCGCGGAGTTGACCAGCGCCGGATCGGACGACAGCGCTTCGTTCGCTTCGGTGATCTCGCCATCGACCGGCGCATAGACGTCCGAGGCCGCCTTGACGGACTCGACCACGACGGCGGTATCGCCCTTGGCGAGCGTCTTGCCGATTTCCGGCAGCTCGACGAAGACGAGGTCGCCGAGTTGCTCCTGCGCATAGTCGGTGATGCCGACGGTGGCGATGCCGCCCTCGACGCTCAGCCATTCGTGGTCGGTGGTGAAGTAGGTCGTTGCCATCGGAATCATCCTTTGTGGTAGCGATGGGGTGAAAAGGGCAGGGC
>CAZBBT010000146.1:0-6818 GCA_964490065.1 uncultured Mesorhizobium sp. | reverse complement strand
CGCGGCATCCTCTATATCGACGAGGTCGCCGACATGCCACGCGAGACGCAGAACAAGATCCTGCGCGTGCTGGTCGAGCAGCAGTTCGAGCGGGTAGGCGGCACAAAGCGCGTCAAGGTCGATGTGCGCATCATCTCCTCGACTTCGCAGAATCTCGAGGCAATGATCGCGGAGGGCCGCTTCCGCGAGGATCTCTACCATCGACTCGCGGTAGTGCCGGTCATGGTGCCAGGGCTGGCCGACCGGCGCGAGGATATTCCCTACCTGGTAGACAATTTCATGAAGCAGATCGCTCGCCAAGCCGGCATCAAGCCGCGCCGCATCGGCGACGATGCCATGGCCGTGCTGCAGGCGCACAACTGGCCGGGCAATGTGCGCCAGTTGCGCAACAACGTCGAGCGGCTGATGATCCTGGCCCGTGGCGACGACATCGATACGCCGATCACTGCCGACCTCCTGCCTTCGGAGATCGGCGACGTGATGCCGCGCACGCCCAACCAGTCCGACCAGCACATCATGGCATTGCCGCTGCGCGAGGCGCGCGAGCAGTTCGAGAAGGACTATCTCGTCGCGCAGATCAACCGGTTCGGCGGCAATATCTCCAAGACGGCCGAATTCATCGGCATGGAGCGCTCGGCGCTGCATCGCAAGCTGAAGTCGCTGGGGGTCTGAGAAAGCGAACGGGGGCGACGAATAGCGAATAGGGATTGGGAAGCGGAGAGACGGCTGTGGCCGACCCGTTTTGCCTTGTTCCCCCATTCGCTATTCGCTACTCCCTATTCGCCATTGCTCTCTCAGGTGAGTCCATGCCTCGCATTGCCTATGTCAACGGGCGCTACACCGCCCATCGCGACGCCGTCGTGCATATCGAAGATCGCGGCTACCAGTTCGCGGACGGCGTCTACGAGGTCTGCGAGGTGGCGCGCGGTTTCATCGTCGACATGCCGCGCCATCTTGACCGGCTCGACCGGTCGCTGAGGGAACTTTCCATCGCCTGGCCGGTGTCTCGCAAGGCCCTGGTGATCGTCATGCGCGAAGTGGTGCAGCGCAATCGCGTCGTCAACGGGCTGGTCTACCTGCAGGTGACGCGTGGCGTCGCCAGTCGCGATTTCGCCTTTCCGCAGGATACCCCATCCTCGCTTGTCGTGACGGCGAGGAAGGTCGATCCCAACTTCCAGGCAAAGCGCGCGGAGACCGGCATCAAGGTCATCATCGTGCCGGAAAACCGCTGGGACCGGGTCGACATCAAGTCGGTGGGGCTGCTGCCGAACGTGCTCGCCAAGCAGAAGGCCAAGGAAGCGGGCTGCCAGGAGGCGTGGTTCGTCGACACGGACGACAACGTCAAGGAAGGCGGCTCCTCGAACGCCTGGATCGTAACGCACGACGGTGTGCTGGTGACGCGACCGGCCGATCACGGCATCCTGCGCGGCATCACCCGCACCACGATTTTCGATGTGGCGAAGAAACTCGGCCTGAAGATCGAGGAACGCAGCTTTTCCGTTGCCGAGGCCAAGGCCGCGCGCGAAGCATTCATTTCTTCGGCGACCACGATCGCCATGCCGGTGGTCGAAGTCGACGGCGCGACGATCGCCAACGGCCAGCCGGGCTCTGTTACACTTTCCCTCAGGGAAGCCTTTTTTGACGTTGCGGAAAAAAGTCTGGCCTGATAACCGCACAGGTGGAAATGAACTTCAATATATCTCGTTCTGCTTGCCGTTGCTGACGGCGGAGATATTTGCGCGCTTGACATGCGCCGACTATTTTGGCGCATTGGCACGCAAAGTGACGGGGATTGGCGAAAGACAAGAACAATGGCGGAGCGTTCACAAAACCTTCAGGACCTGTTCCTGAACTCGGTTCGCAAGAGCAAAAACCCACTGACCATCTTTCTCATCAACGGCGTGAAGCTGACCGGGGTGGTGACTTCGTTCGACAATTTCTGCGTCCTGCTGCGGCGCGACGGTCATTCGCAACTCGTCTACAAGCACGCCATATCGACCATCATGCCGAGCCAGCCGGTTCAGATGTTTGATGGCGAGGAAAGCCAAGGCTAATTGGCACAACAGGATAGCGCGGACCGCCCGGCTCGCGGAAAATCGGCATCGATAACGGACGGGGGCGGCAAGGCCCCGACCCGCGCGGTCGTCATAGTTCCAGTTCTCAACCGCGCCTCGCAGGTCGACGGCGACAGCGGACGGCCGCGCCTGACGCGCTCGGCCGAAGCGCGGCGCGACGAAGCCGTCGGGCTTGCGCGGGCGATCGATCTCGACCCGGTGCACACAGCCGTCGTGGCCGTCAACGAACCGCGTCCGGCAACGCTGCTCGGCAGCGGCAAGGTCGGCGAATTCGCCGCCATCGTGAAGGATAGCGATGCCGAACTCGCCATCGTCGACCACCCGCTGACGCCCGTGCAGCAGCGCAATCTCGAAAAAGAGCTCAACACCAAGGTGCTGGACCGCACCGGCCTGATCCTGGAGATTTTCGGCGAGCGTGCCCGCACCAAGGAAGGCACCCTTCAGGTCGAGCTTGCCCATCTGAACTACCAGAAGGGCCGGCTGGTGCGCTCCTGGACGCACCTGGAGCGCCAGCGCGGCGGCGCCGGCTTCCTCGGCGGCCCGGGCGAAACGCAGATCGAGGCCGACCGTCGCGTGCTGCAGGACAAGATCGTCAAGCTGAAGCGCGAACTGGAGACGGTGCGGCGCACGCGCGACCTGCATCGCGCCAAGCGCAAGAAGGTGCCATTCCCGGTGGTGGCGATCGTCGGCTATACCAACGCCGGCAAGTCGACGCTGTTCAATCGGCTGACGGGGGCAGGGGTTCTTGCCCAGGATATGCTGTTCGCGACACTCGATCCCACGCTACGGCGCCTGCGGCTGCCGCATGGCACGCCGGTCATCCTGTCGGATACGGTGGGGTTCATTTCCGACCTGCCGACACATCTGGTCGCGGCCTTCCGCGCCACGCTGGAAGAGGTGGTGGAGGCCGACCTAGTGCTGCATTTGCGCGACATTTCCGATCCGGACACGGCGGCGCAGGCCGAGGATGTCGAAAGCGTGCTGGCCGATCTCGGCGTCGACGCGCATGACTCCAGCCGCGTCATCGAGGTGTGGAACAAGATCGACCTGCTCGACGATGCCAACCGCGCGCGGCTGCTTTCCGAAGGCGCTGCCTCGAAGCGGCCGCCGGTGGCGATCTCCGCCACCACCGGCGAAGGGTTCGACACGCTGCTCGCGGCGATCGAAGCGCATCTTTCGGGCGAGTTGACGGACTTCGCCATCACGCTGAAGCCGGCGCAGCTCGGCCTTGTCGACTGGCTGTACCGCAACGGCGAAGTCATTTCGCGCAAGGACAACGAGGACGGCAGCGTCGCACTGACGCTTAGGACGGCCTCGCGAACGCGCGAGGAAATCGAAGGCAGGCTGAGACGATAGAGTCTGGGCTACGTCATCCCGGCCGCTGCCGAGCATCCGAAGGATGGGAGGCGAGAGCCGGGACCCATTCCGTGATCTTGCCGATGTTCCGAAATGGATTCCGGATATTCCACGCTCGCTTTGCTCGCGTCGGAATTCCGGGATGACGGCTGAGGCTACGATTTTCCCTTCGCCTGCTGCCAGAGCGCTTCCATTTCCTCGAGGGAGGCGTCGTCCAGCGATCGCCCCGCCTTTTCCAGCGCCTGTTCGACATGATGGAAGCGGTTGCGGAATTTCTCGTTGGTGCCGGCAAGCGCGGCCTCCGAATCGAGCTTCAAATGGCGGCCGAGATTGACCAGCGCAAACAGCGTGTCGCCGAACTCGTCCCTGATCGCCGCCGTTTCGCCGCGTGCCAGCGCCTCGCGCAATTCGCCGATCTCTTCTTCAATCTTGTCTAGGATCGGGGCCGCCTCGCTCCAGTCGAAACCAACGCGCGCGGCCTTTTCCTGCAATTTCAGCGCGCGCGTCAAAGCGGGCAGGGCAACCGGGATCGAATCCAGAAATCCCTTGCCATGATCTTCCGGATCGACGCCACGCGCGAGGCGGGCGGAGCGTTTCTCTGCTTTCTCCTCAGCCTTGATCTTCTCCCACATGCCCTTGGCCATGCCGGCGCCGCGCGCCTGCTCGGCGCCGAAGACGTGCGGATGGCGGCGGATCATCTTTCTGGTGATCGCTTCCACCACGTCGGGGAAGGCGAATTCGCCGATCTCCTCGGCCATGCGGGCGTGGTAGACTACCTGCAGCAAGAGGTCGCCGAGTTCCTCGCGCAGATCGTCTAAATCGCCACGCTGGATTGCGTCGGCGACCTCGTAGGCTTCCTCGATCGTGTAGGGCGCGATCGTCTGGAAATCCTGCTCGACGTCCCACGGGCAGCCGGTTTCCGGTGCGCGTAGTGCGGCCATGATCTCGATCAGCCGGGCGATGTCCCTCGAAGGCTGCATCGTCAGTCGAGCACCGAGACGACGGCCTTGGCCAGCGCGTCCAGCCCATTCTCCGGCAGGCCGGCGACGTTGATGCGGCTGTCACCCACCATGTAGACGGCGTGCTCGTCGCGCAGGCGTTCGACCTGCTTCTCCGTCAAGCCGAGGCGCGAGAACATGCCGCGGTGTTCGGCAATGAAGTCGAAGCGATCGGAATTGGATGCGCGGCGCAGCGCGTCGGCGAATTCCTTGCGCAGCCGTAGCATCCTGAGCCGCATGTCCTCCAGTTCCGCTTGCCAATCCGCGCGCAGGGCAGGGTCCTCCAGCACGATGCGCACGGCGGCGGCGCCGTGGTCCGGCGGCATGGAATAGAGCGTGCGCGCCGCAGCCAGCATCTGTCCCATGGCAATGTCGGCCTGGGCACCGTCCTTCGCCATCACCATCGCAGCGCCGACACGGTCGCGGTAGACGGCGAAGTTCTTCGAGCAACTCGCGGCCACGACCAGTTCCGGCACCTTGCCGGCAACGATGCGCAGGCCCTCGGCGTCAGCCTCGAGGCCTTCGCCAAACCCCTGGTAGGCGATGTCCATGAAAGGCAGCAGATCTTTTTCCACGAGAAGGTCGGCGACCGCCGCCCACTGCGCAGCGTCCAGATTGGCCCCGGTCGGGTTGTGGCAGCAGCCGTGCAGCAGCACCACGTCGCCGCTGGCCGCTGTCTTCAAGGCGTCGAGCATGGCGTCGAAACGCACCGCACCCGTCGCTGCGTCGAAATAGGGATAGGCGCGGGTGGCAAGGCCAGCACCGCGCATCACCGGCACGTGGTTCGGCCAGGTCGGGTCGGAGAGCCACACCGTTGCGCCTGGGCGCGAGCGTTGCAGCAGTTCCGCCACGAGCCGCAGCGCGCCGGAGCCGCCGGGCGCCTGCGCGGCGCGGATACGGCCCGCATCGGCGGCCTTGCCGAACACCAGATCGATCATCGCCGCGTTGAAGGCAGTGTCGCCGGCAAGCCCGAGATAGGTTTTCGTGTCCTGGCTCTGCAGCAGCCGCTTCTCGGCCTCGCGCACGGCGCGCATGACCGGCGTGCGGCCTTCATTGTCCTTGTAGACACCGACGCCGAGGTCGACCTTGTTGGGCCGCGGATCGGCGCGATAGAGGCCGATCAGCGCAAGGATCTTATCGGTGGGAGCGGGCTGGAGCGTTTCGAACATGGGAAGCCTTCCGGTGACGGGGCGAGGCTGTGATACGCAAAACGCGAGCGGACCGCCAGCGCCAATCGAGCCGTTCCGGTCCGACCAGCCATTCTTTCGCGCATGCCCCGAAGAAATCCAGTCCGAGCTGGTCACAACGAAAAACCCCGCCGATATCGACGGGGTTTATCAGCAGTCCGACGCCCGGCAATGCGGGCGTTCGGATGACTTGTTTCAGCCGGGATCAGCCGATGGTCTTGCCGAAGACCGCCGTCACGTCGGCCATGCGGTTGGAGAAACCCCATTCATTGTCGTACCAGCCGAGGATGTTGACGAAGTTGCCGTCAATAACCTTGGTCTGGTCGAGCAGGATGGTCGCCGAGTGCGGGTCGTGGTTGAGGTCGCTCGAAACCAGCGGTTGGCGCGTGTAGGTCATGACGCCCTTGAGCTTGCCGTCGGAGGCGGCGACCAGTGCGTCGTTGACTTCCTGCACCGTCGTGTTACGGCCGGACATGAACTTCAGGTCGACCAGCGACACGTTCGGGGTCGGCACGCGGATCGAGATGCCGTCGAGCTTGCCCTTGAGCTCCGGCAGGACAAGGCCGATGGCCTTGGCGGCGCCCGTCGAGGTCGGGATCTGCGACAAGGCTGCGGCGCGGGCGCGGTAGAGGTCCTTGTGCATGGTGTCCAGCGTCGGCTGGTCGCCGGTGTAGGAGTGCACCGTCGTCATCATGCCCTTCTCGATGCCGACCAGTTCGTTCATCACCTTGGCCATCGGCGCCAGGCAGTTCGTCGTGCACGAGCCATTGGAGATAACGATGTGGTCCTTGGTCAGCTTGTCGTGGTTGATGCCGTAGACCACGGTGTAGTCGGCGCCGTCAGCAGGGGCGGAGACGATGACGCGCTTGGCGCCGGCGGTCAGATGCGCCGAGGCCTTCTCCTTGGACGTGAAGATGCCGGTGCATTCGAGCGCGATATCGACGCCGAGTTCCTTCCAGGGAAGCTGCGACGGGTCCCTGACGGCGGTGACCTTGATCTTGCCGGAACCGATGGAGATCGTATCGCCGTCGACCTTCACCTCATGCGGAAAGCGGCCATGCACGCTGTCGTAACGCAGCAGATGCGCGTTGGTCTCGACCGGGCCGAGATCGTTGACGGCGACGATGTCGATGTCCTTGCGGCCGCTCTCGTAGATGGCGCGCAGGATGTTGCGGCCGATGCGGCCGAATCCGTTGATGGCT
>CAZBBT010000145.1:0-6988 GCA_964490065.1 uncultured Mesorhizobium sp. | reverse complement strand
CGCTGAACGCCAAGGCCTCGTTCGACAAGGACGTGCTGTTCAACGTCGAGCTGGTCTATGGCGGCGTGTTCGCCATTTCCGGCTTCCCGCAGGAACACATGTTGCCGCTGCTCTTCATCGAATGCCCGCGGCTGCTTTTCCCGTTCGCGCGGCAGATCATCGCCGAAGCCACCCGCAATGGCGGCTTCCCGCCGCTGATGCTGGACCCGATCGATTTCGCGCAGATGTTCCAGCAGAAGATCGCCGAGGACCAGGCGGCAAGCAAGGTCAAGGTGAGCTGAGCGCTTATCCGGCGTTCAACGAAACAAGCCCGGCCTCGCGCCGGGTTTTTTCATGCCCGTTCACTCCGGGGCGAAACGGAGCCAGAGCGCTTTCTCGCCGAGCGTTTCCACCATCCTGGCATGGGCGGCGATCTCGGCTTCGCTGAGCCGCGGTCTGAGCGGAGCGGAACGGGCATCGACGGTGACCTCGACCAGCGTCACCTCCGTCTCGCCGCGGCGCGCCGTCACCGCGTCGAGGATGAGCGCGGCCTGCTTGCCACCGGCCAGTTCGACGTAGACCTCGGCCAGCAGCTCGGAATCGAGCAACGCGCCGTGCTTGGTTCGGTGAGCGTTGTCGATGCCGTAGCGGCGGCAGAGCGCGTCCAGCGAGTTCGGGCCCATCGGATGCTTGCGCCGCGCCAGCGCCAGCGTGTCGACCACCCACTCGGGACCGACGGGGGGATGGCCGAGCCGGGCGAATTCGGCATTGATGAAACCCATGTCGAAGCCGGCATTGTGTGCGATCAGCTTCGCGCCTTCGATGAAGGTCAAAAATTCCTCTGCCAAGTCGCCGAAAGTGGGCTTACCCACCAAGTGCTCGGCGCTGATGCCATGCACGGCCTGCGCCTCGATATTGATCGCCCTGCCCTGGGGGTTGATATAGTGGTGAAAGGTGCGGCCGGTCGGGAAGCGATTGACGAGCTCGACGCAGCCGATTTCGATGATGCGATCCTCGCGGGCGTCCAGGCCCGTTGTTTCTGTATCGAAAATGATTTCACGCATCGATTCGGCTCCGCAATGAAGATGGAGGCGGCGGTCGTCGGACGCAAGGCCGGGAAGGATTTGTCCACGGCGAAGCGCTTGACGACATTCGCCCGAAGGCTTGCGCTAACTCCGCTGTGTCCCCGTCAGACCGTCCACGATCTTCTGCACCGCCGCCCTTGCCGCGTCGAATCCATGCCCCGTGTCCACGACGAAATCGGCCAGCCGGCGTTTTTCGGCGTCGGGCATCTGCCGCGCCAGGATCGCCTCGAATTTCTCCACCGTCATGCCGGGCCGAGCCAGCACCCGCTCGCGCTGGATGTCCGGCGCAGCGCTGACCACCACCACCTTGTCGACGCGATCGCGCCCGCGGGTTTCGAACAGGAGCGGAATGTCGAGTACCGCCAGCGGGCTGCCCTCGGCGCGGTGACGGGCCAGGAAGGCGTCCGCATCGGCGCGCACCAGTGGATGGATGACGGCTTCCAGTTTTTTCAGGGTCTCGGGATTGCCGAGTACGCGTGCGGCAAGTTTCGCCCGATCGACCACGCCTTCCACCAGCACGCCGGGAAACGCCTGCTCAATCAGCGGCGCTGCCTTGCCAGCGTACAGGCGATGCACAGCCTCGTCGGAATCGTGCACCGGCACGCCCGCTTCAGCGAACATTTTCGCGGTCGTCGACTTGCCCATGCCGATAGAGCCGGTAAGGCCGAGAACGATCATGGCGCCTGCCCGATCATGTCTTCGCGGCCAGATCGGCGATGATCGACGCGCGCAGGTCAGGCGTCACCTCGGGACGGCGCCCGAACCAGCGCTCGAAACCCGGAACCGCCTGATGTAGCAGCATGCCAAGCCCGTCCACCGTCCGCAGCCCCCTCGCCCGCGCCGCCGCCAATAGCGGCGTTTCCAGTGGCACATAGACGATGTCAGTGACGATAGCGTGCGCCGGCAGCAAGGCAGGATCGGCAGGCAACGCGCCTGCGCCGTCCTTGCCCGCCATACCGAGCGACGTGGTGTTGGCGAGCAGTCCGGCGTCGGCCAACAGGTCGGGTGTCGCAGTACCGTGGGCGGTGATGCCTGTGCCGAGACGGTGCTTCAGTTCTTCTGCTCGTGAAAGCGTGCGGTTGACGATGCGGATGTCGTCGACGCCGCGCACTTTCAGCGCATGAATCACCGCGCGTGCGGCACCGCCGGCGCCGAGCACCACCACCGGGCCATTACCGGCCCAGCCGGGCGCATATTCGTCCAGATTGGCGGCGAAGCCGTGCGCATCGGTATTGCCGCCGACGAGAACGCCATTGTCGAACCACAGTGTGTTGACAGCGCCGATCAATTCGGCGGCCTCGTCGCGGCGCGCGACGGCCGCGAAGGCCGCTTCCTTGTGCGGAATGGTGACGTTGCCGCCGGCAAAACCACGCTCGGCCAGGAAACCGAAGAACGTGGTGACTTCGGCGGGAGCGACATCGATCGCGTGGTAGCTGCCGTCCATGCCGTATGCCCGCAGCCAATAACCATGGATCATTGGTGAACGGGAATGGGCGATCGGATGGCCGACGACGAAGGCCTTTTTCGACGGTTCAGCCATCGATGGCCCCAAGGCGGCGCAGTTCCGCCAGGACGGCAAGGAGCGGCAGACCGACAATGGTGAAGTGATCGCCCTCGATCTTCTCGAAAAGCTGGATGCCTTCGCCCTCGACCTGGTAAGCGCCGACGCTCTGCAGCGCCTTCTCGCCGACACGGGCGAGATGGCGGCCGATGAAGGCAGGCTCCAGCTTGCGCATGGTGAGGCTTGCCACCCCGACATGTCGCCACAGCACATTGCCGTCGCGCGCCAGAACGGCGGCAGCGTTCAACTGATGCGTCTTGCCCGACAGCGCAAGCAGGTGGCGGCGCGCACCTTCCATGTCGGCGGGCTTGTGAAAAATCTCGTCGCCAAGCGACAGCGTCTGGTCGCAGCCAAGCACCAGGCGGCCGGGCTTGTGTTCGCTGACCTCGACGGCCTTGGCTTCGGCCAGAACCAGCGCGACATCTTCCGGCGAGGCGCCGCTTTCGTTCAGCGGTGCTTCCAGCGCACGCTCGTCGAGATCGGCGGGCACGGCTTCCACCTGCACGCCGGCATTTTCTAGCATTGCCTTGCGGAACGGGCTACCGGAGGCGAGGACGAGGGGTTGAGGCATGAATGAGGGTCCGCTGGTTCGAGACGGTTTGTGACCGGCAGGACGTGCTTAGACCATTTCGGTCGTGGGTTGAATGATTTGCTTGCGGGAACGTTTCACGTGAATCGGTCCCTCCCCTCAATGGGACCTACCGCCCCTTCGCCCGCAGTGCGAGAATCGCCGCTGCCGTCTCCTCGATCGAACGGCGGGAAACATCAATCATCGGCCAGCCATGGCGGGTGCAGATCTGGCGCGCATAGGCGAGTTCCTCGGTGATCGCCGCGCGGTCGACATAGCCGGCCGAATCATAAGTCGTCGTCGTGCCCAGAACACGGTTCTGGCGGACATGGGAGATGCGTTCCGCGGTGGCGACAAGGCCGACGATCAGCGGCGTCTTCGCCTCCACCAGGCTCTGCGGCACCGGCACGCCGAGTACGATCGGGATGTTGGCGGTCTTGATGCCGCGGTTGGCGAGATAGATGCTGGTCGGCGTCTTCGACGTGCGGGAAATACCGATCAGCACGATATCGGCATCCTCCATGTCTGCCGGCAGTTGGCCATCGTCGTGCTCCATGGTGAAGTTCAGCGCATCGATACGGCGGAAATAATCGGCGTCGAGTACGTGCTGGGCGCCGACACGGCGGCCGGCCGGCGTACCGAGATAGGACTGGAAGACGGTAAGCACCGGCTCGAGTACCGACACGCAGGGCAACGCAAGCGCAGCGCAGCGTTCATCGATGCGGTGCGCGAGCGCCTGGTCGACGACGGTATAAAGGATGATGCCGGGTTCTTCCTCGATGTCCTCGAACACTTTCATCAACTGCTTTTCGGTCCGGATCAGCGGGTAGATGTGCTCGATGGCGCGGGCGTCCTTGTATTGCGCCGAGGCGGCGCGGCCGGCTGCCAGCAGAGTCTCGCCGGTAGCGTCCGAAATCAGGTGCAAATGGAAGAAGCTCTGCGGCTTATTCACGCTGTTTTTTTTCAGCCTGTGGGCTCGTGTGGACAAAGTTGGACGACGGCGGGGGTCGACGGAGGGCGACTGTATCAGATGCCTGTTTGTCCACAATCACGACCGCTGCGGACGCGGCCAAGCGGTTGGGGACAAATCCGGGGGCGATCTGGTTTGGCTTCATCCTGTCCACAGATGGAAAGCTGGTTTTTCTTCCGGCAACATGCTGATTCGAATTGTAAAATCCTTCTCCTCCCGGCTGTTTTCCAAAGGTTGGAGAGCAGAGTCGCGACACTATGACGAGTGGATTCTTCGCCTCCGAAACTGGACAGGCAGACATTCCCGATTCAAACAGAGTCATAGAATCAGAAGACTCTTCTAGATTTCTTTGTTTGATTTTAGAGAGCCTGTGAAAGCGAGAGCCATGGCCACGAAACGGATCGTGCGCGACGTTCTGAGGGGCGAGTCGGTCTTCCCGCCGCCGCTTTGGATGATGCGTCAGGCTGGCCGCTATCTCCCCGAATACCGCGAGACCCGCAAGCGCGCCGGCTCCTTCCTCGATCTTTGCTACAATCCGGATCTGGCGGTCGAAGTGACGTTGCAGCCCATCGAGCGTTTCGGTTTCGATGCGGCGATCCTGTTTTCCGACATTCTTGTCGTGCCGCATGCGCTGGGTCGAGACCTTCGCTTCGAGGAAGGCCGGGGCCCGCTGTTGACGCCGATCTCAGCCAGGGCGATCGCCGCGCTCGAGCCGGAAAGGTTTCATGTGAATCTGGAGCCGGTCTACGAGACGGTGCGGCGGCTGCGTAAGGAACTGCCGGAAGAAACGACCCTGCTCGGCTTCTGCGGTGCACCTTGGACGGTAGCGACCTACATGATCGCCGGCCACGGCACGCCGGACCAGGCGCCGGCCAGGCTGTTCGCCTATCGCGAGCCGGAAGCGTTCCGCGCCTTGCTCTACCTGCTTGCCGATCAGTCGGCAGCCTATCTCATCCGCCAGATCGAGGCCGGTGCGGATGCGGTGCAGATTTTCGATTCGTGGTCCGGTGTGCTGGACGAGGTCTGTTTCGAGGCTTTTTGCGTCGCGCCCGTGGCCCGGATCGTGCGGCAGGTGCGGGCGCGCTATCCCGACGTGCCGATCATCGGCTTTCCCAAGGGCGCCGGGGTGCTTTACGAAAGCTATCGGCAACTGACGAATGTGGATGCGCTCGGGCTCGATTGGACCGTTCCCCTGGCAAGCGCGCGGACGTTCCAGCAGGCAGGCGCTGTGCAGGGCAATCTCGATCCGCTCAGGGTGGTCGCCGGCGGGCGGGCGCTGACGGAGGGTGTGGACGCCATCCTGAAGGCTCTGCGCGAAGGACCTTTGGTGTTCAATCTCGGCCACGGCATCCTGCCGGAAACGCCTGTCGCGCATGTCGAGGAAATGGTCAGGCAGGTCAGGAGTGCGCGCGGATGACGCAGCCACAAATCACCGACAGCGGCAGGAACGCACTGAAGCGGGCGGCGATCGCCATCGTCATCTTCCTGGTTCTGACGGCGCTGCTGTTCGCCTTCGGTCCGGATGATTTCTATCCCTGGGCGAAGGCGATCCATGTGATCGCCGTCATCTCCTGGATGGCGGGAATGCTCTATCTGCCCAGGCTGTTCGTCTATCATTCGGAGGCGGAAAAGGGTTCCGTGCAGTCCGAGACGTTCAAGGTGATGGAACGGCGACTTCTGCGCGGCATCATCAATCCGGCCATGGTAATCACCTGGGCCTTCGGGCTATGGCTGGCCTGGAAGGGCGGCTGGTTTTCGGCCGGATGGCTGCATGCAAAGCTGGCCGCCGTCATCCTGATGTCGGCGGTGCACGGCTATCTGGCGGCTGCTGTGCGAAAATTCGCCGAAGATCGCAACGAAAAGCCGGCAAGGCACTGGCGGATCGTCAACGAGATACCCACATTGCTGATGATCGCCATCGTCATACTGGTGATCGTCAAGCCGTTCTGAAGCGGCGTTTGGGATGGCAAAAGCGCCCTTGCTCTTTGCGGGGCGCAAAGCTACAAGACGGGTCTCCCTTCCCCGTGCAGCGCCGCCCTGATCTATCGGCCGCGCCCGGCGCCTTCGATTAAAGCCGCATTCTTTCTCCCCTTTGCACACCCAGAGTCCATCCATGCAGGAAATGAAGCTCACAGAATTCAAGAACAAGAAACCGACCGATCTCATTGCATTCGCCGAATCGCTCGAGGTCGAGAACGCCAGCGTCATGCGCAAGCAGGAGCTGATGTTCGCCATCCTCAAGAAACTGGCGGCGCAGGATGTCGAGATCATCGGCGACGGCGTCGTCGAGGTGCTGCAGGACGGTTTCGGTTTCCTGCGCTCGGCCAATGCCAACTATCTGCCGGGTCCGGACGACATCTACATCTCGCCCTCGCAGATCCGCCGGTTTTCGCTCAAGACCGGCGATACGGTGGAAGGGCCGATCCGCAGCCCCAAGGAAGGCGAACGCTATTTCGCGCTGCTCAAGGTCAACACGATCAATTTCGACGATCCCGAAAAGATCCGGCACAAGATCCATTTCGACAATCTGACGCCGCTCTATCCGACCCAGCGGCTGAAGATGGAAGTCGACAATCCGACCAGCAAGGACATCTCGCCGCGCGTCATCGATCTGGTGGCGCCGATCGGCAAGGGGCAGCGTGCGTTGATCAACGCGCAACCGCGTACCGGCAAGACGGTTCTGATGCAGAACATTGCCCATTCGATCACCGCCAACCATCCGGAATGTTACCTGATCGTCTTGCTCATCGACGAGCGTCCGGAGGAAGTGACCGACATGCAGCGCTCGGTGAAGGGCGAGGTGATTTCGTCCACCTTCGACGAGC
>CAZBBT010000144.1:0-7005 GCA_964490065.1 uncultured Mesorhizobium sp. | reverse complement strand
GCCATCGCGGCGTAACTTAAACCAAATGGCCTCCGGTAAACCCGGCGCGGTTCAAGCCTGACTTTTCGTAGTTTCTTTAGCGGCCATCGGCTTTTCTTACACTTGTCCAATTGGCGAGCGGAACTGCCGTTTGCCGCAAGCTTTTAATTCGCTGGTTCGAAGGGTCACTACAGCTTGCAATAGCGTGCAATCAAGTAGTCGTTCTCAATCGGCATAGTGGCGCCAGCGCTGAAGAGATCCGATGGCCTCTTCAAGCTCGTCGTTATCGGCCCTGGCGATAGACGCAGCCGAAGGGAATACAAGCCGGCCAGCCTCGCGTGGTTCAAGCTTTAACATCCCTCCCCCGAGCGCGTGGCCTTCGAGTTCGCAACTCAACCTCACGAAAGACGACGACCATGCCGGCAACAGCTTGTTTGCCAGCGCCCTATTGCGAACGCGAATCGCGTGGACGCTGTTGGTACAGGAAACGCCTGCCGCATTTTTAACAAGGTTCACGCTGCGCCCAGACATGTAATTCATCACGAGGTCGGGTATCTGGACGTCAGGTACCGCATACCAAGGCGCGCGATTGCGACACTTGTATGCCTGCCTTGCTTCCTGGCCGACGCTGCTATCGAGATATTTGCGCACCGAGGCCGGAAGCTCTTGATGGCGCGTCAGCCGTAGCAGCAACATCGGATCGTCGCGCTGTTGCCATTTTTCGACCGTAGCCTTGGTAATCTGCTTGTCTGGCATCGCCCGGCCGTTGCGCAGCGACGGCTGCAGAAAGGCCGACGGGATTCGCAGGCGATCTGCGTCGGAAGGCCTCAAATGGAAGAAATCATTGTGACCACTCACGTAACCGATGCCGACGGCCGCGAAATCGGAGAGCCGGTGCGTGCCAGGGTCAGCAAGCGCGGTCGCATAGAGCGCGCGCACAGAGGCCGGTAGCAGATAAGGCCGCAGGCGCCGGTTCCAGACAGTGCGCCATTCATCGAGGTCTATCCTCATGACCGGCTTCGGCGGTGTCCTTTCCGGGACAAACTCGTCGACTACAATCATGCCAATCGCATCGGCTTTCCCGCCAAAGCCTTCCGTGTAGAGCAGCCAGCAATCCTCCGAGAGCGTCGGGAATAGCTTTTTTCTCACAGCAATAATCTGCACTTTCGAGAATGACTCGACGAGATAGTCAAGCAGCGGCGCGGCGTAAGGCGCGTGGCCGATCTCGGCGGGCACGACAAAAGCCATCCGGCCGCCACGTTTTAGAAGACCGGCGGTCGCGACAATGAATGGAGCCCAGGACGAGGCCAGTCCGCTGAAGCGGGCGCCGAGATCGAGGCATAGGTCAAACGCCTGACGCCGCACTTCACCCTTGAAAGTCTGATAGCGGATGAAGGGTGGATTGCCGGCGGCGCACTCAAACCGCTCACGGGTCTCAAGAGCCCAGGTAAAAAAATCGCCTTCGTGGACCAGAGCGCCCGGTGCACGCATTATCGCGCGATGCGCCGAGCTTGGATTCTGCTCGATGCCGACACTATTTCGGTGAAGCGCAAGAAACTGGCCATCCCCACACGAGGGATCAAGCATACGATCGGAGGGCCTATGACAGGCCCAGGCGACAAGCGCCTGGCTCACATCATCCGGCGTGAAATACGCGCCGGATCGCTTCCGCGAATATTCTGGAGATCTGCCCACCATTGCCCGCACTTTAGTGGCGATTATATATTTGACAAACCAACGGAATGAGCGATAACGGTTTCAAGGAGTTATCGCCATGTCCGTTCTGTCCCGCCCCTACTTCCACGACGAAGCCGCCGCTTTCGAGCATGTCGAGGCGATCATGTGGCCCCAGGGTCCGGTTTGCCATCATTGCGGTTCGATGGCCGAACACTACAAGCTGGTAGGCGTCCGCACCAAGGCTTCGAAGAAGAACCCGGAAGGCTTGGAGCGCCACGGCCTTTACAAGTGCAAGGACTGCCGCAAGCAGTTCACCGTGCGCATGGGTACGATCTTCGAGGAAACCCACCTGCCGCTGCACAAGTGGTTGCAGGCGATCCATCTCATGTGTTCCTCGAAGAAGGGCATTTCCTCGCACCAGCTTCACCGCGTTCTGGAATGCACCTACAAGACCGCGTGGTTCCTTTCGCACCGCATCCGCGAGGCCATGCGCTCGGATGATTTCACGCCGATGGGCGGCGGCGGCAAGACCGTTGAGGCCGACGAAACCTACATCGGCAAGCTGACAGGCGTTCCCAAGGGCGTCGGCGGCACGGCGCACAAGAACACAGTTCTGACCTTGGTCGAACGTGGCGGTATTGCCCGTTCCTTCCATGTCGATACCGCGCGCCTTGGTACGGTGATGCCGATCGTTCGCGCCAACATCGCGAAGGAAAGCGCCATGATGACCGATGAAAGCGGCGTTTATCGTCGCCTCAAAGGGGAGTTTGCCAGCCACGATTTCGTGACGCATTCCAAGGATGAATACGTTCGCTACGAAGGCGAAAAGCGCATCCACACCAACACTGTCGAAGGCTACTATTCGATCTTCAAGCGCGGCATGAAGGGCGTTTATCAGCATTGCGCCGAACACCACCTGCACCGCTATCTGGCGGAGTTCGATTTCCGCTACAGCAACCGCGTGGCGATGGGTATTGATGACGGCGTGCGTTCGCTGATCGCCTTGAAGGGTGCCAAGGGCAAGCGCCTCACCTATCGGCGGTCTATGTGACTCTAAGAAGGATCATTATCGCAAGCCCGTCCAACTGAGCTTTCCGTTCTGGCGATACAGGCAACGAAAAAAATAGGCGATTCGGATCAAAGGCTTATGCGAAATTAACGGAATAAGCCGTTGATTCTATGGACTTTTGTTAGCCGATTTGCGAGAATGCAAATCGGTGGTGACGCCGGAATGCGGGTTGTGGGTCTCAATTCCCATGGCGCCAGATGACACGCTCGACGGCCTTTGATGTGGGGCTATTAGGTCATCAGGGAAACGCTTCCGGGTCCCACCACTGTTTTGGGTAGCCATACGATTTGAAAACTACGGCTTGATCGGGATCAAGCTTCGCGGTCTTCATATTTGGCAAGAGCTTTACGCCATAGCCCGCAATTTTACCGTCTGGGCGGTCTGGATCGCGCCCCATACGCGGACGAAGGAGTTCCGCAAAACTTGGGTCGCATCCACCGGTATCATGCTTGTCACATGCCTTGAAGAAGGCGCTGGCGACAATATCCGCCAGTTGCAAGCCTTCGCGCTCATAGTGCTGATACACGTGCATTAGGCCGGGGTGCATTACATCCCAACAGATTTTGCCCCAAGGTAAGTAGGGGTTGTGCTTCTTAAGCCGCATCCACTCATAGTATGCGTTCATTTGGGAGTATCGAAGTCCACCGCGCGCGCTATATTCAAGTCGGAGATGCTTTGGCTTGTTCGGCTCTAGCACAGACTTTCCGGATACGAAGTGTGTGACCCGCTCCAAGAGGATGCGCGTAAGCCAGCAGTAGAACCAGTTTGACGATGGAATTTTGCCGGCAAACGGGTTGCTGTAACCCTGCATATTCTTTTTGTTGGATGCCACGACGAAGCAGCGCACATCAAGCCCGCTAACCGCGAGGCAAGCCGCCGCCTTCTTCGCGTCATTCAAGTCGGTAAAGTGGATCTGAGATGTTTGTCGGTATCGAAACTTGGAGAGAATCGAGTCCGCCCATTGCGGCACCCTTGCCTGGTTCTCGGCTCGAATAACAACGGCGGACAGCACCAGCCATTCAGACGAACCTGGGACCGTTAGCGGCTTGACGGCCTTTAGTCCGTCATCGCCAGATTCATCGATATATGCTACGTAGCCGTATTCCGGCGCAGCTTCGGAGATTTCTAATGGCGAACGCAAGGCAACAACCCAAACCCCAAGTGGAAAAGTTTAGGGAAGCTGCACGCGAATTGGAAGCGGATGATTCAGAAGAGGCCTTCGACGCGAAGCTAAAGAAGATTGCCAAGTCGAAGAGCGACCAAAACACACCGTCCAAAAAGAAAGAAAATTAATGCTCGGAGGGCGCTTGGATTTGAGCCGTGGCGGGCGAATTCTCGCCATCTGAGAAGAGCGGGACAACACCGAAGACGATGGTTAAAACCACTCCTATTACCCCAAACAAAAGGCTACTTCCATTAAATAAGCGCTGCCGCCTAGCGGCTGCTATTAGTAAAGGTTCATTGGCTTGGAACTCGTCAAAAATCTCGATGATGGAATCCAGACTTTCGGCGCTTATGGACTCATATATGGCATTCCGATCTTCGCGGTTTTCGCGCGAAACAGCTATCTTCCTTCTAACCTTTTGAACTTTGCCAACTAGTTCGGTGAACTTAGGGAATTTATCTAAGACAACGTCGGCCTTTAGCTTTTTGACCGCGATCGCCATGTCCGCAGCAACTTTCGAGGTCGCTGCGTCAATAGCATCATGACGGGCCCTACTGCAGTCAAAATGCGCGTCATCCAGGAGCTTTTTAGCTTCAGTCGGGTTATCTTTAACCAGATTGAGGGCTTCGATGAGACGCCGGCCGCCGTAGCGGAGTTCATAGATCGCGGGATTGACGATCTCCCCGTTAACCTGCTCTGCCAGCTTGATCGCTTTCTCTGCTCTATTCCATTCCTCGCAGAGCAGCTTAATAGCCGCGTCGATCTCCCCCTTCGACGCCATTCTTTACGCGACCTTACTTTTTCAGCGAGCGAGCCAGAAACTCGATATCGGCGTCTGCGGCGCGTGACTTCTTCGCCAGCTTTTGCGCAGTCATATACCAGCCGTTTTGCGCAAAGATGCTGCCCCGAGACTGGCGCTTCACTATACGCTTAGTCGCAGCTTCTTTCGCTTTCGCGTAGTCACGAACGGTGAGATAGTCGAAAAGCTCCACTACCTTATCCACGGCTTTATCGATTCGGAAGGCGCGGGCCGATAACATCGCGGCTTCCTCCTGTCAAGTTTCTATTCCCCTCTTGACAAATAGGCCATGAATTCTGGGCTTAAACAAGCCGGAATTGGCATTAGAATGAAGATTGTGGGAAATCAATTGGTTACAAAAGAAAAAATTTTTGAACCAAACGAGAACGATCTGTGGACAACATAAATTTTGGGGAATTGGATGAAACGGATCAAGAACGATTCGTCTCAACTAATCCGTCTGCGTGGCCCTATGGTTGGGTGCTGTTCGGGATGGCTTGCGGGGTGATTTTGGTGCTGTTGCTTTTGTCCGCCCCGTAGATCAAGAACTCGGTCGCACCAATTTTCCCGTTGTCTACATCGGTTGACGTGTCAAAGGAGACGCCAGCATCTTGTAGAGCCTTCGCGATGGCCATCGTACTTTCACGGTCATCGACCTTTAGGGAGACGCCCTTGAACTCCCCTTCCGGGTGAGCAGCAGTTACTTGCCACCCGCTTTTTGTGAAGGCTGACTGAAGCTGCTTAGCGAGGTTAGCTGTATCCTCGTGGCCTTGCCCTGCACTTAGCGCGACGGATGATGTCGGCGCCCCTTTCAGGGTTGATTCGATTGAGGACAACTGTTGTGCAGACAGTTGCTTCTCTACCCGCTCCAATCGCTCATTTATTGTCTTTTGGTAATTGTCTATCTCGCCGTCTTTGAGTTTGACCAGGCTTTCGGCGTTCGCCAGTTCCTGACCCCGAAACAGCAGCCCGCCGGCAAAACCGGCTATCAAGCCGCCTATCAATAGAATGGCGAAAACGAGCGGTGCCTGTTTCAGCACAGCCCATTCCTTTTGAATGTGGTCCAAAACCCCCATGCGCTTTTCATATCATCGCGCTCCTGATTCGTCATCGGGTTTGTCAAATATATAATCGCCACTTTAGTTAGATCGAATCGCACCGCAATAGTACAAATCGGAACATAATGCGAACAGCCAGAATCGACAACGCACCTTGACGGTCGCCCTTTGAGATCGCCAAGCTGCATGAGGAATGGGCGTGCGAACATGATGGATAATCTACGTGGAGGCCTTTGGTCGACAACGATTTCTAACGACCTGTCATCACTCACTAAACGTCAAGTCGATTGTCAAAGTGGACCATTGGAAGGGTGGGTGCTATGGTATCGTAGTGGTGAACTCACCATATGTAGCGTGCAAGGCGCGTAGTATTGGAGCCAACTTGGCTCTTTCGCGAGGAATTGAACATGGCAACCGGCAGAGTGAAATTTTTCAGTTCCACAAAAGGGTTTGGATTCATCACGCCTGACGACGGCGGTGGTGACGTCTTTGTTCGCGCTGAGGAGGCCTCCAGAGCCGGGCTATCCACATTGGATACCGGTCGTAAAGTGAGCTTCGAGGAGGTTGGTACCGAAGGTGGGAAGGTTTCGGCGACACAGATAATCAAAGTGGAAGGGTCCACTGGTATCTAGCTCCCTTAAGCAACTCCAATTTTTCTTGCGCGCAGTCTAATGTTGGGTTTTATCTTGAATATCCAAACATTGGTGCGCGAGAAAACTGGGAATGGCTGCCATACCAAGTCGGTTCGTTGACCATTTTCTGCTGGGGCGGGCCAGCCCTGGCGAGCTTCAACGATTTACCCAAGATGCAGGCATTGTCGCGGACGTATGGCTCAGCTTTGCCGAAGACCTCACCCTCCCGCGGACTATCTTGTTTACGCCCGTGGACGGCGTGCCCGCAATCGATGCCGCGACCGTCGTTCATCAAGCACTGCGCCGGTATCGGGAACAGCCGGCCCTACCGCACGACAGCCTGAAGGCACAAATCACGACCAATCGAATTTGGGCAAACGTCTCGCCGCTGGAGAGCTTTGTTGCGGCTACGGTATATTTCGATGAACTCATTCGGGTCGTACTGCCACTGACCCTGTGGTGGTCAAGTAAGAACCTGAATGCGCTACGCGAGGAACGGCTGGTACTCAGCGGGTTTCGGGCAAACCTGGAAACATACGTTTCCCGTCGCCTAGGCCAGCAAGGCTCCAACGCCCCGCTTTTTGCGGCCGACGTCGAACGTTCCTTTGCCGACAGACGGTCCTTGG
>CAZBBT010000143.1:0-7013 GCA_964490065.1 uncultured Mesorhizobium sp. | reverse complement strand
AGTTCCACAGCGGCTCGTAGAGCATGTTGGCGAAGCGCAGCGCCATCAGGTTCTGAACCGTTTCCTTGCCGAGATAGTGGTCGATGCGGAAGATCTGGTGTTCGCCGAAATCGTCGCCGACGAGGTCGTTCAGCGCCTTCGCCGAGGCGAGGTCGCGACCGATCGGCTTTTCCACCACGATGCGCGAATGGGGCGTTATCAGCCTGTGCTCGCGCAACCGGTGCGAGATGTCGCCGAACAGCGTGGGCGAGACGGCGAGGTAGAAGGCGCGGATGCGGCCGCTGTCGCCGATCGCCTTCTTGAGCTCGTCGAAGCCCGATCCGCTGGTGGCGTCCGCCGAGACATAGGCGAGGCGCGCCACGAAGGTTTCCAGTTCCTTCTGGTCGATATCGCTCGCGTTGACATGGTCGGTGATCGCCTGCCGGGCGAAAGCCTGGAACTCCGCGTCGGTGAGTTTCGCGCGCGACGTGCCGATGATGCGCGTCGGCTCGGAGAACTGGTGGTCGCGCTGGCGATAGTAGAGCGCCGGCAACAGCTTGCGCTCCGACAGGTCGCCGGTGCCGCCGAAAATGATGAAATCGAACGGGTCGACGGGAATGATCTGGCTGGTCATGGACATGTCCGCGGCTGGTCGCGCCTAAGCGCTGGCTCCATATATTCTAATCGATTTAAATTTTCCAGTGGCATCGTGTCACAGCGCCTCGCTGGCTACTGGTCCAACATAGGGCGCATCGCGTCGCGATAGTTGCCCTGTCAGCCAAGGTAGGCATATGACGGGAGAGGCCAAGGGAGAAATCGGGATGGACATGGATCGGCCGAAAGCCACTGGAGATCGCCGAACCTTGCGGCAGGTCATCGTGGGCAAAAGCGTTTCCGCCCTGTCCGGCCGCGAGATCGATGTCGCGTGCCCGTCCGACGGCAAGGTGTTTGCAACGATTCCCGCTTCGGACGAAGCCGATGTCGACCTGGCTGTCCGTGCCGCACGCGCGGCCTTCGACGAAGGGCCGTGGCCGAAAATGCCGGCGGTCGAGCGTGGCCGGTTGCTGACGAAGCTCTTCCATCTGGTCGAGAAGAACGGCGACGAATTGGCCGCGCTGGAATCGCGCGACACCGGCAAGCCGGCGAGGCAGGGCAAGGCGGATGTCGTCGCCACCATGCGCTATTATGAATTCTATGGCGGCGCGGCCGACAAGATCCATGGGCAGACCCTCCCCTTCCTGGACGGCTACACCGCGCTCACCCTGCGCGAGCCGCATGGCGTGGTGGGCGGCATCATTCCCTGGAACTATCCGCTGCAGATCCTCGCCCGCGTTGCCGGTGCGGCGCTCGCCATGGGCAACACGCTGGTGGTCAAGCCGGCCGAGGACGCCTCGCTGACGGCCATCCGCATGGCGGAACTGGCGCTGGAAGCGGGCTTCCCGGAGGGCGTGTTCAACGTCGTCACCGGCTACGGCCGGGATGCCGGTGCGGCACTCTCCGCGCATCCCATGGTGGACTACGTCACCTTCACCGGGTCGCCGCCCACCGGCACGGCGATCCAGCAGGCGGCGGCACTCAACAATCGCGGCGTCACCATGGAGCTCGGCGGCAAGTCGCCGCAGATCGTCTTCGCCGACGCCGATATCGAAAAGGCGCTGCCGGTGCTGGTCAACGCGATCATCCAGAATGGCGGCCAGACATGCTCGGCCGGCAGCCGCGTGCTGATAGAACGGCCCGTCTACGACGCGGTCGCCGCAGCTCTCGCCGAGCGTTTCTCGAAACTCGTCGCCGGGCCGCATGACGCCGATCTCGATCTCGGCGCCCTCATCAATCCGAAACAGAAGGCGCGGGTCGCGTCCATGGTCGCCGAGGCTGAAAAGGCCGGCATTCCGGTCCTGGCGCGCGGCTCGGTCCGCGCGGATGCCCCGGAAGGCGGCTATTATTTCGCGCCGGTGCTGTTCGGTGCCGTCGACCCGTCCTCGATCATCGCCAAGGAAGAAGTGTTCGGGCCGGTGCTCGCCCTGTTCGCCTTCGACGGCGAGGAGGAGGCGGTCCGGCTCGCCAACGGCACCGACTACGGCCTGGTCGCCGGCGTATGGACGAAGGACGGCGCGCGCCAGCATCGCGTGGCGAAACGCGTCCGCTCCGGCCAGGTTTTCGTCAACGGCTACGGCGCCGGCGGCGGCATCGAATTGCCGTTCGGCGGCTTCAAAAAGTCGGGCCATGGCCGCGAGAAAGGCTTCGAGGCGCTCTACGACATGTCGGCGACCAAGACGGTCGTGTTCAACCACGGATAGGGAGTGATTTGACCGATCGACCAGCGTGGAACGATAGATCGCTGTCATCCGATGGATACTGACGTAAAAATGTTCTCTTGAATCTCGTCATCGCATCGAAATTCTTGTACGGACGAGACGCAAGCGGAGACGGTAAAACATGCTGCGGATCGAATTCGAGCGCGAAGATGACGGTCGCTGGATTGCCGAGATTTCAGCGCTGCCGGGCGTGATGGCCTATGGCGCTACCCGCCAGGAAGCGCAGGGCAAGGTCGAGGCTTTGGCTTTGAGGACCCTCGCCGATCGGATCGACCGTGGCGAGGAAGTTCCCGAAGTCGGTCATCTGTTCATAGCGGCATGAGTCAGTGGCCATCCGTTCCGGCCAGGCGAGTGCTTGTCGCTCTGGAACGGATCGGTTGGGTCATCAAGCGTCAAAACGGTTCTCATCGTGTGCTTTCAAGGCCGGGCTGGCCGAATTTCGTCTTCGCGTTTCATGATCGTGAGGAGATCGGTCCGAAGATGCTGGCACGGATCGGTCGACAAACAGGATTGAAGCCCAACGACCTTTGATTGGGCATTTGCGCAGCAGCAGGAGAAAGCATGCGTCTCAAGGACAAGGTCGCCGTCATCACCGGCGCGGCATCGGGCTTCGGCGAGGGCATGGCGAAGCGCTTCGCCGAGGAGGGGGCGAAGATCGTTGTCGCGGATCTCAATGGCAAGGGCGCCGAACGCGTCGCCGGCGAGATCGGCGAGGCCGCGGTCTGGACGCAGACGGACGTCTCGCAGCGCGCGGAGTTCGACGAGATGGTCGGTGCGGCTGTCGATGCCTTCGGCCGCGTCGACATCATGGTCAACAATGCCGGCTACACCCATCGCAACGGTGACATGCTGAAGGTCGACGAGGCGACCTTCGACCTCATCACCGCCGTCAACATGAAGGCGATCTACCACGCGGCGCTGTGCGTGGTTCCCATAATGGAAAAGCAGGGCGGCGGCGTCATCCTGACCACGGCTTCCACCGCGGGCTTGCGGCCGCGTCCGGGCCTGACCTGGTACAACGCCTCGAAAGGCTGGGCGATCACCGCGACGAAATCGATGGCGGTGGAACTGGCGCCGAAGAACATCCGCGTCAACTGCCTGTGCCCCGTGGCCGGCGAAACGGGAATGCTGGCCCAGTTCATGGGCGAGGACACGCCCGAACTGCGCGCGAAGTTCCGTGCTTCCATCCCGCTCGGCCGTCTGTCGACGCCGCTCGACATCGCCAATGCCGCGCTGTGGCTCGCTTCCGAAGAAGCAGCCTTCATCACCGGCGTGGCATTGGAAGTGGATGGCGGCCGCTGCATCTGAGCGCCTGGGCGCATGCCGACGGCGATCGTGCCGTCAGCTATGGCCGCCATTGCCCTGGCGCTTGACTTCCAACGGATCGACAGCCACGGGTTTCTCTTCAACCTTCGCCGGCTTCGCGGCAGCGGCCGGCGGTTTCACGTCGACGCTTTTGGTCCTGACCGGGTCGGTTGCGCCGGAAGCGCGCCTGGCCTTGGAATCGAGAAAGCTCTTGTAGATCCAGCCCCGCTTGCCCTTGTAGACAACCTGGCACCAGGATTTGCAGGATATGACCTGGACCGCCGACTTGGCGGGAATCGTCCCGATCGGGGCGGCCCCCTTCTTCGGACCGGAACGTAAGGTGACGTCGCGCAGGATCCGGCCATTTGCCGTGGCTGCCTGCTCCGGCGCCGGCTCCGCCGGCTTCACGGCGGGAATCGCCGCCGTTTCGGCCTTGTCGGGTTTTGGATGCGTCGGGGGCTCTTCGGCCGGCACGGCCTTCGCGTCCCGCATCTCTTCGACCTTGACCGCGGCACTGTCCTGGTTGGTCTCCTGTGCCGGCTGATAGGCGGCGACGGACGCCGCCTGCTCCGGCGTCGGCAGGGGAGGCGGAGCGGTGCTTGCCGTGGCGGCTTCCTTGTTCGCTTGCGCCGCACCTTCTGCCGGTGCCCGCGATTGCTTGTGGGTCGATCCGCTCCAGCGCGGATCGTTGGCTGGAAGCGCGGCAATGTCGTCCTGCGCTTCCGCCGCCTGCAAGGTGACGGCGTTGGCCTTGGCTGTTGCCACGACTGGAGCCGCGGGGCCGGTCGCGGCAGGAGCCGATTGGTCGGTCACCTGGGCCTTTGCTGGTTCGACCTTCGCCGGGATTTCGGCGACGGCGGCGGGCTGCTCGGCCTGGGCGAAGGCCTCCTGGTCGCCGGCCGGCATCGCCAGCCACAGCGCCGTGCCGGCGACGCCGAGCAGCGCGGCGGTGCCGATTGCAGCGATCACCAGATGGGAATTGGACTTGACCTCCTGCCAGAACGACGGGCGGACGTCATAGCCGAACTGCATCGCAAAGCGCTGACGTTTCGGCGCGCCGAAACCTGGGGACCCCTTCACTCCGCTACCTCCAACAAGGCCGACGTTCTTGCGAACTTTGATGATCTGCGTCGGTCCCGAAGCACATGCGGCTTGACGGCGATTGACCTGCTCTTTTCGCCCGCAAGTGGATCATTTTGCAGGTGATTGTGGCATCACTGGGCCATTGACGGCAAGATGTCCCGGATTTTGCATCGAAAAAGGTTAAATTCGGTCACGCAGCGCATACCAGTTGAGCGCCAGAAACAGCAGCGGCGCGCGCAAACGCCGGCCGCCGGGGAAGGGCGGAATCCTCAGATCCTCGATCAGCTTCAGCCGGTCGCGATTGCCCGAGACGGTCTCGGCGTAAAGCTTGCCGACGAAATTCGACAGCATGACGCCGTGGCCGGAATAGCCGCCGGCCGAAATCACGTTCGGCATGACCTCGCGCACGAACGGCTTGCGCGGCAAGGTGATGCCGACATAGCCGCCCCAGCCATGGGTGATCTCGACATCCTTCAGCGCCGGATAGATCTCGGCGATCTGGCGACGGATGTGGATGTGGATGTCCTTCGGGTCCTTGACGGCATAGATCTCGCGCCCGCCGAACAAAAGCCGGCCGTCCGGCGACTTGCGGAAATAGCGCACGACGAAACGCGAATCGTCCACCGACTCCCAGCCCGGCAGAACCGGGCTGTCGGCGCCGAGCGGCACGGTAGCGCCGATGAACGAACCGATCGGCATGACATGGGCGGCGCTGACCGGCTCGAGCGTGCCGCCATAGGCATTGACGGCGATCAGGCATTTGTCCGCGGTGACTGTTCCTATGGCCGTGGTCACCCGCACCTTGCCCCCGGCGGTGGCGATGCCGGTGACTGCTGTGTTCTCGAACAGATGCGCGCCGGCGCTTGCGGCCACGCGCGCCGTGCCGATGACCAGCTTCAGCGGATGGATGTGGCCCGTGCCGGTGTCGCGCACGCCGCCGAAATAGGTCTGCGAACCGAGCCGCTCGGCAGTCTCGCCTTGATCCATGAAGGAGATATGCGGGTAGCCGAAGCGGTCCGCCATGATCTCGGCATGCTTGCGGTAGTCGTCGACATAGCGCGGCTTGTGCGCCACCGACATCTGGCCCGGCCGGTAGTCGATATCGATGCCGTTGGTTTCGACGAACTCCAGGAGATGCGCCTTGGCCTCTTCGGCGAGATCGAACAGGGCCTTGGCGCGGCTGAAACCGTATTCGGCTTCCATCTCCTCCGCCCAGGCGCGCTGGCCGGTCCCGAGCTGGCCGCCATTGCGCCCCGAGGCGCCGTCGCCGAAGCGATGCGCTTCGAGGAGCACGACATCCGCGCCGGCCTTGGCCAGATGCGTCGCCGCCGAAAGCCCGGTGAAGCCGCCGCCGACGATGACGACGTCGCAGGTCCGGTCGCCGTCCAGCGCCGGATAGTCCGGCCGCTCGCCGACAGTGTCCTCGTACCAGGAACGGCCGGGGGAGATGGGGGATTGGTAGGTCATTCGAAAGGCAGTAGGGCAGTGAGGCAATAGGGCAGTATGTTCATGCTGAGGTTCCTGAAAGCTTGCGGATCAAGAGGCGGAGAAGCTTGCCGACGCTCTCGGCTTGATCCAGTACGGGACCGACGCTGTCGCGATGGGCAACGCCGATCCGCTGTGCGATCAAGAGATGAGTTTCAAGCTCCTTCAGCGACCCTTGGGCGATGCGAAGAAATTGTTGGTAGGAGCCCCTGTTCTCACGCGCGAAACCCTCAGCGATGTTGGCAGGCACGGATGTCGCGGAAGGGCGGGCTTGAGAAGTAAGTCCATAGAGCTCTTCTTTGGGCCATTGCTTCGTGGTTGCATAGACAGAAACCACCAACTCCATCGCCTGTTGCCAGACAATCATGTCCTTGTAGGATTCGATTTGTGCCGGCATTCCCCTACTGCCCTACTGCCCTAAACCTTCACACATTCAGCAGCAGATACTCCCGCTCCCACGGCGAGATCACTTCCATGAAGGTCTCGAACTCGGCGCGCTTGATCGCCGCGTAGGTGGAGGCGAAGGATTTTCCCAGCACCGCGGCCAGTTCATCGTCGCTCTCGAACAGGTCGACGGCTTCGAGCAGACCGCGCGGCAGGTCGATCTCGTCCTCGTTGGCCGTGGTCAGCACGGCCGGTTCCGCCGCCGCCTTGTCGGTCATGCCGATCAGCCCGCAGGCGAGCGAGGCGGCCAGCGCCAGGTAGGGATTGGCGTCGGAGGAGGGGATGCGGTTCTCGACGCGCCGCGCCGCCGGGTCCGAGCGCGGCACGCGGAAGGCGGTGGTGCGGTTGTCGTAGCCCCATTTGGTGTTGACCGGGGCGGATGCGGCCTGCGTCAGCCGCCGG
>CAZBBT010000142.1:0-7020 GCA_964490065.1 uncultured Mesorhizobium sp. | reverse complement strand
GGCATCTGGCTGGCGCATACCGGCTTCGGCCTGCCCTTCGCCATCTACCTGCTGCGTTCCTACATCGCCGGCCTGCCGCGCGAGATCATGGAATCGGCGCGCATCGACGGCGCCAGCGACTTCGAGATCTTCGTCAAGATCGTGCTGCCGCTGTCCTTCCCGGTGCTGGCCTCCTTCGCCATCTTCCAATTCCTGTGGGTATGGAACGATCTCTTGGTGGCGATGGTTTTCCTCGGCACCGAACGGGACCAGATCGTGCTGACCGCGAAACTGAACGCGCTGCTCGGCTCGCGCGGCGGCGACTGGGAGATCCTGACGACCTCGGCCTTTGTCACCATCATCGTGCCGCTGATCGTCTTCTTCTCGCTGCAACGCTACTTCGTACGCGGTCTGCTGGCCGGCTCGGTGAAAGGAGGCTGATCATGCAGGCTGCACAGCGCAAGTCCGAACACCCGATGCCGGCTCTCGATCGTGACTGGTGGCGCGGCTGCGTCATCTACCAGATCTATCCGCGCTCCTATCAGGACACGGACGGCGACGGCATCGGCGACCTCAAGGGCATCACGCGGAGGCTTGGCTACATCGCTTCGCTTGGCGCCGACGCCATCTGGATCTCGCCCTTCTTCAAGTCGCCGATGAAGGACTTCGGCTACGACGTCACCGACTATTGCGACGTCGACCCGATGTTCGGCACGCTCGCCGATTTCGACGCGCTGGTTGCCGAGGCACACCGGCTGGGCCTCAAGGTGATGATCGACGAGGTTCTGTCGCACACCGCCGACAACCATCCCTGGTTCGTTGAAAGCCGGGCAAGCCGCGATAACCCCAAATCGGACTGGTACGTCTGGGCCGACGCCAAGCCCGACGGCACGCCGCCCAACAACTGGCTGTCGATCTTCGGCGGCTCGGCATGGCAGTGGGACACGCGCCGCCAGCAATACTATCTGCACAATTTCCTGTCCGAGCAGCCGGACCTGAACTTCCACAATCGCGAAGTGCAGGACGCGCTGCTCGACGTCACCCGCTTCTGGCTGGAGCGCGGTGTCGATGGCTTCCGCCTCGATACCATCAACTTCTACTTTCACTCGCAGGGGCTGCAGGACAATCCGGCCCTGCCGCCCGAGGAGCGCAACGACCAGACCGCGCCCTCGGTCAATCCCTACAACTATCAGGACCATCTCTACGACAAGAGCAGGCCGGAGAATCTCGGCTTCCTCGAACGCTTCCGCGCTTTGCTCGACGAATATCCTGCTGTCGCCGCGGTCGGCGAGGTCGGCGATTCACAGCGCGGATTGGAAATCGTCGCCGCCTATACCGAAGGCGGCAGGCGCGTGCAGATGTGCTACGCCTTCGATTTCCTCGCGCCGGAGAAGATCAGCGCGCCGAAGGTCAGGCAGGTCTTGCAGGAGTTCGGCCGCGTGGCCGCCGACGGCTGGTCGTGCTGGGCCTTCTCCAATCACGACGTCAAGCGCCATGCCTCACGCTGGGCCGCCAACGAGCCCGACCCGACCGCCTATCTCAAGGTCGTGTCGGCGCTTCTGATGTCGCTGCGCGGCTCGGTCTGCCTCTATCAGGGCGAGGAACTGGGCCTGACCGAAGCCGACCTCGCCTTCGAGGATCTGCAGGACCCCTACGGCATCCGCTTCTGGCCGGAATTCAAGGGCCGCGACGGCTGCCGCACGCCGATGGTGTGGCAGTCGCAAGCGAAGAACGGCGGCTTCTCCACCGCGAAGCCCTGGCTGCCGGTTCCGGCCGAACATCTGTCGAAAGCCGTCGATGCACAGCAGGGCGACGAGGACTCGCTGCTGGAGCATTATCGCCGCTTCCTCGCCTTCCGCCGTTTCCATCCGGCGCTGGTGAAGGGCGACATCGAATTCCTGCCGAGCGACGGCGACACCGTCGCCTTCACGCGCGGCGAGGGCAATGAGCGCATGATCTGCGTCTTCAATCTCGGCGGCCGCCCGGCCACGGTCGACCTCGGTGCGGGGCAATCCGCCCAGCCCGTGTCGGGACACGGTTTTTCCGGCGAGGCCGAGGCGGGGCGGGTGCGGCTCGGCGGTTACGGAGCGTGGTTCGGGCGCCTCGCCTGAACGGCTCGAAGAACAAGAGGGAGGGAAATCATGGCCGATCTGACGCTCAGGCAGGTGAAGAAATCCTACGGCAGCGTACACATCCTTCACGGCATCGACCTCGACATCAAGTCCGGGGAGTTCATCGTCTTCGTCGGCCCGTCCGGCTGCGGCAAGTCGACCCTTTTGCGCACCATCGCGGGACTGGAGGAGATCACGTCGGGCGAGTTGAAGATCGCCGGCCAGGTGGTCAACGACGTGCCGCCTTCCAAGCGCGGCATCGCCATGGTGTTCCAGTCCTATGCGCTCTATCCGCACATGACCGTGTACGACAACATGGCCTTCGGCATGAAGATCGCCAGGGAAGACAAGGCCGAGATCGATCGGCGTGTCCGCCAGGCGGCCGAGATTCTGCAATTGACCAAATATCTCGACCGCCTGCCGCGCGCCATGTCGGGCGGCCAGCGCCAGCGTGTCGCCATCGGCCGCGCCATCGTGCGCAACCCGAAGGTGTTTCTCTTCGACGAGCCGTTGTCGAATCTCGATGCCGCATTGCGTGTCGCGACCCGCATCGAGATCGCCAAGCTGAAGGAATCGATGCCCGAAACGACGATGGTCTACGTCACCCACGATCAGGTCGAGGCGATGACGCTGGCCGACCGCATCGTCGTGTTGAAGGATGGCCATATCGAGCAGGTCGGTACGCCGATGGACCTCTACAAGAAGCCCGGCAATCTGTTCGTCGCCCAGTTCATCGGCTCGCCCGCCATGAACATCCTGCCGGCCACGGTTGACGCCACGGGTGCAACGACCGCCATCAGCCATGTCGGTGGCAACAAGGTCGGCGTGCCGATCGCCACGCCGGCATCGGCGAAAGGCACCGCCGTCAGCTTCGGCGTGCGGCCGGAGGATCTCTTCATCGCCACCGGTAAGGATTATCTGTTCGAGGGTCCGGTCGACTACATCGAGCAACTCGGCGAGGTGCAACTCGTCTATGTCGATA
Organism: uncultured Mesorhizobium sp.; assembly: GCA_964490065.1. Taxonomy (GTDB): domain Bacteria; phylum Pseudomonadota; class Alphaproteobacteria; order Rhizobiales; family Rhizobiaceae; genus Mesorhizobium. The sequence goes on along the minus strand of CAZBBT010000142.1, from coordinate 3,948 downwards.
TCGGCCGCGGCGACCAGCCGCTGACAGCCAAGCTGCCGGGCAATGTCGAAGTCAGGCGCGGCACGACGCTGCGGCTCGCCGCCAATCCGCAGGATCTGCACATCTTCGATCAGAACGGCCGATCGTTCCTGCAGCAGGAACTCTCGGCCAGGGCAGCCTGAGTTCCGGCTTGCCGCATCGGCGATCCATGTGCGGCGACCGAAGACAAAAAAAGAGCGGCGGGCCGAAGCCCGCCGCTCTTTTCGTCAAGACGCTGTCTTAGCGGTTGCCGAAGTTCGTCTGGCGATATTCGGTCGCCGACTGATCGGAAACCGCGTTGCCGCTGTTGAGCAGCTTGTAGGCCGCCGAGTCCTGGCCGATGGAAGAGGTGCGCGTGGTGTCGACCTGTTCCTGGGCGATGACGTTGATGTCCTGTCCACCGACATTCGGGTTTTCCGCGAAGGCGGCACCGGTCAGGGTCAACAGCGTGGCGGCAGCAAAAGCGATCTTCTTCATTTTTAGGTACTCCAGATTTCAATGTTTCGTCCGTCAAGCGGCGTGTCCTGGGAGGATTTCGCGTCGTTCGGACAGCCCCGATTTGGGTTGTGCATCCGGCTGTTTCCAATCACGAAATTGTTCCGCCTGGACCATGAATCCGCTTCTTGAAATGGCACCGACGCAGCCTTCGCCACATTTTTTGGTTGTATTTTCAATCGATTGAAGAAAACAGGCTGGCCGATATGCCAAACCATACCCGTCCCGCTGTTCACAACGTGCTGGACAGAGCGTCAACGAAAACCGAACCGTTCGGTTCGATTTATGGCCTTGAAGAGGAGCCGGCTAGCGAATTGTTAACCGTAACCGGCTCGCAAAAGCTGCCGGCCATGCCTGCCACCGAACCGGGTCAGCGACTATCGGGACGGTCCAGATAGGCGCGGGCGATCGCCTGCATCCGTGCCTGGTCGAAACTCGGCCCGTGGCCGCCGTGGCCTATGCGGATCGGTAAGGTGAGGAGCCTTTGCATCGTCGCCCGATAGGCGGCGCGGTCGGAATCGGCCAGATCGTCGATCAGTTCGTCGTCATAGATGGCGTCGCCACTGAACAGCAGGCCGTCCCGCTCGTCGTAGAGAGCGATCGAATCCGGCGAATGGCCAGGCAGTTCCAGCACCCGGAACTGCCGGTCGCCGAGGTCGATGATGTCGCCTTCGGCCAGGGTGCGGGTCAGCGGGGCGGGCGGGACGGCATAGTCCGCCGCGAGCCAGCCGGGCGCAGGTGGCCTTGTCACCGGGTCGGCGAGGACGCGGAACATGTCGGCATAGGTCGCGCGATCGGGCATCGTCGAAAAATCGGCGGCGCTGGCCGCCGGCCCGGCGCGGAGGGTAAATTCGTGCAGCGAGCCGACATGGTCGAGATGGATGTGGGTCGCCGCCACGATCAGCGGCTTGCCGGCCGGGGTCTCGATCTCGGGCGCCAGCGGCGCCAGCCCCATGCCGGTATCGACCAGGAGATCGGCATCGCGTCCCTTGAGATGCCATATGTTGGCACGGACGTAAGGATTGACGAAGGGCTCGGTCAGCATCGTCGTCGCGCTATCGACGGCGCTTCTGGAGAACCAGTCCGTCCTCACGAGTTCGGACCGGCTCAGACGAACGGCCTGCCGACCTTGTGTTTCGCCGGCACGAGCCGCCTCAGATAGGCGAGCGCCGGCTCGGCGAGATCGTTGCCGTCCGGCTTGAGGAAATCGTCGGGCATATGCCGCGTCTTGCCGGCGACCGCTTCCAGCGGCACCTTCTTGAGCACGGTCGCGGCGCCGTCATATTGCAGCGCCACCGAGCCGCCGCCCTCGGCGGCGACCGCGACGGCATAGGCGCCGGCGTCGAACGCTTCCTGCGCGTCGACCGCGCTGATCGTCCCGACATAGCCGCGCGGCATGTAGCCCAGCGCGTCGACGCGCGCGCGCTTGCCCGGCAGCCGGTCCGACAGCGCCTGCTCGAAGGCGCGGTTCAGGTCGCTGCCCGAAAGCTTGACGTTGCCGTGCGCATCGCGCTCGATCCTGTCCGAGCCGACGATGGTCTCGACCAGCGAACGTCCGTCGGCGGCCGAGACGCCCTCGGACACCGCGACGATGCAGCGCTGGTGGCGCGACAGCGTCGCCTTGACGTCGTCGATGAAGCGCTCGACCGAAAAGGCCCGCTCCGGCACATAGACCAGATGCGGCCCGCTGCCTTCCTCCAGCCGCCAGGCCGCCGAAGCGGCGGTGAGGAAGCCGGCATGCCGCCCCATGACGATGCCGACATAGATGCCCGGCAGCGCCCGGAAATCGAGATCGACCGAGAGAAACGCGCCGGCGACGAATTCCGCCGCCGACATGAAGCCCGGCGTGTGGTCGTTCTCGACGAGGTCGTTGTCGATGGTCTTGGGCGCATGGACGAAGGCGATCTTGCCGCCGGCGGCGTCGGTCAGGATCTGCTGCGTGCCGGACGTATCGTTGCCGCCGATATAGATGAACGCGTCGGCGCCGGCATTTTGCAGCCCCTTGAGCACCAGGTCGCAATAGGCCGCGTCCGGCTTGTCGCGGGTCGAGCCGAGGGCTGCGCTCGGCGTGTTGCCGATCAGCCGCAATTCGTCCTCGGGGATGGCGGTCAAATCGACATAGTCGCCGTCGCGGATGCCGCGGACGCCGTGGCGCGCGCCGAGCACGCGCGCGCCGGGATGCCGCTTGCGGACCTCCAGCGCGGCGCCGACGACGGTCTGGTTGATGACGGCGGTGGGGCCGCCGCCCTGCGCGATCACGAATGTTCCACTCATGGCGCCGCTCCTGCTCTTGGCTCGGCGCACATTCGCCCGTCTTGCGGCGCGGCGCAATGGCGAAGGGAGCGGGGGAATAGGGGAACAGAGTATCCCCGGTCTTCCTTACTACCTTATTCCCCTATTCCCCTCACACAACAACCACCGGATTGCGCTTCGACACCCTGTTGTAGAGGTCTATGATGTCCTGGTTGATGAGCCTGACGCAACCCGACGACATCGCCTTGCCGATCGACCACCATTCCGGCGAGCCGTGGATGCGGTAGCCGGTATCCTGATTGTTCTGGTAGATGTAGAGGGCGCGGGCGCCGAGCGGGTTCATCAGGCCGCCGGGCTGGCCGTTCTGCCACTTCACCAGCTCCGGCTTGCGCTGGATCATCTCGGCCGGCGGCGTCCAGGTCGGCCATTCGCGGCCGTACTGGATGTTGGCGCGGCCGGACCAGCGGAAGCCGTCCTTGCCGACTCCGACGCCGTAGCGGATGGCGTCGCCGCCCTGCTGCACGAGATAGAGCAGGCGTTCCTTGGTGTGCACGACGATGGTGCCGGGCGCCTCGCCGGTCGGGTCGACGACGATCTGGCGGCGGAACTCGGGCTTCACCTTCTGGTAGGGCACGGCCGGCACGACGAAGCCGCCGTCGGTCACCGAGGCATACATCACGTCCGGGCTGGTGACATGGCTGTCGACGCTGATCGCCGGAACCGGCCGGTCGGCGCGGATCGAGCCGGTGGTGATCTCGTCCAGTCCGAGCGAAGGCATGTCCATGCCCCCGGTCCGGGAGCAGCCACCGAGGCCGAACAGCGTGGCGGCGCTCATGCCGGCAAGCACGGCGCGGCGAGATAGCACGGCGTCGGAAGGTTCTGGTTCGCCTTCGATGGACGGAATCGGCTCTTGCTGAAATGGATTCATCGAATTCGCTACCCCAAGCACTTGCCGCACCCACGCTGCGGCCGAATGGCACGCATTTTTGCCAATCATGGTTGAGAAAGGGTGAAGACTTCCCGCTCCCCGCGGAGCGGGGCAGGATGCCGGACCGCCGGAATTCCCTTGGTGATGGCCTTGCAGGACCGGCAGGAATCCGACGGTGAAAAAGGCAGCATCGAACGTTCGCCAAGGCTGCAACCGAGGCGGTGAAAATCGCGGATCGATTTGAGGCCGAGCGC
>CAZBBT010000141.1:0-7049 GCA_964490065.1 uncultured Mesorhizobium sp. | reverse complement strand
TCTCCCCCCGTGTGGGGGAGATGTCCGGCAGGACAGAGGGGGGCGCTGTCCCGCGGCCGTCCCTGTTTGATCCGCCATCACAGCCTCACCCCCAGGCTCTTGCCGCTTGCCTTGTCGAAGAAATGCGCCTGGTTCGGGTCGATGCGTGCGAAGACCTTGTCGCCCGGCCGGTTCACGAATCCGCTTTTGGTGCGCGCGCGCAGCACCTCGTCGCCCACCTTGAGGTCGACGATGTCGAAGGAACCCAGCGGCTCGATGATCTGCGCTTCCACCGGCAGATAGCCGTCGGCGTTCTCATGCCGCACCAGCACGCCTTCCGGCCTGATCCCAAGCGCAAGGTCGCCGGCCGCATGGCCGTTCAGCTTCGAGAGCAGCTCGCGCGGGAAGGCGAAGCCCTGCCCGGCGCCGCCGACGGCCACCGACGCCTGCCCGGCCTGTTCGCCCACTTTCGTGTCGGCGACGTTCATCACCGGGCTGCCGACGAACTGCGCCACGAACAGATTGGCCGGATGCTGGTAGACCTCCTCCGGCGTGCCGACCTGCTGCAGCACGCCCTCGTGCATGATGACGATGCGGTCGGCCAGGCTCATCGCCTCTATCTGGTCGTGCGTGACGTAGATGGTGGTCGATCCCTGCTTGACGTGCAGTCGCTTGATTTCGGCGCGCATCTCCTCGCGCAGCTTGGCGTCGAGCGCGCCGATCGGCTCGTCCATCAGCATCGCCTTCGGCCGGCGCACCAGCGCCCGGCCGATCGCCACGCGCTGCATGTCGCCGCCAGAGAGCGCCGACGGGCGCTTGCCGAGCAGGTCGGAAATGCGCAGCACCCGCGCGATCTCACGCACCGCCTTGTCGACTTGCGCTTTGGCCATGCGCGTGGCGCGCAGCGGGAAGGCGATGTTCTCGTAGACCGTCATATGCGGATAGAGCGAGAAGGACTGGAACACCATGGCGATGTCGCGGTCCGAGCATTGGAGATGCTGCACCTTCCGGCCGTCGATCAGGATGTCGCCTTCGTCGATCGTCTCCAGCCCGGCTATGGCGCGCAGCGTCGTCGTCTTGCCGCAACCGGACTGGCCGAGCAGCACGATGAATTCGTTGTCGGCTATGGAGAGGTCCAGGTTCTTGATGACTTGGACGGCGCCGAACCATTTCTGCACGCCGCGAAGTTCGATCTGGGTCATGCCTGGCCCTCGCGATGATCCGACACGTCGAATGCGCCGTCCGTATCCTCGGGCGTCACGCGCGGCTTGCCGAACCAGTTGGTGCACATGAACGTCACCAGGCCGACGATGACGATGGTCAGCCCGTAGCGGTGCAGGAACAGGTTCCAGGGCTGGCACAGCGCCACGATGCCGAGCACCATCACGATCTCGGCGATGCGTTGCAATCTGTCGCTGCTGATCATTTGCGGATCGCTCCGAAGGACATGCCGCGCAACAGATGGTTGCGGAGCAGGAAGGTGAAGAACGCCACGGGCAGCAGGAACAGGAAGGTGCCGGCCGCGATCACCGTCCAGTCCGGCAGGCCCGAGCCCACCTGGCTGGGGATGAAGGGCGGCGCCGTCTGCGCGCGCCGGTTGGTCATCATCAATGCGAAGGCGTATTCGTTCCAGGCGGTGATGAAGCAGAACACGGCGGTGGCCGCGATGCCGGTGGCCGCCTCCGGCAGGACGATCTTGAAGAAGGCCTGCATGCGCGTGTAGCCGTCGACCAGTGCGGCCTCCTCGTACTCCTTCGGGATCTCGTCGATGAAGCCCTTCATCAGCCACACCGAGAAGGACAGGTTGAAGGCGGTGTAGAGGATGATGAGGCCGAGATGCGTGTCGGTCAGGCCGACGATGCGGTACATCAGGAACATCGGGATCGCCACCACCACCGGCGGCAGCATGCGCGTCGACAGGATGAAGAAGAGAAGATCGCCCTCCCCCTTCACCTTGAAGCGCGAGAAGCCGTAGGCGGTAAAGGTACCCATGCCGACCGCCAGCACGGTCGAGGTGATGGCGATGATGAGCGAATTCAGGAAGCGGCTGGGATAGGCCGACCACTGGACATCGCCCCTGCCGTCGCGCATCACCTTCTCGCCGCCGTCGAAGACGCGCCGCTCCCACCACGGCGCCGCCGCGTATTCCTCCGGCGTCGGCTGCTCGCGCAACTGCGAGCGCTTGGTCATCAGCTTGACGAAGGGCGAGAGCTCCGGCGTGAACACCACCGTCGGCGGTATCGTCGTGGCGAGGTTGCGCGGCTTGAACGAGGTCGACACGATCCAGTAGATCGGCGCCAGGAAGATCAGCGTGATGATCAGCACGGCCGCGATGGCGACCTTGTTGAGCGCGCGCTCGCCGGAAGTCTGGACGGCGGCCATCTCAGCGCTCCTTCACTTTGTTCAGGTATTTCACGTAGATATTGGTGATGGCCAGCACCATGATGAGCACGATGTAGGCGAGCGCGCAGGAGCGGCCCGTCTGCCATTCCTGGAACGCCATCTTGTAGAGGCGGATCGAGATCACCTCGGTCGTCGGCTGCGTCGACAGCACATAGGCCAGGTCGAAGGTCTTGAACGCCTCCATGGTGCGGAAGATGATCGCGATCATCAGGATCGGCGCCACCAGCGGCAGCGTGATGCGGAAAAAGGTGTAGAGCGGGCCGGCGCGATCGATCGCCGCCGCTTCGTAGAGATGCTTCGGCACCGCCGAGAGGCCGGCCAGCGACAGAAGCATGACGAAGGGCGCCCACATCCAGATGTCGGTGATGGCGACGGCGTACAGCGCCATGTCGCGGTCGCCCAACCACTGGAACTTGCCAAGCCCGAATGCCCAGTTGATGACGCCCCAGGACGGGTCGTAGAGCAGCTTCCAGAACAGGCCGACGACGGCCATCGACAGCATCATGGGCAGGAGCAGCAGGGTCGTGATAAGCCCCTTGAAGGGAATGTCGCGGTTGAGCAGCATCGCCGTGCCGAAGCCGACCAGAACCTGTCCGACCACCGAGACGATGACGTATTTCGCGGTGACGGCGAAATTACGCCAGATGAACGGGTCGTTGAGCAGGTCGCGATAGTTCTGCAGCCCGACGAAATTGGCCGGCGCATTGGTCGAGGCGCGAAAATCGGTGAACGAATAGCCGAGCGAATAGATCAGCGGGAAGATGTTGAAGACGATCAGGAACAGGATCGTCGGGATGATGAAAAGGTTACGGATCGCCAGATCGCTCATGCCGCGGGCGGCGGCGCGGGACTTCGGATCCAGCGTGGACATTACGGCGCTCGCCACGGCGAATTCCCTTGTTTGCGTCAATCAAAAAAGAAACGGAGGGGGCTGCACGCCCCCTCCGCCGAGTCTGGTGGATTATTTCACCCGCCCGTATTTCTTGAAGGTCGCATCCCAGTCCGAGGCGACGGCGTCGAGCGCTTCCTTGGCCGAGCCCTGGCCGTTCACCACGAACGGGTAAATGCGCTGGTTGAACTGCTGCAGCAGTTCCGCATATTCCGGCACCGCCCAGAAGTCCTTCACCTTGAACATGGTCTCGTAGAAGGCCTTGTTGTAGGGCGTGGCGTTCTGGAAAGCGTCCGATTCCAGCACGGCCTTGTTGCAGGTGTAGCCGCCGAGATCGGCCCATTTCTGCTGGGTATCGTCCTGGATGAACCACTTCAGGAATTTCATCGCCTCTTCCTTGTTGTTGGAATAGGAGACGATGGAGATGCCCTGCCCGCCGAGCGCGGCGAACTGGTCGCCGTCCGGACCGGCCGGATTGGCGAAGAAGCCGGTGTTCTTGGCGTTCGGGTTGGTCGATTCGTTGAGCAGCGAAGGCAGGAACGCGAAATAGTTCATGCTCATCGCCGCCAGGCCTTCGGTGATAGCCTGGTTGTTCTCGACGAAGAAGGCGTTGGTCCAGCCCGGAGGCGTGAAGCCGAACAGCTTGCGGTAGTTTTCCAGCGCCGCGACAGCCTTGTCGGAATTGACGATGCCGTCGACCTTGTAGGTGCTGTAGTCGCCGAGTTCGGCGCCATAGGAGAACAGCGCGTTCTCCACGCCCATCGCCAGGCCGTCATACTGGTTCTGCGTGTAGATGGCGATGCCGTAGCGGTTCTCGTCGGGTCGGTTGAAGAACTCGGCGATGTCCGTCAGTTCCTTGAAGGTCTTCGGCACGGCGAGGTCGTAGCCATATTTCGCCTTGAAGGCTTCCTTTTCCTTCGGGTCCTCGAACCAGTCCTTGCGATAGGCCCAGCCGACGGCGTCGCCTTCGGTCGGGATCGACCAGTACTTGCCGCTGTTGCCGGGATATTCGGAGTAGTATTTCACCGTCGCCGGCGCCATCTTTTCAAGGATGTCGTTCTCCTTGACGAAGTCGGTCAGCTCGACATAGTGCCCGCCCTCGGAGGCCGCGCCCAGCCACTGGGAGTCGCCGACGACCAGGTCGTAGGCGCTGCCCTTGGCGTTGAATTCGGTGAACGCCTTGGTCTGGAAATCGGCCCACGGCGTCGTTTCGACGACGACCTTCACGCCGGTTTCCTTCTCGTAAAGGTTGCCGAGTTCCTGCAGGTAGTTGGCCGGATCCCATTCCGCCCAGAAGATCGTGATCTGCTTGTCCTGGGCGTGGACGGACGTTCCGCAGGCAAGTGCTAGGCTGATACCAGCAAGGATGCTGGTCACTGACGTGCGCATAGTTCTTCCTCCCTTGTACGCATTTTTCCTGGCATGTCGGCCGGCGCGCGATCCGGCCCGGTAGTTCCTCCTGGCCTGAATTCCCGGTCGCAGTCCGATTTCGTCCGCGCCTCGGAAACCCTGATGGCCACCTCCTCGAAACCGGCAGCACCCTCCCAATCTGGTATTACCAATTTCAACTGGCCGTCAAGCGCTTTCTTGGCAGGACGAAGACGCCTTCGCAACCGAATCTCCGGCATACCGGCCTGTTTTTCTTAAATTTTCCGACTGGTTGATACACCCTTGCCTTGTTTCCTTCCCTCCAATGTGATCGACCTATACTGCGAGTGTGCAAATCTGGTCCAACCAGATATAGGCTATTTCCTGCGGCTTACGGCGGGAAGGCCTCGCTGCCGGATGCCGCTTCCTCCATCGCCGCGCGTACCATCGCCGCCGCCGCCCATTGCGCGACGGACAAGGTCTCGGCGCTGCCAAGCCCCCAAATGTCCTTGAGCACGACCAGCATCTCGACGCCGAAGATCAGCGACAGCGACTGCGCCAGCCGATCGAAGGCGCGCGGCGGCAGGCGGTCCTCCAGCGGCGCGATGGCGTCGGTCAAAAGGTCCTTGCGGTGGCCGCGCGCGAAAGTCGGCTCACTGCCCAGCGTGCCGGCCTGACGCCGCGCCCACTGGTCGAGCGAAAGCTTGAGCGCGGCCTTGAATGTCGCCTCGAAGGCCTCGATGCGCGGCATGGCGGAATCGATCAGGGCCGCGACGCGCCGCTCGGCGTCCTGCGAGCCAGATCGCCAGGTCAGGATCGGTCCGAGCGCCTCGTCGACAACCGCCTGCACCAGCGCCGCCTGGCTGGGAAAATAACGATAGGCTGTGGCACGCGAGACCTGGGCGGCTTCCGCCACCTCGCTGACCGAAGGCGTCGCGCCGGCCTGCATCAGGCGCGTCGCCGTCTCCAGCATCAGCCGGCGGGTCCGCGCTCTTGGTCCCTTTTCGAGCTCCCTCCCGGCGACCGCGCTCGCCTCCGATTGACGTGAGACATCCATATCAATACGATACGCGTGTCTCATAAAAATGCAATGGCCTGCTACCCTGGCAAGCACGACAAGAGACAGGGAAACGCTGATGAAGCGCATCTATGTCGTCGGCACCGCCGACACCAAGGGCGAGGAACTCGCCTTCCTGGCCGATGCCGTCGCGGCCGCCGGCGCCGTCGTGGCGCGGGTCGATGTCGGCACGCGCGGCGCGTTGGTGCCGGTCGATATCGCCGCTCGCGACGTCGCCTCCTACCATCCCGACGGAACCTCCGCCGTGCTCGTCAACAACGACCGCGGCACGGCGGTTGCGGCGATGGGCGAGGCATTCGCCCGCTTCGCCGCCTCGCGGCAGGATATTGCCGGCATCGTCGGCATCGGCGGCGGCGGCGGCACCTCCATCATCACCGCCGGCATGCGCGCCCTGCCGCTCGGGATGCCGAAGATCATGGTGTCGACGCTCGCCTCCGGCGACACGGCGCCCTATGTCGACGTCTCCGACATCGTCATGATGCCTTCGGTCACCGACATGGCGGGCCTGAACCGCATCTCGCGCGTCGTGCTCACCAACGCCGCCCAGGCGATCGCCGGCATGGCGGCGAAGCCGGCCGAGGCAACGGAAGGAAAGCCCGCGCTGGGGCTGACCATGTTCGGCGTCACCACGCCGGCCGTCGCCGCAATGGTCGAGGCGCTGCGCGCCGACTACGACTGCATGGTGTTTCACGCCACCGGAACCGGCGGCCGCACCATGGAGAAGCTCGCCGACAGCGGCCTGCTGGCCGGCGTGCTCGACATCACCACGACGGAAGTCTGCGACCTGCTGTTCGGCGGCGTTCTGCCGGCGACGCCGGACCGCTTCGGCGCCATTGCAAGAACGAAGCTGCCCTATGTCGGCTCCGTCGGCGCGCTCGACATGGTGAACTTCTGGGCGCCGTCGACCGTGCCGGAGAAATACAAGAACCGGCTGTTCTATCCGCACAACCCGAACGTCACGCTGATGCGCACGACGGCCGACGAATGCCGCCGGATCGGCGAATGGATCGGCGAGAAGCTTTCGCAATGCGACGGCCCGGTGCGCTTTCTCGTCCCTGAAAAAGGCGTCTCGGCCCTCGATATCGAAGGCGGCCCCTTCTGGGACCCGGAGGCCGATACGGCTCTCTTCCAGGCGATCGAACGCACGATCCGTCCGACCGCCACGCGCCGCGTCGAGCGCCTGCCGCTGCACATCAACGATCCGGAATTCGCCACGGCGGCCGTGAAGGCGTTCCGGGAGATTTCACGGTAGACAGGATTTTTTTCAATGAAGGCGCTCACCCCCCTCTGGCCTGCCGGCCATCTCCCCCTCAAGGAGAGAGATCAGACGAC
>CAZBBT010000140.1:0-7050 GCA_964490065.1 uncultured Mesorhizobium sp. | reverse complement strand
GTGCAGATGACGTGGTCGGGGTTGAGGATCTCGACGTCGCCCACGGTCTGGATGTCACCGGCGGTGACAGCACCCGGACCCTGCTTGCGCACGACCATGCGCTTGGGGCCGTCGCCTTCCATCTTGATGGCGATTTCCTTGATGTTGAGGACGATGTCGGTCACGTCCTCGCGCACACCGGCGATCGAGGAGAACTCATGCAGCACACCGTCGATCTGCACGGCGGTGACGGCCGCACCGCGCAGCGAAGAGAGCAGCACACGACGCAGGGCATTGCCCAGCGTCAGGCCGAAACCGCGTTCCAGGGGCTCGGCGACCAAGGTGGTCAGCGTCTTCTTTTTCGACGAGAACTCGATCTTGTTGGGCTTGATCAGTTCCTGCCAGTTTTTCTGGATCATGTTGCCTTCCTTCCGTTTCCCCGCCACCATCCAATCGTGGCGGGCGACCTGGAAAAACCGCGAAAGCGCCTGCTCTTCGCAGGCGCCCTACGGCACTCGGTAATGTGTTAGACGCGCCGCTTCTTGCGCGGGCGGCAGCCATTGTGCGGGATCGGCGTCACGTCACGGATCGAGGTGATCATGAAGCCGGCTGCCTGCAGCGCGCGTAGCGCCGACTCACGGCCGGAACCCGGACCGCAAACTTCGACCTCGAGGGTGCGCATGCCGTGTTCCTGCGCCTTCTTGGCGACGTCCTCTGCCGCCATCTGGGCGGCGAAGGGGGTAGACTTGCGCGAACCCTTGAACCCTTGAGCGCCGGCCGACGACCAGGCAATCGCATTACCCTGCGCGTCGGAGATGGTGATCATCGTGTTGTTGAAGGTCGAGTTGACGTGGGCAACGCCCGACGAAATATTCTTGCGTTCGCGACGGCGAACGCGGGTGGCTTCCTTGGCCATGTGTTTCCTTTCAGTCGATCTCTACGCCGCCGTAATGCCAGCGGCTACACCTAGGAGAAGGCGGTAGGGCAATATGGCAGCATGTCTGCCGATCCTAATGTCTTACTGCCCTACTCCCCTACTGCCTTAATTCAATTACTTCTTCTTGCCCGCGATCGCCTTCGCCGGACCCTTGCGGGTACGGGCGTTGGTGTGGGTGCGCTGGCCGCGAACCGGCAGCGAACGGCGGTGGCGCAGGCCGCGGTAGCAACCCAGGTCCATCAGCCGCTTGATGTTCATCGAAACTTCGCGGCGCAGGTCGCCTTCGACCTGGTAATCGCGGTCGATGGTCTCGCGGATGGCGAGGACCTCGGCGTCGGTGAGCTGGTTGACGCGGCGCTCGGCCGGGATGCCGACCTTGTCGACGATCTCCTGGGCGAACTTCTTGCCGATACCGTGGATGTATTGAAGCGCGATGACGACGCGCTTGTTTGTCGGAATGTTGACGCCGGCTATACGGGCCATGTTCTTCTCTTTCTCCATATGGGCCGGCCAACCCTGAAAAACAAGGCAAGTCCAGCGCTTCCAGATGTCCCGCGTCCGGTGGAGGCCGGCCCTTGCGGGAGTTCCTAATTCAAAGCGGCTGCCCTGTCCTTTCGGACAGGCAAGCTTCATGCCTGATCGGGAGACGGGCCGCCATACTCCAAGGCGGCCGATCCGTCAAGTGCGGGCTGCTACTTTTCGCTCGCCGGGGGAAAGCAGGCTTTCGATCTGCCTCGTCACGCCATCGATGTCGTCCATGCCGTCGACGCCCTTCAGCATGCCCTTGGCGTAGTAATAGCCGATCAGCGGCGCGGTCTTCTTGTAATATTCGCGCAAACGCTCCTCGAACACCGCCGGGTTGTCGTCCTTGCGCACCGGCTGGCCGGCGGCGGCCGCCTCTTCCGCCCGCTTGACGATACGACCGACGAGCGCCTTGTCGTCGACGACCAGTTCGATCACCGCGTCCAGTTCGAGGCCGCGCTGGTCGAGCATCGCCCCGACGGCATCGGCCTGCGCCAGCGTGCGCGGATAGCCGTCGAGGATGAAGCCGTTGGCGCAGTCGGGCTGACCGATACGTTCGGCGACGATGGCGTTGACGATGGCATCGGAAACCAGTTCTCCGGCATCCATGACCGCCTTGGCCTTCAAGCCGACTGGCGTCTCCGCCTTGACGGCGGCGCGCAGCATGTCTCCGGTGGAAAGCTGAGGGATGCCGTGCTTCTCGACCAGCCGCTGCGCCTGTGTTCCCTTGCCCGCTCCTGGCGGGCCAAGCAATATCAACCTCATCTGCCTCTCTTGCCCCCGCGCAGCTTCGACTTCTTGATCAGGCCCTCATACTGGTGCGCGATCAGGTGACCCTGGATCTGGGCGACCGTATCGAGGGTTACACTGACAACGATCAGAAGCGAAGTGCCACCAAGGTAGAAGGGTACGCCAGTCGCCGCGATCAGATATTCAGGCAGCAGGCAGACCGCCACGAGATAGATGGCGCCGATGACGGTGATGCGGGTCAGCACATAGTCGATATACTCAGCGGTTCGCTCGCCCGGCCTGTAGCCGGGGATGAAGCCGGAATGCTTCTTCAACTGATCCGCCGTGTCCTTCGGGTTGAAGACAATAGCGGTGTAGAAGAAGGTGAAGAACACGATCATCGCGCCGTAGAAGAGCATATAAAGCGGCTGCCCGTGGCCGAGCGCGGCCAGAATCGTGGTCGCCCAGCCGGGCAGATTCGTCGTGTTCGAGAAACCCGCGACGGTGGCCGGCAGCAACAGCAGCGACGAGGCGAAGATCGGCGGGATAACGCCCGACGTGTTGAGCTTCAGCGGCAGGTGAGAGGTGTCGCCCTGGAACATGCGATTACCGACTTGGCGCTTGGGATACTGGATCAGCAGGCGCCGCTGGGCGCGTTCGAAGAACACGATGAGCGCGATGACGACGACAGCCAGGACGAGAATCGCCAGGATGAGGCCGGTGGACAGCGCGCCCGTGCGTCCCATTTCCAGCGTCGCGGCAAGCGCATGCGGCATGCCGGCGATGATGCCGGCCATGATAATGAGGGAAACGCCGTTGCCGATGCCGCGGGCGGTGACCTGCTCGCCGAGCCACATGAGGAACATGGTGCCGCCGGTCAGGCTGATGACGGTCGAGATCTGGAAGAACGTGCCCGGATGCATGACCATGCCGTTGCCGCTCTCAAGGCCGACGGCGATGCCGTAGGACTGGACGATCGCCAGGAGCACCGTGCCGTAGCGCGTATACTGGTTGATGACCTTGCGGCCCTGCTCGCCTTCCTTCTTCAGCGCTTCCAGCGAGGGTATAACCGACGTCATCAACTGCATGATAATGGAAGCCGAGATGTAGGGCATGATGCCCAACGCAAAGATCGCCATGCGCTGGACAGCACCGCCGGCGAACATGTTGAACATGCCCAGTACGCCGCCGCTCTGCTGGCTGAAAGCCTGCGCAAAAGCTTCCGGGTTGATGCCCGGCAACGGGATATAGGTGCCGAGCCGGTAGACAAGCATTGCGCCGAGGGTGAACCAGATGCGCCTCTTCAAGTCCTCGGCCTTGGCGAAGGCCGCGAAATTCAGATTGGAGGCTAATTGTTCAGCAGCCGAAGCCATGCCTGATTCTCCGCTAGGTCACGCTGCAAAGGCCCGGATCAGGCGACGCGCGAGACCGAGATAAGCCTGGAGTCCTGAATATGCAAGCGGCCGCAACGACGCGGCCGCATGTTTGATCGGAACATTTGAAGGGTGCAGGCCCCTGCTTCCGAAATTATTCGGCAGCCGCCTTTTCGGGGAGCTTTACCGAGCCCCCGGCCTTCTCGATCTTCTCGACAGCGGCCTTGGAGGCGCCGGCGACGTCGAAGGCAACCTTGGCCTTCAGTTCCCCGTCGGAGAGTACGCGCACGCCATCCTTGGCGCGACGGATAACGCCTGCCTTGACCAGCGCCTCGGCGTTGACCGTCTCCTTGGCGTCGAGCTTCTTGGCATCGATCGCGGCCTGGATGCGGGCCAGCGACACCGTCACGAAATCCTTCGCGAAGATGTTCTTGAAGCCACGCTTCGGCAGGCGGCGGTAGAGCGGCATCTGGCCACCCTCGAAGCCGTTGATGGCCACGCCCGAACGGGATTTCTGGCCCTTGACGCCACGGCCTCCGGTTTTACCGGAACCGGAGCCGATACCGCGGCCGAGACGCTTCTTGGAATGCGTCGCGCCGTCCTTGTCACGCAGTTCGTTGAGTTTCATCGGTCTTCTCCTGCGCTCGCTCAGGCCTCGTCCACAACGCGGACGAGATGCTGGACGGAGGCAATCATGCCGCGCACCGAAGGCGTATCCTCCAGCGTGCGCCGCTTGTGCATCTTGTTCAGGCCGAGGCCGACCAGCGTCGCGCGCTGCTCCTTCGGCCGGCGGATCGGCGAGCCGATCTGCTCGACAGTAACGGTCTTGGTAGCTTTCTTGGCCATCGTCGTGGTCCTTCCAGCTTACTCTTCAGCCGTCACGGCGGTGCCGCGACGGGCCTGAAGGGTCGAATACTTGATGCCGCGCGCTGCAGCCACATCCTTCGGGTGCATCTGACTTTTCAGCGCATCGAACGTGGCGCGAACCATGTTGTAGGGGTTCGACGAGCCCATCGACTTGGCGACGACGTCGTGCATGCCGAGCGTCTCGAAGACGGCGCGCATCGGGCCGCCGGCGATGATGCCGGTACCTGCCTTGGCAGCGCGCAGCAGAACCTTGCCGGCACCCCAGCGTCCCGCGACGTCGTGGTGCAGAGTGCGGCCCGAGCGCAGCGGTACGAAGATCATATCGCGCTTGGCCGACTCGGTGGCCTTGCGGATCGCCTCCGGCACTTCGCGCGCCTTGCCATGGCCGAAGCCGACACGACCCTTCTGGTCACCGACGACGACGAGAGCGGCGAAGCCGAAGCGACGACCACCCTTTACCACCTTGGCCACACGGTTGATGTGGACGAGCTTGTCGACGATGCCGTCGTCGCGCTCCTCGCGATCGCGGCCACGGCCGCCATCCCTACGTTCCTGTGCCATATCCTGTTCCTTGTTCTTTTCCGGAAGCACGGGCTGCTGAAATGCCGGCGCCCCGTTTCGAGGTCGCCGGCGGCGAAATCGCGTCTCCTGTGGACGATCCAGACGGAAAAGTCAGCAACTTTTTCGCCGCGGCACCTCCACAGAGCCGCCTAGAAGTTCAGGCCACCTTCGCGGGCCGCATCGGCCAGCGCCTTGACGCGACCGTGATAGATGTAGGCGCCACGATCGAAGACAACGTCCTTGACGCCGGCCTTGACGGCGCGCTCGGCGACGAGCTTGCCGACGGCGGCGGCGGCAGCCGAGTCCGCGCCGGTCTTCTTGCCGGCCTTGAAATCCTTCTCCAGCGTCGAAGCGGCGGCGATGGTGTGGCCCTTGGCGTCATCGATTATCTGGACGTAGATGTTCTTCGACGTACGATGCACGGAAAGGCGCGGACGATCGCCGGCGACCTTCTTGATCTGACGGCGGATGCGCTGTGCGCGCTTCTGAGTGGCTGCCTTGTCGACCATGTTCGTATTCCTGCCTTCATAAATCGGGGTTTGCCATAGGCGGTAGGCCGGGCCTCCCGCGACAACGCCCCGTGGCGTTAAGTTTGTAAGGCAGTAGATCTGTATGGCACTAGGGCAGTATGTATGCCCTACTTATAGCCTTACCGTCTTACTGCCCTATTGCCGTAAACTATTACTTTTTCTTGCCTTCCTTGCGGATGATCTTCTCGCCTGCATAGCGAACGCCCTTGCCCTTGTACGGCTCCGGGCCGCGATACTCGCGGATCTCGGCGGCGACCTGGCCGACCTGCTGCTTGTCGATGCCGGCGACAGTGATCTCGGTAGGCTTCGTCACCGTGATGGTGATGCCGGCCGGCGTCTTGTAGACAACGTCGTGCGAGAAGCCGAGCGCGAGCTGCAGGTCTTTGCCCTGCAGGGCGGCACGGTAGCCGACGCCTGTGATTTCAAGCTTCTTTTCAAAGCCGTCCTTCACACCGGTCAGGATGTTGACGATCTGCGTGCGTGACATGCCCCACTTGGAGCGCGCCGTCTTCGACTCGTCACGCGGCTCGACGGCGATCTGGCCGTCCTGCATCTTGACCAGGACCTCGTCGTTGACGACGAACTTCAACTCGCCCTTCGGGCCCTTCGCGGTGACCGTCTGGCCGTCGACCGAGGCCGTTACGCCCTGCGGCACAGAAACCGGTTTCTTTCCAATACGAGACATTTTTGTCTCCTCGTTCTTTCAGTTCGAAAATCCGCCGGACTTAGAAAATCTGGCAGAGGATTTCGCCGCCGACATTCTGCTCGCGCGCTTCGTGGTCGGCCATCACGCCCTTCGGGGTCGAAAGGATGGCGATGCCGAGACCGTTGGCGACGTGCGGGATCGACTTGGCCGAAACATAGACACGGCGGCCCGGCTTCGAGACGCGCGAGATTTCGCGCACCACTGGATTGCCGTCGAAATACTTCAGCTCGATGTTGATCTCGGACTTGCCGTTGTCGAAATCGGTCTGGCTGTAGTCGCGGATGTAGCCTTCCGACTTCAGCACGTCGAGAACACGGGCGCGCAAACGCGAGGCCGGTGTCGAAACGGTCGACTTCTTGCGGCCATAGGCGTTGCGGATGCGGGTCAGCATATCGCCGAGAGGATCGCTCAGTGACATCTCATGTCCTCCTTACCAGCTCGACTTGACCAGGCCGGGGATCTGGCCGGTGTTGCCGAGTTCGCGCAGCGCGATACGAGACAGACCCAGCTTGCGGTAGAACGCGCGTGGGCGGCCGGTAACTTCACAGCGGTTGCGGATGCGGATCTTGGCCGAATTGCGCGGCAGCGCCGAAAGCTTGAGCTGAGCGCGGAAACGTTCATCCATCGGCTTGGACTGGTCCATGACGATGTCCTTGAGCGCCTTGCGCTTGGCGGCGTACTGATCGACGAGCTTGCGCCGCCGGTTGTTCTTCTCGACTGAGCTGGTCTTTGCCATTCCAGGTTTTTCCTTTGCTCGCTGCCGTTACTGGCGGAAGGGGAAGTTGAAGGCCTTGAGCAAAGCCCTGGCCTCGTCGTCCGTCTTCGCAGTCGTACAAACGATGATGT